>JACQXE010000023.1 GCA_016208915.1 Nitrospirota bacterium | reverse complement strand
TTCACTGGACGACAGGACCCCGTATGAGGCATACTGGAAACTGCCAAGACCCGGAGTTCCAGGAAAACTGGCGGCATGAAAGCGGATGGTTTCCACCTTAATTCAGCCCCAAAACTGTCCAACCATTGGGGTCCACCTCTGAATATCCTGAAGAAATAACGACCAGTCCCTCTTAGGCATGAACAGCTTCCTTAATGATGGAAGGTTTTAACTCTTTCCTGATAGATTCTTTAATCACAAGGTGATCATTCGAACACGTCCCGTTCTTTTTTCTCCTTTTGCCTTGCTGCCAAAAATCTTTTTATCGCATCAAGAGGATCTTTAGCTTTCTTCAGATATTCCCTATCAAAAAGGAAAACGATATGGTCTATTCCTGCCTTTTTGCCTTTTTTCTTGACATGACGGCCTTGTTCAAACCACTCAACCACATTTCGCATGAACCTGAGTATACTTTCATTTTCTCTAACTTTCTTATCGTAATTCTTATATAAGTCGTGATACCATAGAAGCAGTTTCTCCAAATTCATGTCATTTAGCATATACCGGGCTTCTATCAACGAATCAGCCACGCCAACGAGAATACCCCTAAATACGGCGATATAGACATACTGGCCAGTAAATTCCGAACACTTATTGCAAAATAATTCTTCTTTAACAACTCTGATTTCCTCTGCATGCGAGACACAATCCGTCATATAAAAATTCGCCAGGGTCTGCTCAAATGCCTTTGTCTGCGTAGAGTCTATCCTTGTTCTGCATTTTGGACAATAATAAGGTTTATCAAAATATATCGTATCAAACATTCCCATGCTTTTTGCTCCTTTCAGACTTTCCCCGAAATAGAGAAAAATTTCTCTCCATAATTTCCTATGGAATTATTTCCTTCACAGACGCCCCTCCCTGTTCAAAATAACTTGAGCCCATTATGATAGGAGAGAATATTATTGCCAAGCGAAACAATTTTTTGCAAGGAGGCAACTGGGCAGTGACCGGCCAATCTCTAAGTCGGAGCAGCAAAGGGCAAGGTCAATGCTCTATATTGTCTATCGCAAGGATGTCAGATTCTAAGGAGATCAGATAGACGAGCCGAAGCTTAGTCCTTATATAGATTTCTCTGGCTTTTAGAATTTACATGGATTATTCTCCTGCCAGAATTATCTACCAGTACGGATTTTGAAATCAAAATTATCTTTCTACATATATATAATTATATGTTATGTCCGGAAGAACTCCGGAAATTTCATCTTCATTCCTTGTGGTAGTTTTAATCAATTGCTGCTCTTACGATTAAGCTTTCTATGCTTCTGGTAATGACCCTCAAAAACCATGGCGCGATCTGACTCCAAAGGGAAGGGCCACAAGACGGGCCACAAAATAGGCCATAAATGCTTTCAGACTAAATTTATGGCCACAATATGGGCCATATTTGCTCCAATGAAAGAACCTTCTTCTTACGAGACAATATCTCGCCGCTTAACCCGGCCAGACACTCTTAATTATTTCAAGAAACCCTATCTTTCTGGCCTCAAGTTTTTTCATATTATAGAAGCCAATCGGCTTTAACGGCGTTAAGATTTCTTTGTGCTTCATGCCGAAATGAGTGTTGATGACGTATCTTCCTGCGAATCTGTCTGTCTCAAGTTGTTCAGAGATGAAGCCACAGTCCCGGAGTCGATTAACAATTCTATATAGCACATTCTCATAAAGGGAATTGTCCAGAAATGCCAAGTCGGGATTATTTGCATCAACGCAGAAAGCTTTCACAATTTCATGAATGAACCGGGGTCTGCAGTAAACAATTCCCCTGAAGGTGAAGGCCTTCCATTTGGTGCTCCCCTTGCTGAAATTTATGTAAGGCTCTATTCTTTTATAGAAGTCATCTATGCAAAACCAGTTTTCCAGGGGGATTGGATTGCCCCTTTGAAATAGTTTCAGCATTTCCGCACGGCGGGCCTGTCTGTCAGCCTCTTTCAAAATAAGCGTCAATTCATCCTTTGAACATGCATGATGGTTTTCGACGGCGCTTACTACTTTCTTTGCAAGAAAAGGGTTTTTCCCGGCAAACATATCCCAAAGTCTTTGAGCGCTGATTATATATGATGCTCGTATGTATTGCAGGATGACGACGATCTCAGTTCAGGAATCTTTCCTATATCATGGGCAAGTCCTGCGATTACTGCGCCCGGGATAAGCGAGTCACAGGAATAATTGCTATGGCTTTCTTCAATGGCTTCATTCATATTCCTTGCCACTTCATACGAATGTTCTTTTAGAGAAATATTGATAAGCCTGTTTCTTTCCCTCAGTGAATATGCCGCTCCAAAGTCGTTTCGTATTGTTACGACTGACGGACAATCGCCGTGATTTTCAAGGAGCTTTATAAGTGCAACTGTGAGATCGAGGACTTCATGATTTTCGAATTGTTTCCGGTAAAGCAGGATGTGATCATTTATGAAGACCTCAGCAGTACAGGGATATTCTAAGTTATCTTTCACTCTGAGTCCTCCTGAATCATGGTGGGTTTGCTTTTCTTCTTTTTGAGATTTATCCCAAGCTCGATTCTTTTTCTGAGCCGGTCTTTGGTTTTCTGTGCAAGGGTGATTATCTTCGGAGCCATCTTTGTGTTGATTTTGGAGTACATCAAGAACATGCTCGCCACTTCACGAGGGGTCCTTGACATATCGCTGATAAACCGCTTTTCCATCCATCGCTCTGTCTTCTTCCAGCGGAATTCCGGGTAAACAAAATTGGCAAACCTGTCAAAATGCCTCTCCTTCATCTCATCGGGCAGTTTATTGATGAATATCTTAAGAAATTCTGCCTGCAAGACTTCCGGCATTATTGATAGTGAAACTGCGAATTCCCAAACAACCTGTTTATTTTTCAGGTAATCCTCATTGTCCATGAACACCTCTCCATTTTATGTATAGAAGTAATAATGTATTACCTTATCGAAGAAAGATTGTTAATATCAGCTCCTACTTTTGTGACACGTGACGCAAAACCGGGAACCTTAGTTCCTGCTTTTGTAGCACGTGCAACAATATCGGGAAGTCCTGTTCCTGCTTTTGTAGCATGTGCAACAAAATCGGGAAGTCCTGCTCCGCAAACATGTTAAGAACTCATTAGCCCATTGATTTTTGATGCCATCTTTGATAGTAAGTAATCCCTAAGCGCGTAAGAAAGATTAGCTGCGGCAGTGGTCAATTCATCATCTAACTTCATTTTATCAGCGCACCG
>JACQXE010000022.1 GCA_016208915.1 Nitrospirota bacterium | reverse complement strand
AGTGTTTTCGAATATATTGAAATGTTCTATAATCGGCAGAGGAGGCATTCAGCCCTGGGATACCGTTCACCGGTATCATTTGAGCTGGAGGCTATGGCAGCCTAACTTAACTTAGTGTCCGTAAAAACGGGGGAAGATCACTGGCGGACTCTACAAATTCTCTTCCAATGTCACAGTTACTGTTAGATAATAAGTTGTTAGATATAGAAACCCCTCTCAAAAGGCAGGTGGAACCCCCCCCTGCCTTTTTTATTAACGAAATTGTGTATGCCCCGCGTCAAGACGCGGAAAGGTTTACTATCCTTTTTCTCATAAGCCTTGCATTGGCCGGAGGGTATTTGTTGAGAAGAAAGAAAATATAGTTTTTAGTTTTAAGTTTCCAGTTTTTAGTTTCTGAATCACCGGATGTACAAGCCACTAAATTCTCCTTTTGCACAACAGAGGACAAGTTGAAGATCACGGCGGAACCATAATTTTATGAATTATCTATAAGGCTATTGGAGCCGATCTAAAAACTCCATAAATGTCACCCTGAACTTGTTTCAGGGTCTTATAATATATTGCTTTTATTAGATGCTGAAATAAATTCAGCATGACTGTCCCATGCGTTTTTAGTAGTTTTTAGACAGGCTCATTATGGTATAATTTTTGAAGAAACTGAGAGGAGGGCGGAGATGAAAACTGAAGATTTATTAAATAGAATTACGGTTAATCCTGATGTAATGGTTGGCAAGCCAACCATCAGAGGTTTGAGAATAACAGTGGAGCAGATATTGAAAGCCCTTGCAGGCGGGGTTACTGTTGACGAACTCTTAGAGGATTATCCAGAACTTGAAAAAGAAGATATTCAGGCTGTTTTGCTCTATGCCTCTGAACGGATAAGCGAAGAACAGGTTTTTGCTGTAAACGCAGGTTAGTATTTGAAACAAAAAGATAGTTTGAAATTTCTCGTTGATGTCGGTGTTGGTAAAAAAACCGAAGAATACCTTCGGAAAAGCGGGCATGATGTAAAAACTGTCAGAGATATTGATCCGAAAGCGCGAGACTCAAAAATACTCAAGCTGGCTGTTTCTGAATCAAGAATGGTTATTACAATGGATAAGGATTTTGGCGAGCTTGTGTATAATTCAGGAAAAACTCATGCAGGTGTTTTGATTTTAAGACTGGAAGATGCCAACGGTGCTCAAAAAGTTAATGCGGTTAGAAAGATACTTGAGGAATACGCAGACAGGATAGAAGGCAGATTTTGTGTATTTCAAAATGGCAGACTAAGGATAAGGACTGAGTAATGGTGAAAAATAGTTTTTAGTTTATAGTTTCCAATTTCTGGATTTTACAGGTATAGCAGGGAGGGCGTAATGCCCTCCCTTTTTTTTCTCTACGATGCAGAGAGTCTTACAATAAACTCCGGCATCTTGAATTTTATCTTGTCATGCACAAATTCTATATTCACTCTCACAGCAGACGGGAGATATTCTTTGTCCTCAGGAACCCATTCTGATACCCAGTCTTCAGTTTTTTCTTCCTTATTTACATCAAAGTATTCAAATTCTATCTTGCTCACAGACGGATCTATAAGATAGACCTCGCCTCCGCTGTCATCAAATACATCCTCGAGAAAATAAAACTTCTCACGCACCTTCAGCCCTTCAGAGTCAGAAAATATCTGTATCCATTTAAGCCCTGCCTTGTCTTCAGGCCTTTCAGAATATGTATCAACGCTTGACGTAACCAAGCCTACGCTGTCTGATTCTCCTGAAAAATAGATAACCTTTCCTTCAGGCTTAGTCACAATATAGGGATATGCACCTCTTAGAAGCCATGTTATTCTGTAGTTTATAATTCGCACCTTTTGTGAGACCTCATCTCTCCAGTCTCCCTTCTCCTGCGAACGATATCCGAGCCTCAATGCAGCAATAAGTATTGTGATTATAACTACAGAAAGGGCAAGCGCTATGATTACCTCAATGAGGGTTACCCCTTTTCTATTCTTCAGACACATAGTATATTTTTGACCCTCTCAGTTCTAATGTTCCTGTCGGAGGCCATGAGACAGCAACTGTAATCTCATATAATTTTGTTTTTTCATCCTCTGATTTAAGGATAACGGTCCTTACACCCTTAAAACCATCGTCGAAATCGAATGACTCTGTGCCTTCGGACAGGTCAGAAGTTGCATAAGCCTCGTCCATTACTGAACGCGCATGAACAATGGCCTTGGTATAATCCTCAGATTTTTTTACAGAACGCAGGCTTATGGAAAACAGCTGGAAAAGGGCAACCACAGCGATTCCCAATATGCTTATAGAAACCATTACTTCTAAGAGGCTAAATCCCTTTGATCTTTGGCGTTCCAAGTATGGGGTCAACCTCAATGGAATGTTTCCTTCCCTTTTCATCATTTATTATTATAGCGCCGCCTGATGCGTTTCCTTTCGGGAAAAACATTATTGATTCTCCGCTTATTTTGATATTCTCAGGCAACTGATGTGTCCTGCCATATTTAGAACCGTTTTTTTCCAACCAGAAGGCCCTGTTTTCTTTGTCAAGCATAAATGTAACAGGAGTTCTTTCCATTAAGGAGGTCTCTCTTGCATGTTTTAGCGTGATAAATATCTTTTTTGACGCATCTTTGAATACTGCCTTTTCGTATTCTCTACTGACAGCTAAGAAAACTATAGAGAAAGCAATTCCTGTAATAAATATAACTACTATTAATTCGAGAAGCGTGAATCCTCTATTCCCAGCTTGCAAGATCTTTATTCTCTCCCTCTCCGCCGGGTGTGCCGTCTGCGCCGTATGAAGAAAGGTCAAAGTCACTGTGAGAACCCGGAGCTTGATATAAATAAGGCTTTCCCCATGGATCATTTGGAACAGCCTTTTTTAAATAAGGACCGTCCCACGCGTCAGCGCCAGGATTTGTTATAAGAGCGTTAAGTCCTTCTGATGTAGTCGGGTACTTGCCGGTATCGAGTCTGAACTGATCGAGAGCCTGTCCTAAGAGTTCGATCTGTGTTTTTGCAGCAGCCTGCCTGCCTTTTTTCTCACGGGCAAGATATCTGGGAAGGACAATTCCTGCAAGCAGACCGAGTATTACTATGACGACGAGAAGTTCTATTAGAGTGAAGCCTCGCTGACCTTTTTCTTTCAGGTGTTTTTTCTTTTTACAATCTTCCATAAATCCTCCGTTTTTAAAGAATCCAGAAATTTTTTGATAGTTGATAAGCATCCTTTTAAATCGGTATATCGTTTATACTGAAGATTGCAAGCAGTATAGATATAACTATGAAGCCTATAATCATTCCCATGAGCAGTATAAGGGTAGGTTCAAAGAGACTTATAACTCTCTTTATAAGGCTTCTTCCTTCTGTTTCAAATCTCTCTGCAATAAGCAGAAAAGTTTCATCTAATTTGCCGGTCTCTTCTCCAACAATAACCATCTGAACAACCACAGGCGGAAAGACACCGCTTTCTTTTAAAGGCTTTGCTATGCCCCTTCCTTTTTTTACGCCCTCTGCAATGGCAAGCAGGCGCTCGGATATAATCTCATTGCCGACTACTCCGCGCGATATACCTATTGCCTCAAGGATGTTGACGCCGCTCTGAATAAGCGTGCCGAGCGTCCTTGAGAAACGGGCTATCACGAGTTTCGTGTGAAGCCCTTTTATGACCGGCGTTTTAAGCTTTATATTGTCAATGAAGATTTTTCCTTCAGATGTTATTGCATAGCTTCTGAGAGCAAGTGTCCCGATTGTAATAATTCCTGCAAGCGCCCACCAGTATGAGATAAGGAAAGTGCTTAAGTTAAGAAGCAGCAGTGTTGGCAGAGGCAGCGCCTGCCCCATATCAGCAAATATTTTTGCGAATTTCGGTATGACATACAGCATCAGAAACACTACCGCGAGTCCGCCGACTGTTGTAAGCAGAATAGGATAGACAAGCGCTGATGCCATCTCTTCCTTAAATTTTGCCGTAGTCTCAAGAAAGTACGCAAGCCTTTTGATCACTGACTCAAGAATTCCTCCGGCCTCTCCTGCTTTTATCATGTTTACATAAAGCTTTGAGAATACGTTTCGCTTTGAAAGAGCCTGTGAAAGTGACTGCCCCCGATGGATATCTATGTAAACCTCGTTGAGCATTGCCCTGAATGCCTTTTTCTCCGAGGATTCAGAAAGAACATATAATGCCCTGTCAACAGGCAGCCCTGATTCAAGGAGATTTCCAAGTTCCTGTGTGAATATCAGTATATCCTTATGCGTTATTCTTTCAAACAGGAGTAGTTTTTTTGCCTCAACAGGTCTGATGCTTAGTGGTATTAATCCTTTACTGCGAAGCTCATTCTTAATTGCATCTTCATTCAGAGCCTCAAGCGATTCTCTGATTCTCTTGCCGCTGTTGTCAACGGCTTCATAGCTGAAAATAGGCATAAAATATGTTAGCACATTTTGTATTTTTATCTCTATAATAGAACGCATTGCTGCATGGAGTGTTACAAGAAGTGTTACAAGAAATGGAAGACAAAAACTTAGTCATAAATCTTAATAAGCCTGAGGGCATGACATCGCAGGAGGCAGTTACAGAGGTCAAGCGGATTTTCTCTGCGAGGAAGGCGGGGCATGCAGGCACGCTCGACCCAATGGCTACCGGATTACTGCTCGTCTGTCTGAACGAGGCAACGAAGATAGCCCGGTTCCTGACAGATACAAATAAGGAATATATTGCTGTTATGAAACTTGGCGAGAGAACAGATACGCTCGATTCTGAGGGCAAGATAATACATAAAACAGAGGATATCTCACTAAATGAAAAAGAGATAAAAGCTGTGCTCGAAAAATTCAGGGGGGCTATAAAGCAGACCCCTCCTATGTATTCAGCAATAAAAGTCTCGGGCAAACCCCTCTATAAACTTGCACGCAGAGGGATAGAAGTAGAAAGAGCGCAAAAGGATGTTACTATATATGAACTTGAGATGTTGAATTTTAACCCTCCGTTTTTAAAGATTAGAGTATCTTGCTCCAAGGGCACATACATAAGGTCCCTATGCGATGATATAGGCATGGCACTCGGGGTAGGCGCATACATGGTAGCGCTTAAGAGGACGAAGACCGGAAATTTCAGAATTGAGGATTCAGCAGAGATTAGGCAGTTGCCTGATAAACACGAGGCAATTTTTACTATCGATGCTGCTCTTAGTCACTTCAAAGATATTTTTCTTCCGGAGTATGATTTTTTCAGGGCAATGAATGGAATGAGCATCTCTTGTGGTGATCCGTCGCTGTTTCCTGAAAATTCACACCTCAGACTCAAAAGCCCGGAAGGAAAGCTATTTGCAATAGGCAGGGCAACCAAGGCTTATATAAAGGTTGAGCGGCGGCTGCACATATAGAAGGGCAAGCAATCCTTAAACTAATATATTAAAAATTTGGGAGAAGTTTTTGATATATCTGGAAAATTCATATAAAAATATCTTGACAAGTTATGTATTTTCTGTTATTTATTATCTATGCTTTTTAGTGAAAGCAGCTCTGTAGGCATAGACATAGGTTCCAGCTACTTTAAGCTTGTTCAGCTGAGAGAGACGAAAAAGGGCTATGAACTGGAACTTTTTGATATGCTTCCACTTGCACCTGAAATCATAGTTGACGGTGCAATAATAGATTCCCTCAGATTAATTGAGGCGCTGAAAGAGCTCATAAAGAAATCCCGTCTAAAGACAAAGAATACTGTAATAGGTATATCAGGGCATGCCTCTGTTATCATCAAGCGCATATCACTTCCTGAAATGTCAGAAGAAGACCTCGCTGAGTCAATAAAATTTGAGGCCGAGCAGTATGTGCCTTTTGATATCGAAGATGTAAATCTTGATTTTCAGATACTTGGACCTAGAGAAGAGCCAGGACAAATGGATGTTATTCTTGTTGCAGTCAAAAAAGACATAATAAACGAATATGTTGCTGTTGTAAAAGAAGCAGGGCTTAATCCTGCGATAGTTGACGTTGATGCATTTGCCCTTGAAAATACGTATGAAGTCAATTACGAGATAGAGCCAAACAGGAATGTGGCCCTTGTTAATATTGGGGCAAGCACAATAAATATGAATATTTTAAGGGGCGGGATTTCTGTTTTTACGAGAGATAGCTCTTTAGGCAGCAATCTGCACACAGACGCCCTTCAAAAGGCATTCGGTGTGACATACGAAAACGCGGAGAGGCTTAAAAGGGGTGAATCAGTCGAAGGCGTCGAGCCCGAAGAGGCATATTCAGTGATAAGTTCTGCATCTGAGGACCTAATCAGCGAGATAGCGCGTTCACTGGATTATTATAAAAGTACTGCAATGCATGAAGATATACATGAGGTGGTGCTGAGCGGAGGAGGCGCGCTTATAAAGGATTTTCCGAGAATTATTGCAGAGAAGATAGCGGTAGAGGCAAAGATTATAGAACCGTTCAAGAATATCTCAGTCCCTAAAAAGTTTGATATTTCATATATCCATGAGGTTGGACCTATTGCTGCAATTTCCGTAGGGCTGGCCCTCAGGAAGCCTGGTGACAGATGATAAGGGTAAATCTTTTACCGTTAAAACGCAAGAAAAAGCCCAAGGCCGTACCGCAGTTTATGATATATATGGTATTGGTTACACTCTTTATCGTGATCATATCAGGCTATTTATTTTTCTACCTTAACACCCAGCTTTCATCTCTTAACAAGCAGAAGAAGAATAATGAGGCAAGGATTGCAGAGCTGAAGAACAGGATAAAAGAGGTTGAAAACTATGAATCTCAGAAAAAAACTCTTGAGCAAAGAAAAAATATCATAGAACAGCTACGGAGAAACCAGAGCCTTCCAGTAAAGATACTTAATGAAATAAGCAGTACTGTGCCTAATGGCGTATGGCTAATTTCCATGTCTGTAGCTGGCGAAAGCATAGATATTGCAGGTGTGGGATTTACCAATGATGATGTTGTCAATTATGTTAATAACTTAAAGAAATCTCAGTTGTTTACAGATGTTTATCTGCAAGGTACGCAGAAAACAGGGACAGGTAAAATTATAACGTATCAGTTTACGCTGACATGTAAGGTTAAGGCATAAATAGTATGGCGCTGAATATAAAGATTGACTTTAAAAAGATTCCTAAGGCTGGCAGAATTGCCATCGCAGTGGCGCCTCCTGTTATTATTGCAGCGCTTGTCGCTACGCTTGTGGTTATGCCCAAAACAAAGGAGATTAAGAATCTTAAGACAGAGATATCGGCCCAGGAAAGTGAAATAGCCAAAAGCGAAGCAATGGCGGCCAAGCTGGACATATTAAAGATTGAGAATGAAAAGCTCAAAAAAAGGCTTGCTGAGCTTCAGGAGCAATTGCCTGAGGAAAAAGAGGTTTCAAGCCTGCTCAAACAGATATCTGAGGTGGCTGCAAAATCGGATGTGGATATACTTACGTGGAAGCCAGAGCCGAAGAAGGCACATCCGAGCGGCATAGTGGCAGAGATACCATTTGCAGTAACTCTCACTAGCACATACCATAATCTTGGATACTTTTTCAGTAATCTTACGAAGCTGAACAGGATAGTTAATCTTTCAGATATAAAAATGACTAATCCAAAGGTTCAGAAAGATGAAGCAGTTCTGAGTATCAACTTTAAGGCTTCTACTTTTTCAGCAGTAAAAGAGGGAGGCAAATGAAGACGACAGCCTTTCTTTCCATTACTGTTTTTATGGCCATAATTTCCTTAGCCGGATGCAAGGAAAATGCGCCTGTGGCAAAGCCTGCGCCGGCAAAGCCTGCGCTGGCGGGTATGCCGCAGGGCGCCGAGACAAAGGGACCGAAAGTAGAAGAAGAGGTTTTTTTATACGACAAGACGGGTAAGAGAGATCCTTTTGTCTCACTTATTGTTAAGGCGCAGGAGACCCAAAAAAAAGGACAGACTCCTCTTGAGAGTTATGATGTAAGCGCAATAAAGGTTTTGGGCATAGTATGGAACAATAAAGGCTATCATGCTTCAATAGTTTTGCCGGATGGAAAGGCTTATACTATAAACGAGGGGATGACTATAGGCTTGCACCAGGGCAAGATACAGAAGATAAACAATAACAGCGTCGTCATAAAAGAATTGATCAAGGATTATAGAGGAGAGATAAAACCTAAAGAAACAATTTTAAAACTCCGCGAGGAGGAGGAAGAATGAAAAAATATTCAATATTTATACTAGCAATTTTAATATGTTTGACCGGATGCGCAACTGCAGGAGGAGGATCGAAAGGCATAGGCAGCGCGTCAAATCCGACTCTGATAGCAATTGATATCGTAGAGAATCAGCTCAATGTTATGGCAGACAAGCCATTTACTTATACTATATATAAATCTGCTGATCCATATAAAATTATTGTTGACCTTCCTGATGTGCGTCTTGGCATTCCTTCCAACAAGCTGACATCCAACAAGGGTGGCATAACAGAGGTTGTAATAAGCCAGACAGATAATCCCCTGTCAGCAAAGCTTGAGGTCCTGCTTGCTGCACCCTCGATTATTGAACCTTTTTATAAGACTAGTGGAAAAGACACATTTCTTGTGATAAAAGCGAAAGACGAGACTGAAGTAAAATCCGCTATGGCTCCTCAACAAGCTGAAGAAACTGCTACCGTTGCCACACAGCCTGAGAAAAAAACAGAAGACAATACAGCGTCTTCAGAAAAAGCAGAACAACATGCAAATGAGGTGGTGAAACAAGAAGATGTCGCAAAGGCTGAGCCAGAGGTTGTTGTAAAGCCTGCTGCAGAAGCCAAAGAAGAAAAGGCAGTTTCAGAGAGTAGAGATAAGGCTGTTACACCCAAAGAATTTCCTCCTGCAACAGCAATCGTCCAGGTTAATATTTCTAAAGAACAGAATCTGCTTAAGGTAATAATAAAAGGTAACGGGTCCCTAAGCCCCGATGTATTCAGACTCGATAACCGTGCAGTGTTGGATATGCCAAATGTTGTGATGTCCGCAGCGCTTCCGCAAAAGACTCCCTCACCCCTTACAGGCATTAGGTCGGGTAAGCACAAGGATAAAACAAGACTTGTCTTTGACATGAAAGAAGGAACAAATTTCGACGTTGCAGCAATAGAGGATTCTGTGATTGTCTCATTCCGTATCCCTGAGAAAGAGAGGCTTGTTGCAAGTGCAAAGGCGCCTGTTGAGACAAAGGCTGCAGTTGTAGAACCTGAAAAGCTGGCAGAGGGTAAATATAAGGGACAGAAGATTTCCCTCGATTTTCAGGACGCAGATATAGGTCCGATATTCAGGTTGTTGGCTGATATAAGTGGTTACAATTTTGTGATTGATCCGTCTGTAAGAGGCAAGATTACGATGAAACTTATGAATGTACCGTGGGATCAGGCTCTTGACATAATATTGCAGACCTTCAGTCTCGGGAAATCAGCGGAAGGCAATATTATATGGATTGCGCCGGTAAGCCTTTTTACCAAGATGGCTGAGGAGAGGACAAAAGCGAAAGACATAGAAGAAAAGGCGGAAGATATTACACAGGAGATAATAAGGATTAATTATGCAACTGCAAGCGAAGTAAGTTCGGCTATTGATAAAGGCAAGCTCCTTAGCTCAAGAGGCAGTATAACAATAGACAATAGGATGAATACGCTTATTATCAAAGATACGCAGAAAAGTATAGATAGGATGAAAGAACTTGTAAAGATAATGGATGTTGCAAAGCCTCAGGTTCTTATAGAGGCAAAGATAGTCGAGGTGAGCAGTGATTACAGCGAGTCACTGGGGATAAAGTGGGGTGGAAGTTTTGTTGGTACAGGAATTAGGAATGTGGGACAGGATGTGAGCGGCGGTTTCTCGATAAATACGCCTACTGTAAGTACAGGCTCTTCTGTTACAAACCCTGGCGGGGTATTGGGGCTAAGCATAGGCGGTGTAGATAGTGTTAAGGTAAATCTTTCTCTGTCAGCGCTTGAATCAGTAGGCAAGTCCAAAAAATTAGCTAATCCAAAGATACTAACGATGGACAATGAGTCAGCTACAATCCAACAAGGAACAAGCGTGCCTGTTCAGACTACCAGCGCTGAGGGGACCAAGACAGAGTTTGTTAACGCAACCCTGAATCTTACAGTTACACCCAAGATTACACCTGAAGGTTATGTACAGCTAAAGATACAAGCAGCAAACGATTCTCTTGGAATACTGACACCACAGGGCTATGCTATTGAGAGAAAGAGTCTGACTACCCAGGCACTTGTTAAAAATGGCGAGACACTGGTTATAGGTGGTATCTATACAACAAGCACAGTGGAAAGCGAAGAGGGAGTGCCATTGTTAGGCAAGATACCTATTTTAGGCTGGCTGTTTAAGACAAAGTCACAAGTAGGCCCTAGTGTAAAAGAGCTTCTTGTTTTTATAACTCCTACAATTGTAACAAAGCCATAAAAACTTCCTGTATGGCTGTAAGATTTATTACATCAGGGGAGTCGCATGGCAAGGCCCTGACAGGAATCCTTGAAGGAGTCCCATCAGGGCTTTCTATTTCTGTTTCTGAAATAAACAATGACTTAAGGCGAAGACAACTCGGATATGGTCGTGGAGGAAGGATGAAGATAGAATCTGACCGTGCAGAGATTCTATCAGGCATAAGATTCGGCAAAACATTAGGTTCTCCTATAGCAATTTTAATCGAAAACAAGGACTGGATAAATTGGAAAGAAACTATGAGCCCTGAGGCCGAGGATAGGAGCTCGGAGTTAAAAACAGTAACAAGACCGCGTCCAGGTCACGCTGATCTCCCTGGTGCAATAAAGTATGATACTCATGACATAAGAGATATACTTGAGCGTTCGAGTGCGAGAGAGACAGCAATGCGTGTGGCACTAGGAGCTATTGCAAGGGAATTTTTATCAGAGTTTAATGTAAAGATTGGAAGTTATGTTGTTCAGATAGGCAAAATACAAATTTCAAATTCCTCGCCTCAGGCGAGTCGCCGAGGAGACAAATTTCTCGCCTCAGACGAGTCGCCGAGGAGACAAGTTTCAAGTTTAGAAAAAGAACTTCTGAAAATTTTTGAACGAGCAGAGAAGTCGCCTCTCAGATGTCCTGATAAAACTGCATCCCAGAGAATGATTTTACTGATTGATAACGCAATTAAAGAAGGGAATTCCCTTGGTGGCATCTTTGAAATTTTTGTGACAGGTCTCCCCCCAGGGATTGGAAGCCACATACAGTGGGACAAACGGCTTGATGGCATGCTCGCTCAGGCAATTATGTCCATACAGGCAATTAAAGGTGTTGAGATCGGCTTGGGTTTTGAGATGGGCCGCAGATACGGCTCTGATGTGATGGATGAGATATTCTGCAAAAGTTCAAAGTTTTATAGAAAGACAAATAATGCCGGCGGAATAGAAGGCGGAATGACCAATGGAATGCCAATCATCATAAGAGCAGCGATGAAACCTATCCCAACCTTAAGAAAACCTCTAACTTCGGTTGATATAATAACTAAAAAGCCATTCAAGGCAGCTTACGAGCGTTCTGATGTCTGTGCAGTGCCGGCAGCAGGTGTTGTAGGAGAGGCAATGGCAGCGCTTATTATTGCAGACGCATTTGTTGAAAAGTTCGGCGGAGACAGCATGGCAGAGATTAAGAGAAATTATAATTCCTATATCAGGTATATTTCAAAATTCTGATTTCCCCAAAAAGTTTAGAAGTAAGAACCTCGTCGCGTTGTCATTCCCGCTTGTCCGCAATCTTTCTCTTCCAGAAAGATTGCGGACAAGCGGGAATGACGGAAACTGACCCTGCAATATCCGCATTATTCTTATAAATTTAATTGACATAATCTTAGATATAATGTAAAAAATACGCTATGAAAAATATTGTGCTAACAGGTTTTATGGGAACAGGAAAGACTGAGGTGAGCAGGGAACTTTCGAGGATTTTAGGCTGGACTGCAATTGATATAGACACAGAGATAGAAAAATCACAGAAGATGCCTATAACAGAGATATTCAAGCAGTCTGGCGAACTCATTTTCAGAGACATGGAAACAGATACTATAAAGAAGTTTTCCAAAAACAAAAATGTTATTATCTCAACAGGAGGAGGCGCTGTTTTAAGACAGGAGAACATGGATGCATTGCGGGAGAATGGAGCTATTATCTGTCTTACGGCCTCTCCTGAAACGATCTTCAAAAGAACAGGCAGCAGCAATGACAGACCATTGCTTAAGGTTGATGATCCGTTGAAAAAAATTAAGGAACTGCTTAAATTCAGAAACCCTTATTATGAAAAGGCGGATATAATGATAGACACAGAGCATAAGACACCTCTTGAGATTGCGGAAGAAATTATTCAGAAAGTCAGCAAATGAAGCACACATACCGATAAGTAGGCACAAAGGGGAATGAAATTGTCATTCCCGCTTCTTTTTCTGTCATTCCGACTTGTTCGGAATCCCTCTTGAAGAAGGATGCTGGACAAGCCAGCATGACAAAGCAGGGTATTTTTAGGTAAAATATTTTGATAAGGATGATGGGCTGAATGGAAAAAATTAGAGTCAGACTTAGAGAAAGAAGCTATGATATCTACATTGGAAAAAATATTCTTCATGGGATAGGCGCTAAGCTAAGAACATTTGGTTTCAGTCCCAAAATTGCTGTTATAAGCAACCCGACTGTATTTAAGCTCTACGGTAAAAAAGTTCTGAACTCCATAAAGTTATCAGGCTTTGATGTTGTCCCTGTGATTATACCGGATGGTGAAAAATATAAAGACATACGTATTGTCCAAAAGATATATGGCGAGATCCTAAGTTACAGGCTTGACAGAAAGTCTGCAATTATTGCGCTCGGAGGCGGTGTCATAGGAGATATAACAGGTTTTGTTGCATCAACATATATGAGGGGCATTGATTATATCCAGATTCCAACAACATTGCTTGCACAGGTTGACAGTTCAGTTGGCGGGAAGACAGGTGTAAATCATAAGTTAGGAAAGAATATGATAGGCACATTTTATCAGCCAAGACTTGTGTGGATAGACATAGATACATTAAAGACTTTGCCAAAAAGAGAACTGTTTGTCGGGCTTGCTGAAGTAATCAAATATGGAGTAATCTGGGACAATCGCCTGTTTGATTTTCTGAGGGATAACAGGAAAAAGATACTCAGTCTTGATAAGAAAGCATTGGTTCATATCATAAAGCGTTCATGCGGAATTAAGGCAGCGGTTGTCTCCAAAGATGAGAGGGAGGCAGGGTTAAGGACAATCCTCAATTATGGCCATACAATCGGTCATGCGATAGAAACAGTTACAAAATACAAAAAGTTCCTCCATGGTGAGGCAATTGCAATGGGGATGTATCTTGAGGCAAGGCTTTCAGAACTGCTTGGATTTGTAAGCAGCAGAGATGTGTCTAAA
Source organism: Nitrospirota bacterium (assembly GCA_016208915.1). GTDB lineage: Bacteria > Nitrospirota > Thermodesulfovibrionia > Thermodesulfovibrionales > UBA1546 > JACQXE01. The sequence goes on along the minus strand of JACQXE010000022.1, from coordinate 10,701 downwards.
ATAAAGACTATTTTAAATTCTTACGGTCTTCCGTCAGAGATGCCCAAAAAACTGGATGCAGATTTCCTCATGTCCTCAATGGAGCTTGATAAAAAAACAGTAGGAGGAGATTTAACTTTTATACTTCCTTCAAAAATAGGGGAAGTTAAGATTCATAAGAGCATTGATATTAATTCCATCAAAAGGGCTATAAAGTCGTAAGCAAATCGAATACCGTTATCCTGAATATTCATAATTTCATTTCAATAATACAGACAGGACATAGTATTCTCGCTCATTCCCTGCCGGCAGGCAGGTCGGCCGTTCGGCCTCCGAGGTGTTTTGCCTCTTTATTTATTCGGAATACTTCCTGTCCAAAATAAAATTTATTAAAAAAGGCTGAACGCTTTATAAATACAATGAATCGACAGGACATTAAGATGTGCAACCTCGTTTTGACACGCAGCTTTAAAGGGAACAAGATGACTGAGGTTTTAATTAACGTTCAGATGTAGATTAATTTTTTAAGGTGTCGTCATTGTATTTCTTCATCATTCAGCCTTTTTTCAGTTATTTTGGACAATTGTGAAAAATTATCATAACTAACAAATCTTGGATTTGTTTTAAAATAGACTATGCCAAAAGTAATTGTCGGGATGAGCGGAGGTGTTGATTCTTCGATAACAGCTTTTTTGTTAAGAGAGCAAGGTTATGAAGTAGAAGGCATCAGCTTTATCCTGTGGGAGTCAAGGCAGAGGACTGATTTTGCAACATGCTGCTCCATGCAGGCAATAGAAGAGGCATCAGAAACAGCTTCCCGTATAGGAACACCCCACAGTGTGATTGATGTACGTGATGCTTTTATTGAAAAGGTCATAGAACCCTTTGTTGATGCGTATACAAAAGGTCTTACACCAAATCCATGCATATTATGCAACAGATATATAAAATTTCCTTTTCTTCTTAAAGAGGCTGAAAAAAGGGGAGCTGATTTTATTGCAACAGGACACTATGCTCGAATAGTTTCGAGTTTCGAGTTTCGAGTTTCGAGTTCAAAAATAAGTGATAGAAACCTTTCCCTATCCGCTTATCACTCATTGCTGCTAAAAGGCATTGACCCAAAGAAAGATCAGTCTTATTTTCTCTATGTTTTAAGAAAAGAGGAGCTCAATAAACTACTTCTTCCACTCGGAGAATATAAAAAAGAGGATGTAAGAAGGCTTGCAAATAAACTAAAACTCCCTTCAGCGCAAAGGCCTGAGAGTCAGGAGATATGTTTTATTGAAGACAGAAATTATTTCAAGTTTATAAATAAGCTTAATCCGCTTGTTAATGCTAAAGGTCATATAGTGGATATGGATGGGAATGTCTTGGGAGAGCATAATGGCATTTATCACTATACAGTCGGACAAAGAAAAGGGCTTGGAATTTCATCTCAGAAGCCGATGTATGTTGTTAAGATTGATGCATTGAAAAACATAGTACATGTTGGGCCTCAGGAGGCAGCTGAAGTGAAAGAGTTTGAGGTAAGGGATATTAACTGGCTTCCCAATCTCACCATTCAACCATTTAACCATTTAACCTTCAGGGCCACTGTCAGAGTCCGCTCGATGATGAATGACGCCCCTGCAACAATATATAAAGCAAAGGGTTCAGATACAGTTAAGGTAATCTTTGATATGCCCCAATGGGCGCCTGCACCTGGCCAGTCAGCTGTTTTTTATGACCGTGATGTTGTAATAGGCGGCGGCGTAATTAGATAAATATTCCATTTGAGACGCTGCTTAGCCTTTCCCTTCCTCCATATTTGGATATCAGCCTGGTATTGAATCCTTGTTGAGTTATTATAGCAATCAAGTTAAACTGCTTGACATGGACTTACTCAATTGCTATACTATGAATTATAGGAGGCTTATATGGCAGCCACAGTGAAGGACTATTATGAAATACTTGGAGTAAATAAGAATGCCTCTCAGGAAGAGATAAAGAAGGCATACAGGAAGCTGGCAAGAAAATATCACCCTGACCTGAACCCTGGCGATAAGACCGCAGAGCAACGGTTTAAGGAGATGAACGAGGCATATAGCGTTCTCGGCGATGAAAAGAAGAGGGCAGAATATGACCAATTCGGCAAATCTCCTTTCGAAGCAGGAGGAGCATGGCATGAGGGTGTAAGACCGGATTTTGCGGAGACATATGATTTTGGCGGTTTCAGTGATATGTTCTCGGATTTTCTCGGTGGAGGCAGACGGCATGAGCATTATCCAATACAGGGCGCTGATATGCTCATGGGCCTCGAACTTACTCTCGAAGAGGCATTCACAGGCGTTACCCGGCCTATTACACTGACAAGAGAAATCCAATGCAGGACATGCAATGGAACAGGCGCTGCATCGTATCAGACCTGCGAGAAGTGCAAAGGCAGCGGAAAGCTCCAGGCTTCAAAGGGGTTTTTCAGGATGTCACAGGCATGCAATGCATGCAGGGGAAGCGGTAAAAAGATTACAAATGTATGCAAGGCGTGTAATGGAAGAGGAGTTTCTCTAAAGACAGATACGATAAAGGCAAAGATACCGGCAGGTGCTGATACAGGCTCCATTGTGAAGCTAAAAGGCATGGGAGGAGCAGGGGAAGCAGGAGGACCGCCAGGAGACCTGAGGATAGAAGTTACTGTCAGACGACATGCCTTATTCACGCGAAAGGAGGGTGACCTTTATGCAGATGTGCCTATTACTTTTGGCGAGGCGGCACTTGGGACAAAAATCGAGGTTCCTACAATAGACGGCGTAGCTGTTATGACGATTCCTTCTGGGACTCAGGGCGGACAAAAATTTAAACTCTCGGGCAAAGGATTCCCTTCGCCAAAGACAGGCTCAAGGGGCAATCAGTACATCATAATCAAGATAGCTGTTCCAAAAGACATAAATAACAAGGCAAAGGATGCGATAAAAGAGATAGAAGCCCTTTATAAAGAAAGCCCGAGGAAGAATTTGGGGAGGCATTAATGGTTAAGAGGGACAAAAAACAACCTTTATATATGATAAGCGTGGTGTCAGAAATGCTCGGAGTGCATCCCCAGACGCTGCGCATGTATGAGAGAGAAGGATTCATAACACCAAGAAGGATGAAGCGTTTAAGGTTGTATTCAGAGGATGATGTTGAGAGACTCCACCTCATCCTAAACCTGACGAGGGAACTTGGCGTAAACAAGGCAGGCGTTGATATTATTTTGCGAATGAGGCACAGGCTTGAAGCGCTTCACAATGAGCTTGAAGAGATGATGAATACTCTGGACGAACACATGAGACATGATTTTGAAAGAAGAATAAAAAGGCTTTTTGCTGAGGAGGAATAATTATGAGAATGGATAAATTAACCATGAAAAGTCAGGAGGCCATTCAGGAGGCGCAGAGGTTTGCTGAAAGGAAGGGTAATCAGGAACTTCAGCCAGAACATCTTTTATGGACACTGCTTGATGACGCCGAAGGTATCGTAACCCAGATAATCAGAAGGCTTGGGGTTGATGCAAAACTTTTGCAGAAAGACTTAGATTCTGAAATAGAAAAATTCCCGAAGATTTTGGGTGCAACCCCGGTAGGTCAATTATATATATCACAGAGGCTCAAAGATGTATTTGAAAGAGCATTCAAAGAAGCGGAACATCTGACAGATGAGTATGTGAGCGTTGAACATCTGCTGCTGTCGCTTATATCATCGGGAGGCGCAGGCGCCGAGCTTTTTAAGCAATATGGAATTACCTCTGATAAAGTAATGTCTGCAATGCGTGAGATAAGGGGCGCTCAGCGCGTAACTGACCCGAATCCAGAGGATAAATATCAGGCAATTGCAAGATATAGCCGTGACCTTACAGAACTGGCAAGGAAAGGCAAACTTGACCCAGTAATAGGAAGGGACGATGAGATAAGACGCATTATTCAGGTGTTGTCGCGAAGAACAAAAAATAATCCTGTTTTGATAGGAGAGCCTGGTGTTGGAAAGACTGCAATTGCCGAGGGTCTTGCACAAAGAATAATCGCAGGAGATGTGCCTGAGACATTGAAAGACAAGCGTGTCGTAGCCCTTGACATGGGCGCAATAGTTGCCGGCTCTAAATTCAGAGGGGAATTTGAAGAGAGACTTAAGGCAGTTCTTAAAGAGATAGAACAGGCAGAAGGCAAGATCATACTTTTTATTGATGAGCTTCATACAGTTGTCGGCGCCGGCGCTGCAGAAGGCGCGATTGATGCATCTAATATGCTTAAGCCTGCTCTTGCAAGGGGTGAACTGAGATGTGTTGGAGCCACAACGCTTGATGAATACAGAAAGCATATAGAGAAAGACCCTGCGCTTGAAAGGAGGTTTCAGCCTGTATACATAAAGGAGCCGACTGTAGAGGATACCATATCGATACTCCGCGGCCTCAAGGAAAAATATGAAGTCCATCACGGCGTAAAGATAAAAGATTCAGCGCTTGTGTCTGCTGCAGTGCTTTCCCACAGGTACATAGCTGACAGATTTCTGCCTGACAAGGCAATAGACCTCATAGACGAATCAGCTTCAAAACTCAAGATGGAAATAGACAGTATGCCTGTTGAACTTGATGAGATTGAGAGAAAGCTAAGGCAGCACGAGATAGAAAAACAGGCTGTTATGAAAGAGGACTCGAAAGACTCAAGGGAAAAACTCGAGAAGATTAAAAAAGAGATGGCAGAACTTCAATCGAGGAGGGATGAACTGAGGGCACAGTGGCTAAGTGAAAAAGAGGTTATCGGAGAAATAAGGGGGATTAAAGAGAATATCGAAAAGACAAAGACAGAATCAGAACGTGCAGAACGCGAAAGCGACCTTACAAAGGCTTCAGAGTTGAGATACGGAAAACTTCTTGAACTGCAGAGGTCTCTCGATGCTGAGAACAAAAAGCTTATTAAGGTGCAGGAAAATAGCAAGATGCTTAAGGAAGAGGTTGATGAGGAGGATATTGCGGAAGTCATAGCAAAGTGGACAGGCATCCCTGTTTCGAGGATGCTCGAGGGCGAAATTCAGAAGCTTTTGAAGATGGAGGATAGACTGAGGCTCAGAGTCATTGGGCAGGATGAGGCGATAGAGGCTGTCTCTAATGCAGTGAGAAGGGCTCGTGCAGGGATTCAGGATCCGAACAGACCCATAGGCTCTTTCATTTTTCTCGGTCCTACAGGCGTAGGTAAAACAGAGCTTGCAAGGGCTTTGGCAGAATTTCTCTTTGACGACGAAAATGCAATGGTAAGAATAGATATGTCTGAATATCAGGAAAGGCACACCTTATCAAGACTGATAGGAGCGCCTCCTGGTTATGTAGGCTATGATGAAGGGGGACAACTTACAGAGGCAATAAGGCGGAGGCCGTATGCGGTTATTTTGTTTGATGAGGTTGAAAAGGCGCATCCGGAGGTGTTTAACGTCTTATTGCAAGTCCTTGATGACGGAAGGCTTACAGACGGTCATGGAAGAACAGTGGACTTCAGGAATACGGTTTTGATAATGACATCTAACATAGGAAGCATTCATATACAGGAGCTTCTGACGGAGAGGGCTAAGAGACCCAGTGCATATTGGGGCGCAAGTGAAGGAGAGAATAACAAAGAACTCAAGGCAAAGGTAATGGATGACCTTAAAGCATTCTTCAGGCCTGAGTTTCTTAACAGGGTGGATGAAATTATCATCTTTAATCCCCTTTCAATGCAACTCCTCAAGCAGATTGTGGATATACAGGTCAACCGTATGAAAAAGTACATAAGGGATAAGAATATAGATATAACTCTTACTGATTCCGCAAAAGAGCACCTGGCAGAAATAGGGTTTGATCCTATTTACGGCGCGCGACCGCTGAAGAGGGCTGTACAGAAGGAGATACTTAACCCGCTTGCATTAAGTCTTCTCGATAAAACATTTAAAGAAGGTGATGTTGTTGAGGCTGACTTTAAAGATAGCAGATTTATTTTTATAAGGGTTGTAGAACCAGAGAAGGAAAAAGTGAACGTGTCCTAACTGTGTTTATTTATATTAATGGGAGGATATAGTATTTTTGCTCAAATACTATATCCTCCCATCGTTTTAGAATAAATTTATTGATCTATATCCCATTTGTCTTTTTTTGTGGTTGCTCTGAGAGCAGTATTTAGCATTTTTATGAATTTGCTCCTTGAAACTTCTTTTGCACCAAGATTTATGAGATGTCCTGTCGTGATTTGACAGTCAACTATGGTGAATCTCCATTTTATAAGTTGCTGGACAAGTGTTACGAATGCGACTTTTGAGGCATCACTCTTCTTAGCAAACATTGATTCGCCAAAGAATGCAGAGCCGAGCGAAACTCCATAAAGTCCGCCAACAAGCTTCCCCTCAACCCAGCTTTCTACTGAGTGAGCAAGCCCTGCTCTGTGAAGTTTCGTATATGCCCCAATCATCTCATCAGTAATCCATGTGCCTCTCTCTCCTTTTCTCCGTATCACAGCGCAGTTTTTGATAACTGAATCAAATGCAGCGTCCATTGTTACCCTGAATATTCCTTTTTTGATCGTCTGCTTTAGGCTTCTTGAGATCTTTAGTTCTTCAGGGATGAGGATGAGGCGGGGATCAGGAGACCACCAGAGTATTGGAGAATTATCAGAATACCATGGAAAGATACCCATGGAATAAGCGAGGAGGATGCGTTTTTCACTCAGGTCTCCGCCTGCTGCGAAAAGCCCATCGTCTTCAGCAAGTTCAGGAGGGGGGAAGATGAGTTTATTTGTTAATCGAAAAACAGGCATTTAATAAATCCGCTCAAATACTATGCCGTATCCTTATTTCGATTTAAGATTAAGAGATTGCGTGTAACGAAAACTCAGCTTATCCTTCTCCAAATCAATCGTCACATTTCCTCCCTTAGAAAGCCTTCCAAAGAGAACCTCTTCTGATAGAAGATCTTTAATCTCTGTCTGAATCAGCCTTCCTAAAGGCCTTGCGCCATACTGCGGATCAAATCCCTGCTCTGCAAGCCAGTCCCTTGCACTCTCTGACAGCGTGATGACAACTTTCTTCTGGCGAAGCTGCTGCTGGAGTTCTGCTATGAATTTATCCACAACCTTTTTCATGATCTCTGTCGTGAGCGGATTGAATGTGATAGTAGCATCAAGCCGATTTCTGAATTCAGGGCTGAACAGTTTTTGAATGACATCCTTTCCTTTTGACTGTGTATCCTTTGTCCTGTCGCCAAAGCCCAGTACGTTCCTGCCCATCTCACTCGTCCCTGCATTCGATGTCATGATGAGTATCACATTTCTGAAATCAGCCTTCTTCCCGTTGTTGTCAGTCAAAGTCGCATAATCCATCACCTGCAAGAGAATGCTGAATATGTCAGAATGCGCCTTTTCTATCTCATCGAGGAGGAGGACGCTATAAGGATGTTTACTGATAGCATCTGTGAGCAGACCTCCCTGATCAAAGCCTACATAGCCAGGAGGCGCTCCTATAAGACGGGAGACTGTATGCTTTTCCATGTATTCGCTCATATCAAATCGGATGAACTGGACGCCGAGCACAGATGCCATCTGCTTTGAGACCTCGGTCTTCCCAACACCTGTTGGACCGGTAAAGAGGAATGAACCGATTGGCCTGTCAGGCGAGCCGAGTCCTGCACGCGAGCGTTTAATCGAATTTACGAGAGAATGAATTGCATCATCCTGTCCAAAGACTTTCTTCTTCAATTCGTCTTCAAGTTTTTTCAGTTTCTCTGTATCAGATACCGAGATGGTGCGTTCAGGAATCTTTGCTATCTTTGCTACAACATATTCGACTTCCAACTGCCCAACTGTTTTTTTGCGTTCATACTCAGGAGAGAGCTTTAACAATGCCCCTGCCTCATCAATCACATCAATAGCCTTATCAGGGAGATATTTATCATTGATATACTTGGAAGAGAGTTCTGCTGCTGCTTTCAATGCCGAATCAGTATATCTCACTCCATGGAATTCTTCATAGTAAGACTTTAGGCCTTTCAGGATATGAATGGTCTCTCTCACATCAGGCTCATAGATCTCTATCTTCTGGAAACGGCGCGAGAGAGCCCTGTCTTTCTCAAAATAATTTTTGTATTCTTCATAGGTGCTTGCGCCGATACACCGAATCTTGCCGGCATTTAAAATTGGTTTCAGGATATTCGATGCATCCATAGAGCCGGCGCTCGTTGCGCCTGCACCGACAACAGTATGTATCTCATCGATAAAGAGGATTGCATTTGGGATTAACTCAAGATTTTTTATTGTAGCCTTCAGGCGTGCCTCAAAATCTCCTCTGTACTTAGTGCCGGCAAGCATGCCTCCCATATCCAATGAAAAAATTCGCGAATTCTTCAGGACATCGGGCACCTCTGCCTTATAGATTTTGAGCGCAAGGCCTTCAACGATTGCAGTTTTTCCAACACCTGGTTCACCTACAAAGACAACATTGTTCTTCTTCCGCCTGCAGAGGACCTGGATTGTCCGCTTCAGTTCCTGTTCCCGACTCACCAATGGGTCAATGCCGCCATCAGCAGCCTTCTGAATCAAATCAACTGTGAACAGCTTTAATGCATCTCCTTTTTGTGGCTGCTGCTTCTCAGGGGTTGTCTCTGTCCAGCCATGGACTTCATCGAAGGGTTCGCTCATATTTGAGATTCCATGAGAGACGTAATTCAGGACATCGATGCGTGTTATGCCCTCTGATTCAAGGAAGCGCACTGAATGAGAGTCTTCCTCGAAAAAGATGGCTGCAAGAATATCGCCTGCATCAGCCACGGGTTTTTCTGCAGACTGCACATGGTTTATTGCTGTCTGGATTACCCTGCGGAAGGCAACTGTTGGCTCAGGATAACCAGCAGCATCCTTCGGCAGCTTTGGAATTTCCTTCTTGAAATATTCATCGAGCAATGTTTTTAATTGCGCTACATTTCCTCCACAGTGAGCAATAATCTCAATTCCCCATTCATCGTGTAGGATGGCATACAGGAGATGCTCCACTGTAAGATATTCATGACGCTGCGTCTCTGCATGGCGCAGAGTAGCCGCGATTGTTAATTCCAGTTCTTTATTGATCATTCTTTCTCCATACTGCATTTCAGCGGAAAACTATTCTGATGGGAGACCTCATGAACTGTTTCGATTTTGGTCTCTGCAATCTCACAAGTATAAACACCTGCAAGTCCCTTGCCGTTTTTATGGACATGGAGCATTATCTGTGTGGCCTCTACAGGTGTTTTATGAAATATTTTCTCTAGGACATGGACGACAAAATCCATCGTTGTATAATCGTCGTTGAGGAGAAATACCCTGTAAAGCGGAGGAGTTTTTATCTCCTGCCTTTCTTTTACCTCAATCCCCTCGCCTGTTTTTAATTCATTAAAGGTTTTCATTTGTCACTTATTTATTTTAACCCAAAATGGTGTGAATTTGACTATATCATTATTCTAACTCAAACAGATACGGCTTTAAAGAATCTCTTTTCAGCCGTTTCTATCAAATGATTTGACCATGACGAATTAATTGAGTTACTATTATTGACTTTTACTGTCCAAAATAACTAAAAAAAGGCTGAATGATGAAGAAATACAATGACGACACCTTGTTCACCTCGGCGAATCCGCCTGAGGCGGATAAAATTAATCCACATTCGATTATTCATAAAAACATCTGTCATATTGTTCCCTTTAAAGCTTCTTATCAAAACGAGGTTGCACATCTTAATATCCTGTCGATTCATTGTATTTATGAGGCGTTCAGCCTTTTCATAAACCTTACTTTGGACAACTATGATTATTGATTGAAAATAAGGTGGATTTAAATGTTCCCTTTTAAGGATGAAAACCCGACTCGCACATTTCCTCTTATTACGATAATGCTGATTGCTATAAACGTTATCGTATATATTTGGGAAATAATGTATCCTGCAGGCGAATCTTACATTGTATATAGTTATGGCGCAATCCCTTCTAATCTTATATCTTTCAAGAATACTCAGCCATTGCATCCTGCCTTTACTGTCTTTTCGTCAATGTTCCTTCATGGCGGTTTGTTGCATATTGGCGGCAACATGCTCTATCTCTGGGTATTCGGTAACAATATTGAAGACAGACTTGGGCACATCCGGTTTCTTCTGTTTTATCTCGCGTGCGGTGTTATAGCTGCTTATTCTCATGCAATTACAGACCCACTGTCAAAGGTGCCTATGATAGGGGCAAGCGGCGCTGTTTCCGGAGTGCTTGGGGCATATATCGTGCTGTTCCCGCATGCAAGGATTCACACGCTTGTATTCTTCGGTTTTTTTATACGGGTTATCAGGATTCCAGCCTTGATAGTTATCGGATTTTGGGCTATTATACAGTTTATTAACGGGATTCTCAGCAAGGGCCTCATTGCACAGGGAGGAGTAGCATGGTTTGCACACGTGGGAGGTTTTCTTGCAGGACTCCTTACAATTAAATTTTTATTGCCTAAAAGGAGTCAACTATAAAGAATTCTCCTTAACACGGAAATGAGATTTATGAGAAAGCATAGCAAAAATAGTTCTAATCAACTTATGAGCAGTAGCCATGACAGCCTTTCTAAAAGGCTGTCCGTCCTGTTTTCTTTTAAGGAAATAGCTCTTAAAGAAGGCATTGCATCTGATAACGCCGATAGTCATGAGATAGACAATTCTTCTGAGATGGCGATTGCCCCTTTTGGAGATTCT
>JACQXE010000014.1 GCA_016208915.1 Nitrospirota bacterium | reverse complement strand
TATGACCTGCCCGTCCGATATTTCCCTTATCTTTCCATTTGCCTTTTTTGCCATCTTACGGTATCTTTTACTCATAGAAGCGACCTCCTTTAAATAAGTTTTTGGATGAAATAGTTTAATCGAGGTCGCTTCCTACTTCAATAACTAAAGGAACATTGTCATGCGGGATATACCTTCCTGAACTTCACTGTCTGGAGGTTATTAACTTTTTTTGATTAGACATATAACTAAACAAATGGAATCACAAAAGGGACAGGCACATTATCCATTGGGCAGAGCGTAGGAGATTGAGATTGTGGAGGGAAAGAAATAGCATGGGGCCATTTGAAGTAAGCGGATTTCTCAGCGAAGACTTGGCTGGCTACAAAAACCATATACTGGAGAAGTTTTCAGATTTGTATAACGAAGTGCTACGCATAAACGAATATGCTCAACAGCTTCAGTATAAGCTCAACATTCATAAGGAAAATCCAGATGAGCTGGTGACAGCCATATTGTATGCAAGGACAATTTCCACATATCAGGCCTTGATTTTGGTGTCAGAGAGAGGAATGTTACAGCAGGTGAAGATGCTGCTTCGCTGTATGTTGGAATCCTTATTTCCTCTTGTTGCGATCTCTGAAAATGAAGGATACTCGAAAGAGCTTATTTCAGCGGATGAGATAGAAAGGCTTAAGGCGCTTAATAAGTTAATTCGATACAAGGAGCATAATGGGGAAGAAGATAAAGATTTAGAGGATGCAAGGAGGCTTGCTGCTACAGTAAAACAGAATATTGAAAAGAATGGCATTAAAAAAATTAGAGTGGAAGATACGGCAAGAAAAGCGAAACTAATTGATTGGTATGATACTATTTACTCTCATTTAAGCAACACCATTCATCCCTCAATGCGGTCACTGGAAGAACATTTACACATTGATGCAGATAACGACCTTGAAGTCTTAAAAAACGAATCAGAAACAGAGGGGCTCGATACACTATATATAGCCGCAATAGAGTCTATGCTCTTTGCGGTTAAAGCAATTGGCAGGCTTTTTAAGATAGAAGTTGAAGGGTTTGTCGAAAAAGCCTCAAAAAATATAAGACGATATTCACAAAATAACCGTTTTGAGGGATAAATAAAAGGGTCAGCGACTGGTTTAGGAAGAACAAAAAATGATAGGCTCATCATCCCTCGCGCAGAGGGCGGGAGGTTGAGATTGTGGAGGGGAGATTTAAATCAGGGCTATTGCAATGAAACCTAATAAATGTCAAAATAAAAATAAGGAAGAAAAAGATGACAAAGGCAGAGATAAAAAAATCTCAGAAAAGCACAATCGAGCAGTGGGCGATGCTTTCGCCGGAGGAAAAAAGAAAACAGTATCTGGAAAGCATACCGGCGCAAGTAAGCGCGTCTATGGCGTTCGAGGGCGAGCACGTAAGCCTGAGGATGTTGAAAGAATATCTGAAGAGTCTGAAGAATACGGTTCGACCAGACGTTACACACGTTACATAGAATCAAGCCTTGGCATTAAATCCTATTCTGAACTTGCGCCCCATCTTGCAAAAGGGGTCGAGCGCGTCATGGCTTCACTCCTTGAACAGCCTTCTGATGAAATAAAGATAACCTGCAAACTCCATAAGGATGCCTTTGAAGAGCTTTTCCCGACACGGGCGGGACGTTATAGGGATAGGGATGTGACAGTCGGTACGTATAATCCCCCGCCATATTATGAAGTGCCTGTTTTAATATGGCAGTACTGCGACGATGTTGAATTCCGGCTGTCTTCTCTCGGGATAAAGTCACAAGTTAATGATACGCTTCTTGAAGCCCTTGCTTTTGCAGAAGGCCACCTGTTGAGCATACATCCTTTTCTTGATTTCAACGGCAGGGTTACAAGAATGCTTCTTTTTGCTTTGCTCTACAGGTTTGACCTTCCGCCTGTGCAGCTTGTCCCTGATGAAAAGGATGAAAAAGGGAAAAAAGAATATCTTGATGCCCTTTCAAAAGCGGATAGTATGGACTGGCAACCTCTCATGGAGGTCTGGAGAAAAAGGTTTGATATAAGGGGAAAAGAATAATGAGCGCTCCTAAAATTTTAGGCTGGGTCGAAAGAGAACTAAAGAAAAATCGTAATGATACCACGCACAACTCCCTTGCCTATCTCGCCGAGCAGGGAGATTCAATAAAGTGCAGAAGTGCAATAGCGCAGAAGTGCGAGAAAAGAAGATAGGCAAGAAAATTGCGATTGTGGAGGGAAAGAGGTAACTATGCAGATAAAATATTCGAAGCACATTGAGACAAGGATTGCTTTAAGAAAAGTTGAATATGATTTACCTGGGAAAATTTATAGGAATGCAGAAGAAAGATTTACAGATACCGAAACTGGGCATACAATTGCAGTTATGCAGACGGTATTATATGACAAAGAAAGGGATATAATGGTAGCATATAAGCATGAAGATGCAGATGTTAAGTTATTAACCATACATCCATTGAAGGAAGGGCAAAAAGAAAACCGCATTCAATCAGGGAGATGGAGGAAAATATAATGGATGATTTCAAGGTTTTTTATGATGAAGAAGAGGATATCCTTTACCTTGCAAAAGAGGGAAAAGAAGCTGAGGTTGTGGAGATATCTCCGGGCGTAAATATGGAACTTGATAGCAACGGCAACCTTATTGGTGTTGAACTGTTCAAAGCATCGCGCATGTTTAAAAATGTTCTCAAATCAATGGAGAAGAAACTTCAGGTTGCGTAAGTGCCTCAAACAAATCCTTGCCGCAAAAAAAAAGACCCCAGCGCCGACACCTCCGCTCTTGAACGCCGGATCGACGAAATGATCTATGCCCTCTACACGGCCCTGCCTACCCTGCCTACCGGCAGGCAGGCGGCAGGCAGGCTCACACACCGGATGAGATTGCGATTGTGGAGAGAAAAAAGGCAGTAAAGATGTAAATACTATTTATAAAACCTTCTCGATGGAGATGTCACCTTTTGGGTTTCTTTAGAAAAGCAGTAAGAACTATCGCAACCCCTGATCCTGCTGCTGCCATATAAAAGCTCGATGAAAAACTCATTGTTCTTTCAGCAAGAATCCCTGCAACTGCAGGTCCTGTAATCTGTCCTAATCCAAAAATGAATGTAACTAACCCAAATGCCTTTGAGGCTCTTTTAGCCCCGACATAATCACCTACTGCTGCTGCCATTATTGAAGGAATGGACCATGCCACAATGCCATAAAAGAATATTGATAAGTAGAGGAATAAGCCAGGCAGACCTGTGGCAACAAGGAGATAAGAGAGTGTGAAAAATGAAAATACAATAATAAGTCCTGCCTTTCTTCCGAACTTATCAGACAATGTTCCGAATACAGGTCCTGAGAAAAGGCTCAAAAGACCAACCCATGCCCAGAAATTTCCTGCTATTGATTCGGAAAAGCCCCTTTCTTTTACAAGTGCTGTTACTATGAAGGTGGCGTAAATTACATATGTATATCCGAACAGAAAATAGATTATGCCGAGGTAATAGATCACCCCTTTCTTATAGACATTTATATGAGGTCTTTCTTCGCTTTGATTTATCTGGGGCGGAGTTTCGCCAATCCCTACTGGCCTGAGTCCCTTTTCCTCGGGTTTGTCCCTTATTAGCATTAGGCTCATAAATGCTATTGCTGTAACTATGCTGCTTAGTACCAGCCAACTTATTCTCCAGCCTTCTGCGCCAATTGTTTTGTTTATGTATGGTATGAGCTTCCCTGAAATTATAATTGCAAAACCGCTTCCTATTACGATGAAGCCCGCAGCGCGTCCTCTTTGCCGGCTGGAAAACCACGATGAAACAAGCCCCATTACAGGTACATTTGTGGTTCCGCTCCCAATGCCGGTAATCATGTAGAGAATTAACACATATAAAAAATTGCTCGCCTTACTCATAAGGGCCATTGAAATTCCTACAATAAGAAGGCCGATAAAGATTAGCCTCCTATGACCAATATGTATTGCCCAGTGTCCGCTTACAAGGACAGAGATAAGGTAGCCAAAAAAATTCGATGTGCTTATGAATCCCATTTGAGAGTAGGAGAGATTAAGGGTTATTGCCATAGAGGGAAGGAGCATGCCCAGTGCAAAACGGCCTAAACCAAGACACGCTAATGTGCAGAGAGTTCCTGAGAAGACGATTATCCAGCCGTAATGAAAGATAATATTATTTTTCTCTGAGTTTTTCACAATGGGAAATATAACATTCTTTAGACTAAAAGAGAAATAAGTAAGATACTACAGGGTGGCTGTCAAAAACAGAAGAGGGGATAAATCCCCTCTTCTGAACTGGTTCTATTTTCCTTCTTACTTTATTACTTTGTCTTACCTGTAGCTTCTGCAGGTTCTTTCATCTCAACAGGAGATTTCACAGCCTCAACGAGATAACCAAATACTGTACCCAATATTGAGCCTTTTCTTGTCAGCTTCAACTGCTGCCGCTTTATGAGCCTGCCTTATTGCTCCCAGCCCATATCCTATTAGCCACCCAAGCAATGATGATCCCACCACGAATATTACCCCTGCTGTCAGTATTCCAAACACCATCGATGCCCCTACTATCATCCTTGGAAGCAATGACGTCCCCACTGGTGTGCCAAATATGCTGCCTGCTATGTTTAATCCAATAACTCCTCCGATAAAAGAACCCGGTAGTAATCCAATTATTGCAAACAGGATAAGCCCTGCTCCTGCCCCTACATATAATCCTTTCTTGGCTGTCTTTTTCGTTTTCATCTCTTTACCCTCCTTTCAACTTCTTACCCTTATTAATGCAGTTTCTATGCCAGATGCTATTTCGTTGATTTTAAAAGATTTTTACTTTAAAAAAGGTTCGCAGTTTTGCAAATTATCAGGTCTTTTTTGCACCCCTGCAAAAAAAATCAGTATATGAAGGTTTTTGGTTCTTTCATCCGGTGACATTTACTGCAGCGCAATATTAAACCTAATCAAAAAAGCAGCGGGGATAGATATCCCCGCCTCAAAAAATGTCAGGCTAAGGCTATTTCAGTTTTGATGTGCTCATTTCAACTATCTCTCTATGAATATCTCCGGGCATCTTCATGTTTTTCATAAAGGCCCAGTTGCCTGCATCCTCGAAATAGACTTTCATCCTGTACATCTCATCGAGGACAACAACCCTTACAACGCCTTTTTCCCTTAAGAAAACAACCTCTACAGGAAAGGCGGAAACATAGTCAATACCCGGACAACGATATGCAGAGCTTGAAAAAATTAGAGAAAAAAAGTATCATCAAAGTTTAATCGAGGGACAGATCAACCATGGGCGAACTGGAAAATTTCAGAAAAAAAATTGACAAGATTGATGACGACATCCTTGAGATTCTCAATAAACGCGCGCAATATGTGTTAGAAGTCGGCAATATAAAGCGTAGAAAAAAAGTAAAATTCTACAAGCCTGAGAGAGAGAAAAAAATACTTGAACGTCTTGCTACAAACAATGATGGCCCTTTTCCTAATGATGCCTTAAAATCAATCTACAGGGAGATATTATCTGCCTCTCTTGCTCTTGAGGAGCCACTGAGGGTATCCTGTCTTGGTCCACTTGCTACATTCACACATCTTGCTGCCTTAAGGCATTTCGGCTCATCAGCATCTTTTGTGCCTGTTGACAGTATAAAAGCTGTTTTTGACAATGTTGAGACAGGAAAGGCAGAATACGGGGTCGTACCCATAGAAAACTCAAACGAAGGCGTCGTGAGCTATACGCTTGATATGTTTATGGACTCGGACCTCAAGGTTAATGCAGAGATAATACTCGAGATATCACATAATCTCCTTTCCAGACAGACCGATAAATCAAGGATAAAAAAGATATATTCCCATCCTCAGGCGCTGGCACAGTGCAGGGGATGGCTTGAATCTAATATGCCAGGGATACCTGTCGTAGACGCAACCAGTACAGCAAAGGCTTCTGAATTGGCAGCAAAAGATAAAGGCGCTGCTGCTATCGCGAGCGAACTTGCTGCAAGGATGTATGACCTCAACATAATAGAAAGGAATATCGAAGACAGCAGGCATAATATTACAAGGTTTCTGGTAATATCAAAAGAGTCCCCTCCAAAGACAGGGAATGACAAAACGTCCATTATGTTTTCTGTAAAAGACAGGCCGGGCGCATTATATGACATCCTCACACCATTTAAGAGGGCCAATATTAATCTCACAAAGATAGAATCAAGGCCTTCCAAGAGAAAGGCGTGGGAATACATCTTTTTTGTTGATATGGAAGGCCATGTAGGGGATAAAAAGGTTATGAAGGCCATTGACAGCATGAGAGAGGGATGCCTATTCCTTAAAATCCTCGGCTCATATCCGCAGGGGAGAATACAATGATACAGCCGCTTGAATATGTACGCATCATCCAGCCTTATGTCCCGGGTAAACCGATAGAGGAACTCGAGCGCGAACTCGGCATAAAGGATTCCATTAAGCTTGCATCCAATGAGAATCCTATAGGGCCGTCGCCTGAAGCCATAAAAGCTGTCAGCAGTTCTTTTGCTGATATCAACAGATATCCGGACGGCGGAGGCTACTATCTCAAACAGGTATTGTCTGAGATGCTCTCAGTCAGCGAGGATGAATTGATACTCGGAAACGGTTCGAATGAACTTCTGGATATTGCCGTAAGGACATTCATGACAGACGGTGACGAAGCAGTTATGGCAACTCCTTCCTTTGTTGTTTACCTCATGGCTGTACAGGCAGTTGGAGGCAAGGCTATCCAGCTACCTTTAAAAAACTTTGCGCATGATCTTGACGCAATGGCAGATGCAATTACTCCCAAAACAAGGATAATCTTTATTGCAAACCCTAACAATCCAACAGGCATAATTAATAAAAAAAATGAGTTTGACAGGATGATGGGGAAAATATCAGACGATATCCTTGTTGTTGTGGACGAGGCATACTACGAATATGTAACAGATCCTGATTATGCAGACAGCATGAAATATCTTAAGGGCAGAAGGAATATCCTCATTCTCAGGACGTTTTCCAAAATCTATGGTCTTGCTGGTCTGAGAATAGGTTATGGCATAGCAAAGAAAAATATACTGAACGAGATGAACAGAATCAGGGAACCCTTTAATACAAATACTATTGCACAGAAAGCAGCGCTTGCAGCACTGAAAGACAGAAATCATATAAAAAAATCTCAGGAGACAAACGAGGCAGGAAAGAAATATCTTTACAAAGAATTAAATTCAATGAGCATTACATTTGTCCCTACAGAGGCAAATTTTATCTATATTCCTGTTGAGGATTCCAAGTCAGTCTATGAGAGGCTGCTCAGACTTGGGATCATCATAAGGCCGATGGGTCCAAAGGCTGTAAGGGTAACAATAGGGTTGCCTGATGAGAATAAGCGATTCATTGAGGCGCTAAAGAAAGCTATTAGCTGACAGCTGTCAGCCATAAGCTTAAATTCATTTGGAGGAATAAATGGACATTATAGTTTTAACCCGCGATGCTTCTAAAAAAGATATTAAGCATATAGTGAAAAAGCTCGAAGGCTGGGGGCTCAAAGCGCACATCTCCCATGGAACTGAAAGGACACTAATCGGCGTGATTGGTGATACCTCTAAGATAACTGAGGATGAAGAAAATGCGGTAAGGGCGATAAGAGGGGTTGAGGATGTAATGAGGATCCTCAAACCTTATAAACTCGCAAGCAGAGAGTTTAAAGCCCAGAATACTGTAATAAAGATTAAAGGCAAAATAATCGGAGGGAAAAAGATACAGGTTATTGCAGGACCGTGCGCAGTTGAAAACAAAACTATGATGATGAATATTGCCACTAAGGTTAAAAGCTCAGGGGCATCATTTATCAGAGGCGGCGCTTTCAAACCAAGGACATCACCTTATGCTTTTCAGGGACTCGGCGAAGAAGGGCTTCGCTATCTCGCTGAGGCGAGCAGAAAAACAGGCCTTCCTGTAGTAACTGAGATTATGGACCCGAGGGATTTGGATGTAATGCTGAAATATTCAGACATAATCCAGATAGGCGCCAGGAATATGCAAAACTTCAGGCTGCTGCTTGAGGTCGGGATGTGCAACAAGCCCGTACTTCTTAAGAGAGGACTTTCAGCAACGATAAAGGAATGGCTCATGGCAGCAGAGTATATAATGTCAAAGGGGAACCAGCAGGTAATACTCTGCGAGAGGGGCATACGGACCTTTGAGACTGAAACAAGGAATACCCTCGATCTCAGCGCAGTGCCGGTGCTCAAACAAAAAACACATCTGCCTGTAATTGTTGATCCAAGCCATGGTGTAGGTAAATGGGGACTGGTATCTCCAATGGCAAAGGCTGCAGTTGCAGCAGGCGCTGACGGACTTTTGATAGAAGTCCATACAAATCCTGAAGAGGCGGTGTCAGACGGTGAGCAATCATTAAAGCCAGAGGCATTCAAAAAACTGATGTCTGAATTGAAGCCAATAGCAAGGGCTGTGGGAAGAGACATATAAAAACAGTGATGAGTTATAAGTAATGAACTATGGGTTAAAGAACAGAATATTTTTCAATAAAGTAACTATTCTTGGTGTTGGTCTGATTGGCGCTTCCCTTGCACTTGCCCTCAAAAAGAAAAAACTTTGCGGTCATATTACAGGCTATGGGCGTACAGAAGATAATCTTAGAAAGGCAAAGAAGAAAAAGATAATAGATTCATTAGAACTCGACCTGATTAAGGCATGTGCAGATTCTGATCTCATTGTGTTTTCCTCACCTGTCGGCTCATTCATAAATACAGCAAAGAAGATAAAAGGCTCCTTAAAAAAAGGAGCAATTGTTACAGATGTTGGAAGTGTGAAGGGAACGATTGTCAGGGAGATGGAGGCGCTCATGCCTGAAGGTGTTTCATTTGTCGGAGGGCATCCAATAGCAGGAAGTGAAAAGGCAGGGATAGATAAAGCAAAAGCTAACCTCTTCTCAGGTGCAAGATGTATCCTTACTCCAACAGAGAGAACAGACAAAATATCATTAAGAATGATTACGGGATTATGGAGAAAGATCAGCGCATCAGTAACCATCATGAGCCCGGAAGAGCATGACAGGGTATATGCAGCTGTAAGCCATCTGCCGCATATAATTGCTTATGCTCTTGTAAATACCATCACTGATATTAATAGCGCTTATCTTAAGTTTGCAGGTCAGGGCTTTAAAGACACTACAAGGATTGCAGCAAGCTCTCCTGAACTGTGGAGGGATATCTGTATAACAAACAGGGAAAACATACTCTGGCTCTTAAACAGATTCAAGGAGAATCTTGACGAATTAGCAGGATATTTACAGAGGGGAGAGACTAAGGCTATTGAAAAGAAGTTTAAAAAGGCCAAGGAATCACGGGAGAATGTCAGATAGTATTGCGCTCCAAAAGGCTAAAAGAATAAAAGGCGAGATAACTGTCCCTCCTGACAAATCCATGTCTCACAGAGCAATTATGTTTGCATCTCTCGCAAAAGGTAAGAGCACCTTAAAGAATTTTCTTATGGCAGAAGACCCCATAAGCACAATGAATGCTATGAGAATGCTTGGAATCGAGATAGAGCAAAGAGCAAAGGGCAAAGGGCAAAAAGTTACCTCTGAACTTGTAATTTATGGAAAAGGTTTATATGGGCTGAAAGAGCCTTTTGATGTCATAGATTGCGGCAATTCAGGAACGACTGTGAGGCTACTGTCCGGCATCCTTGCCGGCAATCCGTTTTTTTCTGCACTCACAGGAGATGATTCCTTAAAACAGAGGCCTATGGCAAGGGTAATTTCTCCACTCAAGGAGATGGGGGCTGAAATATCAGCGCGGGATAATAACAAATATCTGCCAATGGCAGTAATGGGCAAGAGGCTTAGGGCAATAAACTATATTATGCCTGTGGCATCAGCACAGGTAAAATCATGCTTGATCCTTGCAGGGTTATATGCAGATGGAGTGACTGAAATTACAGAACCTCAAAGATCACGCGACCATACAGAAAGAATGCTCAGGGCAATGGGTGCAGATATAGAAATAGAAGGGCGGGTAATAAGGGTTCAAGGGTTCAAGGGTTCTCTCCTCGGCTCTCCTCGGCGAGTCCGCCTGAGTGCGGACGAGTCGCCTGAGGCGACAAGGGTTCAAGAACTAAATCCCTTTGATATAACTGTTCCTGCCGATTTTTCATCTGCTGCATTTTTCATTGCAGCCTCTTTGCTTGTCCCTAATTCTGAGGTGCTGATAAAGGATGTCTGCATAAACCCTACACGAACAGGCATGATTGAAGTTATCAAAAATATGTCCGGTGACATCGCCCTCGAAAATATCAGGAATATGTCAGGCGAGCCGGTTGCTGATATCTGTTGTAAGAGTGTAGGCGGACTGAAAGCGGTAAAAATAAATGAAGATATTATGCCGTCTTTGATTGATGAATTCCCGATCATCTGTGTGCTGGCAACGCAGGCTAAAGGGATAACAGAGATACGAGGTGCAGGAGAACTGCGTGTAAAAGAATCTGACAGGATAAGGGCGATGGCCGAAGGTCTCAGGAAGATGGGAGCAGAGGTCGAAGAATACAAGGACGGCTTGAGCATAAAGGGCAACACAAAGCTTAAAGGTGCATCTGTTGACAGTTATGGCGACCACAGGATTGCAATGGCATTTTCAGTAGCAGCATTGATCGCCAGCAGGACAACAACCATAAAAGGCATTTCATCTGTGAATATATCATTCCCGGGGTTTTTTGAGCTATTGAAACGGCTGACGAAATAATATGCATAGAAATATTTCCCTATTCTTTCCCCTCCACAATCGCAATCTCATCCGGGGTGAGCCTGCCTGCCGCCTGCCTGCCGGTGTAGGTAGGGTAGGCAGGGCCGTAGACCATTTCGTCAATCTGTTTCTCCAGCGCAGAGGTGTTGGAGTTGGGGTCTTTCCTTTTGGCGGCAAGGATTTGGTCAAACGCTGTAAGTTCAAACGCCAATGGCCTTCAGCATCTCCATCTCTTTGCGTAAGATGGTGTTGACAACCTTATCAAGATCAATCTTTTTCTTTGAAGCTGTCTTACTGAAAAACTCTTTAACCTCTCTGTCCAGATATACAGGGATTTCAAGTTTTTCAATTGGCCTATAAAATTTTCCTTGTACGGCTTTTGAAAAATCGTATTCTTTTTTTATGGCTTATCTATTTCACCTGTAAACATCTTTTCTGTGAGCAATTGACAGCACTTTCACAATTTTTACATTATCATCAATGCTGTAAAGAACTCTGTAATCGCCACTTCTTATTCTATAATATTCGGTTTCCTTTAGTTTCTTATGCCCAAAAGGTCTTGGATTGTTCTCGAGTGAGAGTATCTGTTTGTGAATCTTTTGTCTTACTGAGTCAGGCAGTTTCAGAAATTCCTTCTCTGCTCTTGAGATTATCTCAATTACATATTTATCCATTAATTGCTATGTGCTTTTAAAAAATCCCGAAATGACCTGCTTTTGTCTTTTGCTCTGCTCTCAGCTATTGAGATATCTATCAGGTCTTCACGAAGCTGTTTGTCTTTTAATATCGCCGATAAAAAAATATCCTGCTCTTTTCGGTCTAATGTCTTAAAAGCCGTCAGAAAAACTTCTGCTGTTGCTCCTTTTGTTCTCATAGATTGTCTCCTATTTTTAACATGATTTTTATTTTACCCTTTCCCCTCCATAATCGCAATCTCCCGCCCTCTGAATGAGGGATGATGGGGCTGTTTCTTTTTTATACCTGTGTTCCTTGTTTAATATGGCAATCCATTTTGTTTTTCCTGCAAAACTTAATAACTGTTAGAGCAAGACTATTATAAAATTCCTTATTGTATTTGAATTCAGAAGACTTAACGTTATAATTCAGCCTACCAAAGACAATTTTATCTACAAAAGATATAGCTCCTAATATTTCCATCAAATCCTGCTTGATTAAATTCGGGGTAGGATATGGCTCCATACTAACCCATGTCTTGAATCCTTTCTTGTGGAGATACTTAAGAGCGTCAATTCTGTCTTTAAACTTAGCGGAATTCGGCTCGAAATTTTTTCTGAATTTTTCACTTAAAGAAACCAATGTAATACCGTATTCATTCTCATTGCTATAACCATTTCTGTTGCCGAGTTCGCTTGGGAAAATGCCTTTCGTTAAAACAGTGCAACGGATATTATTTGTGTTGAGCTTATCGATAATCTTTAAACTCAAATCACATACCTGTTCCTGCTCATGCATAAACGGGTCTGTGGAAAAACATAGATGAACATATTTTATTTTGTTTTTGTATTTCGGTATTTCTTTGTCCAAAAGCTCTAAGGCATTTGAAACTATCTTAGGCTTGCACCATTCTTCATAGGTTTTAATAATGCCACATCTTCTTTTCATCATATATGCATAGCAGGGATATTTGCACCCGTGAGAGCAGCCCTCGACATGATTAATACAAAAGTCTGCGTATTCAACTTCGCTTTTATAGAGAAGAGATTTTCTTGTAATGGTCTGCATTTAAAACAAACCCTTCTGCCCTTTCCTGTCTATTTTAATAACGCTATTCCATATTTTTTGTGCGAGCGGATGTTTTGACGCAAGTATCAGAACATACAACTCAACGTCTTTAGTATTTTTTACAGGCACAGTTGGTAATCCCGTATAAATATCTCTGTCCGAAGAAGCCATCCTCAATCCTTCTTCAGGATAACCAATAGATTTAAGTTGTTCTGTAAAGACATCAATTAAAACCTTAAAAATTTTATCAGTTGATAAGCCTTCAATTCTTTTCCGCCATTTGTCTGTCCCTAAGAAGTCATCAAGTATAGTGCTTTTACTTCTTAACCATGCTCCTAAATTTCTTTTTATAGACCCGATAGGAAAATGCAGCAAAATATCCATTTTATTTAATTTTGCCAGTTTTCTGAAGGTTTCAAATTTTAAACCGTCAGGGCCAAATGGGTCTACGAAGGCAAAATGATATCTATATGGCTTTTGGGATAACGTCTCCACCAGTTCATTAATTAAACTATTTGAGTCTCCACATCTGACGCTACAGTTTAATTTTGAGTTTATTCTTTTTTCTAATGCCCTCGTATTGATACTACTAATGTCAAAGTAAAAATACTCATTAAAGGGTGCTTCGTCTCTTTTAAACGCCCGAATTCCGCCGCTATCGATTTCTCTATTCTCATTCTTGATAATGCACTTCCCGGGACCTGCGAATAAATCTATAAATACAGCGTTGTTTTTGTCGGCAAACATTCTTCTTGCTTCACGCGAAGCATTTAGGTATTTCTCTAAGAAGAAGTATTTATCTTCAACCCACGGGCCTACACATTGGACAGGCAAGCTGTCTGAACTTGGTATTGGGCAGTTACCATGCTCATCTTTACAACCCTGCTTTTTACAGTTTCTTATAGTCATTTTATCAATATTTTTAAAATCTTCCACAATCGCAATCTCTTCTACACTTTTGGCTTTTGCACCTTTAAGGCTCGCCCTCTGCAAACGGATGATGTGGCTGCGTTTTTACCCTAACCAACTGTTCTGCTAGCAAAGACTAAGATAAATAGTCTCAATTTCTTTCAAGGCACTTTCAAGATTGTCTCTCGATTGATGAAGTCTATACGATAGCTCTGCCAATTTAATATGCTTTTTATTGCCCCTGTTAAATTTAGGAATATAAATTGGTGGCCGTATTTTGAATGACCTAGCATCAGAAGATGCGTAAATAAACTCCGAGACTATAGGCGCATTGAGTATCGCACATATGTAGTGTGCCTCTTTGATATCTATATATCCACTTCCGTCAATTCTTTCACATATCGAAACTGCATGATTCTGGAAAACAAATCTTTTTCTCTCAAGCCACGGCATAGTCTGGGCTGTGATCACTGCCGAGCACCACTTGGTATTATCACGAAAAGCGACATAAACAGCCCGAAAGCTATAGGGGCCAGTTCGAGCTAAGCCATAAAATTCCCCAGCGTTATTCCCGCGAATCTTGTCGCTAAAATGAGTTTGTTGCTTAATGATATCTTCATGTCTCTCATAATAATCAAGCAGCAAAGGGGCGTCTTTTCTAAGCTCATCCTTCTCCAAAGGACTACGAGGATTATTACTCGTATACGGGAAAGGGACGATGTGTCCTTCCCATGTGTGGGAAAAACAGTCGATGGCAGTACTTTTGACGAGAGGGTATAAGAACTTAGTTTCGAGCAAAGTCTTCTGTTCGAATATTCTGTATTTGGACTTCGTTACTTGGATATTTTTGAGAAAAACATTGTGATTAGCCGCACCTTTACCCTCCGTCACATATTTAAAAATCAGAAGTTCTTGAGGATAAAATTCTATCCCTTCCCTTCCTATGTATGAGCATTCCCCAGCAATCTTTTTGAATTTCCTGAGATGGGACACATGTCTTGCAAACGTATAAATAGAACTATTGGGAATTACTTGCCCTGCAATCATGACACGCTTCTCAAGATATACCATCGCCTCATCAATATCTGCCCAAGCGTGAGCCGTAGACTTATATCCTCTTTTCTTAATATATTGAATTAGCGGTACGGTTTTTAGAGACCGTGAATGCTGTTTTTCTCCTTGTGGTCGCTTGCCAATAACGAATGTCATAAAATCCTCTTTCACCGGATCAAAAGGATGGCCTGCTTTCGACCAATCAAAAAAAGCGAGAATATCCTTACCGTCACCTCCTACCACCTTTCGCCATCCCTCGTATGAAGCCTGATTGGCCAATTCCTTCGGCATAAGAAATGCCAATCTGCCATCGTCGCTTAACCAGTTTGTTGCTGCGACATGTGTAATCAGAGCGCATATGTTTAGATTAATGCCTCCTGTGCGTCCAGCACCCGAAAATAAGCCCCTGTCAATGCAAAGAGATTTTATTTTTTCTCGATAACCTGCTGGTAAATTCTTCCAGTCTATCCATGGTGGGTTCCCAATGATATTTGAAAACTTACCCAGACAAACAGTTGTCAAGAAATTTGTGAGGATTCTGGCCCATATTCCATTCCACTTCTTTTTTCCTAACTCCACGAGTCTTTCTGTAAGTATCTTTATTTTTTCGACAATAACAGGCGTGCGCTCAGAATCGTTTAAGGCATTAACAAGTAAACCAACAGCCGAGGCCACTTTCTTATCCTTGACAAGTTTTTCATACTGATACATCAGTTGAACGAACTTTGGGGTATCTACGACGAGGCTTTTGGGGAATTCAGTAAATATGGGATCTTTAAGAGTGCGAAGCTCGTACGTCAGGCATCTTACGCCATCAATATCAACTTCTGATGGTAAATAGGAAGAATCACCAAGAAAAACAGGAATAACTAAGTTCGATACTTCACGCGACAATAAATCAGATATATGAATGAAATAGTGTATCCTTGTTGTCAATACGGCCAGTGGATTAAGGTCGAAGGCAACCACACGGCCAACTATTTGCAGAAGTCTCTCATTCGTTGGCAGATGCTTCAGTTGTTTCCTGAGTAGAGAGATTGCAGCAATTACAAAGGTGCCTGAACCACAGCAGGGATCTAATGCACGCCACTTTGGCTGCGGCTCGGAGGTTTCAAGGACATGTTGCGCGAGCCAGAAAGGAGTATAAAATTCGCCGAAACTAGCCCTTATCACCTGCGGTACTGTTGCCTCATAGAGTTGTCTAAAAAGGTCAACCGCGTACTTCTCCGAAAAAATCCTTGAAACGCTTTCATAGCGGCCGAGTATTTCTAAAATATTTTGAAGTGCTCCTGCTAATTCCTCATTCCATTGCCCCTTGTCAGCATACCAGGAAAAAAAGTCGCCCTCCAACAAATTCAGAATTCCCAGTTTGCGAAAGATTTCCCCGTCTTCCAGTTCAGCACAGAAAGAAAGGAGGTCCCTCGCATCGGCTGCAATCATCGATTTATAGTTCTTCAAAGGTTCGCCAAATTGAAGTTCAGCCACTACTCGATAAGCTATTAATTTGAGTACAATTGCGTAAGCTGTGTGCAACGCAAATAAGGCGCGGTACTCCGATGATGCATCTTCTAACTTTTTCTTGAAGATAACAGCAAGAACTTCTCGCCTTGCCTGAATTCGTTTCTGTTGAGATTGATCTTCATGTGCAAGCTTAAAGAGTGCCTCCCATTCTGCCATGAGCATAGCGGTTTTCGGCGTTGCTTGATTCTTAAGGATTGCATTGAAAATCCTTGCCAAGTCGAATAATGCCCCCTCATAAGAGCGACCGCAAAAATCCCGAATAAGATTCTCAACAGTGAGTGCCGATTGTTCCAGAGAGACGATACTCGTAATTATTCTTAATAATGAACGATTATCAAGTTTGCTCCGTCCAGACGGCCCGATGATTTTTCCGGCTATAGCCTTTAACTCAAATAGAAACAAGCCGTCTGTTACAAAGCCAGTAATCTCAGAATTCGAGCTTCTTGATAGTGACGCAATGTATTCACTAATTTGTTTTACTGCCGTCCTAACATCACGGTGAGACTGTAGTCGTGATTTGTGCTTGTATTCGATGACTAAAGCACCTATACGGCTGTCCATTCTCCCTTTGCTGGTATGTCTTCGTGTATCAACTGAAATTTCTTTTTGAGGATGAAATTTTATACCTATTTCTTTCAATAAGGCATAAAGTATTCGCTCAAAAATTCCTTCTACCGTTGCTTCATTTGAGGCGGACGACGCGCGCTCGACAATCTCTTTGGATGCTTCAAGAAGCTCTCCCCTAAATTCTTCAGAATTTAGGGCAAAATCGATTAGTTTCCGTTTAAATTTCGTCATATTTTAAGGTTCTATTATAATGACTCCAAGGATGTAGTGAATCGTTTTTAGAATACGTATAGATTAAGACACATTTTATACCAAACCACCGATTTTTTCAGCCCGAAAATAGCTGGAAGCGGGGAAATGCTGAAGTTAGCAAGCTGCAAATCTAACGCGCTCTCTTACGCCCAGCGGTTCTGTATCGCGCCATTCTTTCCCTGACCTCGAATCCAATTTTCCTTTTCTTCGGCTCCGGCGGCGCCATGAGTTGCCTAATAGCGTCAAAGACAACCTTGAACTGCGCATCGTATTTCTGCTCAAGATCATCAAGTCTCTTGGCAAGGTCTTTATGCGAGGCGATCATCTCTCTCAGC
>JACQXE010000009.1 GCA_016208915.1 Nitrospirota bacterium | reverse complement strand
ATCCCTATGTTTATAGATTTCTAACCAGAAGGCTCCTGCTGCAGCACCGCCTTGATTCTTCACTGTCACTGTTACATTTACATTCTGTCCCTGATAAGGAGAGACTGGATTGGTTGAGATGCTCTGGACTATAAGGTCAGGGTTTAATCCTGTAACACTAAGTGTCGCAGTCATAGTAGAGGCAGAAGCGCTTATGCTTGTAACGCTTGCATTACTCAGAGAGCCGTTATATAGATTGCTGTTTGGCGATGAACTGCTATTGAAGCTCGTATTGTTTGTAGAGCCTGGATATGGGTCCCCTGTATCCCCGCGGTCAATATTCTTTTCCATCTCCCATAAATTATCTGCCTGGACAAGGGCAACTTTATAATGCTGAGTAGAACATGGAGGACCACCGGGGTAACACTCATTCTGATTAGTCGGTATACTTGCGTCAATATGCCATATAAGAAGACCTGCTCCTGGAAGCCCTGCGTCAAATCCGGTTTTCTGCCTGTTTTCAACTAAAAAGTACTCGCCTATGTCAGGTGTCCCATTTAACATTTTATATACATCTGCTGTGGTTGCTGCCTGAGTTATTGATTCATTCGTGAGAGTCCCGATAACCTGTGTCGGCGTAACCCATCCCAATTTATATTTGCTCCATGCATCCATATGCGCCGGCCTGTCACCTGAACGCGTTACATAATTCCATGAACCACCTGCCATTAAGCTCCAATTACCTATGCCTTCTGAACTGCCGTCTGTATCATAAAGGTCAGGCAATCCGAGCGCATGTCCGTATTCATGGGCAAAGACCCCCATTGTCTGTATCTGCCCGTACAATATCTCCGGCTGAATCACGTAATCATTTATCTTTATAAAACCTCCGGCCGGACATGCATCATTTGTCGTATATATGCCGATTCCAGCGCCTGCAAAACTCCACCTGTGCGACCAGATATCTGTATTATCACCGCTCGCTTCAGTTCCACTGCCTTGATGAATTATGTTCGCTACATCAACATAGCAGTCTCCGTCCTGATCATAAGGGGCAAAATTAAATCCTCCGTCAGCAGATGTTACAGCTTCCTTAGCAAGCATTGCAGCCCTTGTAAAGCCATTTGAATAGCCATAATAATTGTGTCCGTTGGCAGCTGTATACCAGCCGACAACGCCGCCCGGACCTGCTGACACGCTGAAGACGCTGTATGACACTTCCTGATAATAATCTTTCATGCTGTAATTGCCGGCGCCAAATAAGAGGGTATTAAAATTTCCAGTTGTGTAGGTCGTTGTCCTGTCATTGAAATTAATAAGGATAGTCGGTACGTATCCGGTTCCAGTGGGAGGCACTACAAATTCGGCTGTTTCTGAAACTTCTTCTGCTTTTTCAGAGATTTTCAGTTCCTTTGAATGTCTCTTAAAAACTATTCCTGCCAAAGCCTCATCTTTGGGCCTTAGATTTTTACTTAGTGAGTGAATTATGTCTTTTCCAACAATCATCCCTGAACTAATAAGGCTGCCGTCAGTATCATGGTCTGCGTATGTCCAGAAATTTAAATCCTTGTCAAACACAATAGTATACCCCTCTTGTGTTTCCCAGCCGTTGATATTCTCATCACCCCACTGTCTTGCTTCAAAAAATGAGCCGTCTGGCTGACTCAGCGTATGAGTCACAGGCGCTGCCGGCACAGCATAGGCTTTAAAAGGTAAAATAAGACATGATACAACAGCAATAACTACAAGCGCAGCAAACATTAAATATTTTCTCTCTATCATAACCTCTCCTCCTTTCTATTCTATTTAACAATCTCTATGTCCTTTATCCAGAAAAGACCGCCTCTTTCGTCTCCTTTATATTCGATAATTGCCTTTACTCTTTCCCCATAAATCTCTAAATTCGGTTTCTCTTTAGTAAAAAATGGGATTGTTTGTCCTTCTTTCCCTTTTAAAAAATTTGGGTGTCCTTCCACATCTTCTGCTTTATCAATAAAGATTGTCAGTTTAAAAAGTGTTTGTTCAGGGACTATGCCATTAAAACCAGAAGACGTCAGACAATACTCTTTAACAATCCCTGTTAAAAACGCTTTGTTGGGTATCACAGGGACAGCATTTACTGAGGCGCTCAATGATAACAGCGTTATCATAAACATCAAAAGGCTGTTTTTCTTAAACATAAATGCTTAGTTTTAATGAGTCTCCTTTCAATAAACTAAAAGAAGAGGCAGGAGATCTCCTGCCTCTTCTTAAATACAGATTCTTACGGGTTAATCGTTATCAGCTTTGTCTTGTTATTGTTCGTCTCGCTGGTTTCTGTTATAACTACATTCGCATCTGACACAGCTATGATGTAGTATTGACCAGGATTAACAACAGGCAATGTCAAAGAAGCGCTCAGTGCATTTGATGTTCCTGCATTCAGCGCAGGCACTGCCCTGGTTCTTAGAAGTAGATCTCCTCCATCAACTGTGGTGTTTGTAGAGAGATAGAGCTTTGTTGTTGATGCCCCTGCATCTCCTCCGCCGCTGTTCTTAGTTGTGTCTCCTACTGTTATGGTTGAACCATTCGCTGCGCTTGTCGGCGCTGTAATGCTTGACACTATCAGATCAGGCCCTATCTTGATGGATTTCGGCTTGTTGTTGTTTGTTTCAATTGTCTCTGTT
>JACQXE010000008.1 GCA_016208915.1 Nitrospirota bacterium | reverse complement strand
GGCTCAGATTGAGCGTGGCAAGCACTGCTTCGGGATATTTTATAGACAATGTCTTCATAGACGACCTCCTTTGCAACACTACATTATTAGCATAACACAAAATATTTTATCAATTAACATTTTTTGTTTTTTGACCCTTTCCGGACTTCCGAGCTTCTCGTAGCGCCAGCGCAGAGTCGCCCGAGGCGACCGTGCTTCTGCACTTTTTTTGCTTATAATGCTGGCAGGTTTTGGGAGAGGGAACTGTTTGCGGTTAAATAGTGAAAATATACGGGAAGTGTCCCTATGTTTTTTAGGTTTTTTAGGTTTTTTGTCATAATGATATCAATTGTCAACGTGTAATATTGCTGAAATAGCGGGGAATTTGTGAAGAAAAACAGTTGGTTTGTGCAATGTGTTGCTCTGCCTCTCCGGCTCGCTACTCTGCAAAAAATATTAAGAGTATCACCTGTTTTTTATCTGAAACAAAAAGGAACAGTTGACAATATGTACCAATTAAGGTACATTATTCCATGGAGTATAGAGAGCCTGTTCTGCGGGTAATTTTCTATCGGAGTGAAAGCGGCGCAGAACCCGTGAGGGAATGGCTCAAAGAATTGCAGAGGGAAGACCGAAAGACCATTGGCGAGGATATCAAGACTGCTCAGTTCGGCTGGCCCCTCGGCATGCCCCTTATCCGGAAGATGGAAAAGGGCATTTGGGAAGTCAGGTCAAACATCAGGGACGGTATAGCGAGAACGTTCTTCACGGTAGAGAAAGACACCATGGTGCTGCTTCATGGGTTTGTCAAGAAATCACAGGAAACTCCACTGAATGAACTCCAGACAGCAAGGCGGAGATTAAGGAATATCATAGGAGGTTAATATGAAAAGCAAACATCTTGGCGGAAATTTTGATGATTTTCTTCAAGAGCAGGACATGCTCGCCGGAGCGGAAGCAGTCGCTGCTAAGCGTGTGCTCGCCTTCCAGATCGAGAAGGAGATGAGGAAAAAGGGATTGACCAAGGTTGAGATGGCGACTCAGATGCGGACAAGCCGGACTGCCGTAGATCGTCTGCTGGACCCGAAGAATATCTCGGTCACTTTGAATACGCTGGAGAAGGCCGCACTTGTGCTCGGAAAGAAGTTGAGTATCAGACTGGGGTAACACTTCCGCGCTTCTCGCAGCGCAGCGTAGAGTCGCCGAGGCGATCGCGCTGTGGTACTTCTGCATTTGCGCTCTTGTCCTCTTCCCCGCTTGCTTGCGTTTTCGCTTCCCTGTTATAATGCTGGCAGGTTTTGGGAGAGGGAACTGTTTGCGGTTAAATAGTGAAAATATACGGGAAGTGTCCCTATGTTTCTATATGTTCTGATGCAGAATTATTTGTTCCCCATATCTTCCAGTCTAATGACTGAGCTTTGCGCTTGCTAACCTGTTTATGCTGACACCTGTTTCTGCAGACTTCAGCGGTAAATACCTTATCCAAAAAGTCCTTGCTTTAACAGGCATAACGTAATATTATTAATAAATTTTTTGCGGGACGGGGGCGAATGAAAGAACTTATTCCAGTCGAGATCATCGAGAAAAAAATCTATCTGATTCGGGGTCAGAAGGTTATGCTTAGCTCTAACCTTGCAGAGTTATACGGTGTTGAGCCAAAAGTCCTGATACAGGCAGTTAAGAGAAACCTCGAACGGTTTCCCGCAGATTTCATGTTTCAGCTTTCAAATCAAGAGTTTGTCAACTTGAAGTCACAAATTGTGACTTCAAGTTGGGGTGGTATTCGCCGTGCTAATCCGTATGCTTTTACAGAGCAGGGGATTGCAATGCTCTCAAGTGTTCTGAGAAGTAAGCGGGCTATTGAAGTCAACATTCATATTATGAGGGCGTTCGTCAAATTGCGGGAACTGATGGCTACCCGTAAAGATCTTGCCCGTAAACTCGCTGACATGGAAAAAAAATACGACGCACAATTCAAAGTCGTGTTTGATGCCATAAGACAACTCGTGACACCGCCGGAGCCGAAGAAAAGAAAAATCGGTTTTGAGGTCAGGGAGCGCAGGGCGAGATATGGCACATCCGGGCGTAAGAGACCTCGTTAGATTTGCGGCTTCCTAACTTCTCGCAGCGCAGCGAAGACTCGACATGGCGAGCGCTCTTCCCTTCTTGCTTGCTTTCACGAAGTGACTCGCCGGGGCGAGCTGCTCCATTGCTCTTTCGCACTTTTTTTGCTTATAATGCGGCAGGTTTTAGGAGAGGGAACTTTTGTAGGTAAGAAGTAAAAAACCCAGGAAGTGTCCCTATGTTTCATGTTTAGAAGATGAATCCAATTTTTCCTCTGATAAATTAATCAGTCAGGCTCAACCCTCTCCTATATTTGGAAACTGTTGCAGGTATCAAGTTAGGCACGTTTTTTTCTAAATAATCAGTAAGCATCTTCAAATTAATCCTATGGATAAAATCTGACTTTAATTCTATTTCAATTTGATATTCATGAGCTGACTTGCCGTTACGTTCATACTGAACATCATCAAACACCATTTCGAATTTTATATTCTGATCAGTCAATTTAATTTTTTTTCTACTATTTTTTATTGTCATCCGTGGTTCCAAATGAGAGAACTTCGAAGGAGCCAATAAGGCAGGTATACACTTTGTTATATGATCTTTCGCTTCCTCCAAGCTATCAGTTATTAGCTCTTTCTCATATTCAAATCTTTCATTTTGACCCTCTCGGGATTCCTTGCCGACAGAATTAACAGTGGGCGTCTTAATAGTCAAAATAGTCTTCCCATTTCTTTTCCGAATCCTCAAAGTAATGCCTGCCTTATTAAGTAATTCATCCGCCGTATCATAATAAACGTCAACTTGACGATATGACGGTTCAATATTAGAAATGTTATAATTTCCCAATTCTCTTATACCATCTTCAACTTTTTTGAATAGTTGATGATCCTTAAAGGCATATTTTTTTTCAATTTCTATTTGATTTCTTCTATTGAAAAGGCGGATCAGATTATTAATATCATCAATAACATTTTCTATATTTTGAATTTTATTGTTTTGTTTCAGAACGTCTATATTTATGAATACTATGTTTTTCTTTTCATCTAATTTATCTGTTATAAGTGCTGACACATCCATTAGATCTTTCAATGACCCATCATTTTTTAGTATCCAGATATTCTTTTTACTCTTTTTATAAACATTATTCTCAACGCTATCTTCAAGCCAAAAATACTCCCGCCCATAGTCTGCCACTTCATATCCATTATTTAATAATAAGTCTTTTAGCTTTTGCTTAAATTCGCCGATGTCTGCGTCTGTATTGTCAAGAATCATAATCTGTTTATATTTGTTTCTATCCAGCAGCGTCGTGCATAATGTAGACAACAAAGAATCACTACCATTCTTCCAATTTAAAAACAAGGCTAACATTACCGAGTCATCCAGAGAAACATAATCGCTGACAGTCATGTCTTGTCCTTCAAACGTTTTTATAATGGCGATTGGCAGGTTATCTCTTTTAAGATTATTACCTTTATATAATTCGAAGGCTCGATACAAAATCTTCTTCAATATCAATTCCATTTCACACTTAAAGTCATGTAAATATATTCCATTATGCATTTGATACCTGGCTAAAACATAGTCTTCTATCGTTGGTAGATATTTTTCTTGAACACAAACATAGTACTGGTTATCACTTACAGTCAATGTAAGCGCATTAATGAGGCGTGAAAGGTCAATCTTCCCATATGGCACGCCAGTAAAATAGGAATCTCGAATGAGGTAGTCCATTCTATCTGCATCAAGCTGACTACTTATTAGTGATGACAGAACAAAAAACAAATCTATCTTATTGTACTGTTGTCTTTTTAAACCACTTTTTTAAATTAACCGTTTGTTAGTGAGCAATTCTGCTAGCCTATGCGGAAATCTTGGCTCAAAATGCTCTACTAAAACTTGTTGAATTCTACTTTCAGAGGATGTAATTATAGCCGTTGTCCAATCTTCATGCTTCTTCTGTTTAACAGTATTTGGCAACGCATTTTCAAAAGCGTGTGAGAACGGTCCATGGCCAATATCATGCAACAAAGCAGCTGCAAGAGAAAGCTCGATATCCACATCGTCAATTTTGACGTTAATATTTTTCAATATTGGACGGAAGTGCTCAATTAAAAGCTGCATTACATGATAGCAGCCAATTGAATGAGAAAATCTT
The DNA here is from genome assembly GCA_016208915.1 of Nitrospirota bacterium. Taxonomy (GTDB): domain Bacteria; phylum Nitrospirota; class Thermodesulfovibrionia; order Thermodesulfovibrionales; family UBA1546; genus JACQXE01. Next base: position 4,532 of record JACQXE010000008.1, on the reverse strand, counting down.
GTATGCTCAGCTGTCGGAAACAGCATATTAGCTGTGCTCAATTGGCGAATTCTTCTCAAACGCTGAAATTCTGGGGTATCGATAATCTTTAAAAAATTATCGGAAATAAAAATGTCGCCGTGTACAGCATCTCTTATTATCTTGCCTTTAGGTTTTGTTCTATTATCTTTCATATTGATCCTTTCTCGGGATCCAAGCTGATGGACAAAAAAAAGACAGGCTACTTTTCCCCATCCTTATCCGTCCTTTTCGCCCTCGCTATATTTCGCAATGAACCAATCGCCGCCGTATTCATCCTGCATCCTCCTGAACAGTAACCCGAAACAGCCTGTCGGAATACGTCAAAACTAGCAATAACCATTATTGGGATGTGTCCTTCTGCTCCCCTTCTCCTGTTTCTCCGTTTTTATCAACCTAAAGTTTCTAAAAAAGCTTTTAAAGCCGCCAAAACACTTAACTGAGTTGCAATAAAATCTTGTGGCCCACATTCAGCAGGAGTTTTTTTGCTACTATATTTCTTGAAAACTTCTGCATTTCTTTTACGCTTTTTCTCAATTTCTCGTTTATTGCCATGCTCTTCATCATGTCTCAGTATGTTGCGTAAAAATTTAATGTCCATCACGAATTCTGGAGGAGGTGAAGATAAACGACTACATGACCCCGACCCTTCGTATATGAGGAAATATAAGCTATCTATGAATTTCCCGTATTGTTCGGCTTCATGGCATGGCACAGGTAATGTTTTGGTCGCCTTTATAGACTCGGTAGTCATTTTAAAAAGGTCTTGACCATTATTCGCAGCATATTTTTTATTAATTGTATATATCATATCTGATATGGCATTTGCATATTCACTCAAAGCTTTTTCGGTAGCCGTTGTTTCAACCGAAGTGCCACCCAAAAGTGACGAAAAACTTGGATGTTTAAGAACAAGTCTACGTGAAAGAATATTAATTCTGTTTGTTAATGAAGTTCCGCCAGTAGAGTCATAGGTTATAGCTTCTTGATATTTCAATAACTCTGTTTCTTTGCTTTTAGACCCCTTCTCAACTTCAGATGCTAAATCGGGAAAAAAGGACTCAATGAAGTCTCCAAATAGAGTAGCAGTACCTTTGTGTAGATTATATCTGACTACTTTTGAAGCAAGCATACATACTGATAGAACATTTGCTCTGTTTCTTAATTTATCAGATTTACTCGAGAAGGCATTATCGAGATACTTTAATGCTTCCTTTATCCGCTTAGCAAGATCACTCTCTTTACTAAAGGTACGATTCTCTTGCAGTAAGCCTTCCAATTGTTTGAATCGCATCTGTGGTTGTATTCCTCTTGCTTCAACAAAAATCCATTTAATAGCAATGTCAAAGTGAGCAAATCTTGTATCTATTAAAGATATTTTCTTATTGAAAAAGCTCTGTGCTGTAATCCATTTACAAAAGTCACGCAGCTCGCCACCGACTGCATTTAGTTTTTCAGGAGTATTCAATGGTGTTCCAAACTGTAATCTTAAGAATAGATCTTCAAGCTCGCGATCAGACGCATCTTCAATTTCTTCGATATGCAACTCAAAATCATCAAAGGAATCTGATGTCTCGTCAGGTAGATTTTTATAATATTCTCCGCCAAACTTTTTTGCGGTATCACTGTCTAACTTAAGTTTATTATCAAAAAATTCCCAAATTGCTATAAGACGCTGTTGCCCATCTACACATTCAAAAATGCCATCTTCATTTTTTCTGAAATACAGCTTCGGAAGATTCCAACCTCTAAGAATTGAATCAATCAGTTTTCTCTTTTTATCATTCCCCCATACTTCTTCTCGCTGAAAATCTGGCATCTCGATACGATCTCTCCGTTTATAAAGTTTGTCTAAAGCTCTTCTTCGTAATTCCATTTTCATGTTTTTTATTTCCGCTTTGTTTGACTTAACCCATCAAAAAAAATATTAGCTCCACACATCCCATCTAAAAAGTTCTCTCTATTTAGGAATATAGGCGTCCAGCCCGATTTTAAAAGGTTTCCCTCTACCATGCAAGATGTTTTTATATTGCCTCTTGAATGTCAATAATCCAGCCTGACCCCGCGCTGTTGCGTTTTGTTAGTGTGTTACTAAGCCGTTTTTTCTTTTTTCAATTGTCTTTTCTCTTTAAGCGTGTGCTGTGGTTTTTTCTTGTCACTTGTTTTTTTCTTGCTTTTTTCTTTGCTCATTGGATGCCTCCTTTATAGTAGTATCGTTTATTCCTCCTAAATTACCTTTCCAAGCCTTTTTGAAATAGCAGACCCTCCAAAAGAAGCTGTTCATAGTATCCGTCTGATTTTGGCGAAAGCCTCTTCTATTATGTGCGGTTCAGGCAGGAACGTGGTTCTGAAATACACTCCATCCTCCTGCCGTCCGAATCCTGAACCAGGGACAAAGACAACCCCTTCTTTCAGCGCAGCACGCACGAACTGCAAGTCCTTTTTCCATTTTGGTGTTTCTATCTTAATGAATGCGTAGAACGCGCCTTTTGGAACCGGGAACGAGAGCGGCAGTTTACCGGCCATCTTCACGAACGTGTCCCTTCTTTCGATGAGCTTAGCCTTCATGTTCGCAATGTACGCAGGGTATGAAGGGTGCACTAATGCCGCAGCAGCAGCCTTCTGATACTCCCAATTCACGGAGAGGCGCTGGTTACACAGCAGGAAAAATGCATTCTTGACCTCTGACCATTTATCGCCGTGGAAAGCCAGCCATCCTATCCTTGCGCCGGGATAGCTGAAGTCTTTGGAAAGCGAGCTTCCGTATATGAAGGGCACCTTGTCCCTTGCTATCTTCCTGAAGTCTACCTGTTTGCCCTCTAATATCAGCTGATCATAGGAACCGTCGTAAAATATGGGGACGTCGTACTCAGCACAGAGCTTCACAACTTCCGAGAGGTTCTTTTCCGAATAGACTGAGCCCAATGGATTGTTCGGGTTGATTATCACCATTGCCTTGGCTCCCTCGATCTTCCTTGCCAGGTTTCCTACATCTATCTGGCCTTCGGCATCGTGCCTGTAGAATACGCTTTCGCCCTCGAACTGTTTCGCCTTGCTCAGGTAAAGAGGATATACCGGGTTTGGAAGCAGCACCTTCTCCCCGAATCCTATGAACGAATGGAAAAAGAAATCTATGCCCTCGGTGAGGCCGGCAACGGCAAACACATCATCGGGCCTGCACTTCTCAATCTTCGCCACAGTCTTTCTGAACTGCTCGTCGCCTTCAGAAGGAGCGTATCCCTTCCAGTTTTCGTCCAGTGCGCTTTTTACTCCCTCAGCTATCACCTTGAACGGCGGGAAGCCGTACTGGGGCGGGTCTCCGATGTTGAGGTATATCATCTTTTTGCCCTTCGCCTCCTCGCGCTTCGCCTCCATCACTATGTCGCGTATCGGGTAGCTTACGACATTCATTCTTTCTGTAGGCCTGTATGGCAACTGCCGTTTAAGGTGTAACATGTCATCATCCTTTGTGTTTTATGGCCAATTGAATTAATAGAAATTTATTTTACTGAAAAAGAATAACATGTTAAAAAGGCATTTAACAAGAGAAGCTCAGACCTTCATCTTTACGAAGATCGTCTCTTCAATATAATTACACTTATCTCATTGATTATGTCCTCAATATCCGGCATGGCAGTTTCTTTAACTGTATTCTCTGTATGTTTATGATGCGGAAAGGTCTTTAGTTCCGGATGGTGTCTCGCATTATCATAGCGGAACAACATTTCGCCTTTTGAGTCCATATACTGGAACCTGTATTTTTCAGGCTGAACTTTATTCCCCGACTTTACAAGAAATATTGCAATGCTCAAGACTGATGCATCAATAAATATCACTCCCCCTTTTATATAAAGAGATTTCTCCAAAGGATCAAAGTGTTTCTGAAAATCAGAAGAAAGAACAATTGGACTTAAAGAAAAGAGCCTTTCGATATTACTGACGTATTGCCGTATCATTTAGAGGCAGAACGGAGAGCAGCAAGTGTGTCTTGCCATTGGTGGGAAAGCCTTGCAAAGGCATACCAGTCAAAGAAATCAGCTTCGTCGCCCAGCTTGCCTGTTTCAAATTTTTTCAGGAAAACGCTGGTGGAAAGATTGTATTTCTTCTCAAAGTCTTTTAATGCCTTCCTGTAAAAGGCAACAGCATTCAGGCATAGATCATGTTCGCGCTTTAACGATGTTTTTAGCTCCTTTGTAAGCTGCATGTGATATTAATAACAGTAAAGAATATGGTAAGTCAAGGTCATATTACGGCGACATTGCTGCGTGCGGCTTGACTGCACAGGGATACCGATTCTGCTCCAACCGGTAAAGACGCGAGAGAAGCTGAGGTATGCTTTTCTGACTTTGAAAAAAAGAGCTGTTCAAAACAATAAATAGTCGCTGTTAGAATGTATAAGTTGGTTATATAAAGAGGAAGCCTTCCGGTGGTAAATAGCTCAAAATAGAGCTGATGGGCCGAGATGGTCTCGCCCAGAATTTAACCACAAAAAAGGAGGCTTCCGTGAAAACAGT
>JACQXE010000019.1 GCA_016208915.1 Nitrospirota bacterium | reverse complement strand
GCCTGCTATCTGCTCGCACTCAGCCTTAATCACAGCCGACACAAGCATTAGACCTACCTCCTGTGATAATCCCTCAACTGCCTCAGGTATGCCTGCTAATACATCAGCTATAGGTAGAGGCATCTCCAATATGACCTGCCCCTCCTTTATCTCCCTTATCTTTCCATTTGCCTTTTTTGCCATCTTACGGTATCTTTTACTCATAGAAGCGACCTCCTTTAAATAAGTTTTTGGATGAAATAGTTTAATCGAGGTCGCTTCCTACTTCAATAACTAAAGGAACATTGTCTAAAATAGGGCTGAAGATTTTTGTGAATGCTTATTGGGAAAAAATAATTTCCATGATAAATATCGTGGAGAAAAATAGACCTGTTGTTCATGCTCAGTAATTAGGTAACTGAGGTAGGATAGATTAATAGATATACATCACCCTTCCATGCAGAAATTTTTAAGAAGGAAGTCATATTAATTTGTTAAAATATATATAAAATATAAAGGAGGAAAGTTATGGTTATTGCAAAAGAGGTGATGACAAAAATTATTCAAGAACAACCTGAAGACGCGTCATATGAAGAAATAATGCGTGAACTTGCATTTGAGCGAATGGTTGAGCGGGGATTAGAAGATTCACGAAAAGGCAGGGTTATCATCAATGAGGAAATGGAGCAGCGCATTCGTTCATGGCAAAAACAAGATGGACATCAGAGGCAGAAAAGTGGCTTAAAGATATTTATGGCTATATTGCCCAAGACAAAAAGAATGCAGCACAACGGGTTACGACCGGGATTTATAAAAAGGCACAGATTTTGAAAGATTTTCCTGAAATTGGATATAAGTATAGGTCGGAACCAGAAGGGGATATAAGAATACTATTATTTGGGCATTATCGTATTGCTTATCTCATAAGAAGTAAAGAATTAATTGATATTTTGGGTGTTTTTCATAATGCAATGGAGATTGAGAGATACTTAAAAATTCTTGTTCATCTGGAATAACGCCTGGCGCCTATTACATTATTGCAGTATCAGATGCTAATGGAGTGGTTTCTGAGACAAGTGAAACGAATAATACAAAGTCTAAGGCAATAACGATAAATTAAAAGGACATTTGCTTTTGGCGAGATTCTTAAGGGAGGGCTGATTCAGCCCTCCCTTTTTATTGTCTTTTTTGCCTACATGAAACATAATCCTTGACTTACTTTATTACTAATTGTTATTTTTGTTAATTCATATAGATTTAATGAACGGAATGAAATGGAAATCCATTTTAGCAGACATGCAAGGCGACAGATGAAATGGCGTGAAATTGATGAAGCGGAGGTAAAAACTACAATATCTAATCCTGAAAAAGTCGTGGATTCCATACGAGGCAGGAAAAATGCATTTAGGCATATTGGAGAAAAGCTTCTTAAGGTGACTTATACGCAGGATGAAAACAGGATAATAATTATCACTGCTATTGATAAGAACAAATAGGAGGTATTATGAAGATCGAATATGATAAAGAAGTAGACGCATTATATATAAGAATACAGGAAAAAAAAGTTTCTCACACACGTGAGATCGAAGAAGGAATTAATATTGATCTTGATTCTGAAGGCCGTATAATCGGACTTGAAATAATTGGGGCAACTGAAAGGTATAGCCTCGAAGACATCTTTAACCTTTCCACAGAAAACCTTATATTCACAAAAGCTGCGTAAATGGCGCTTTATCAGTTAAGGCAGTAGGAAAAGGGGAAGGAATCAGTCTTTATTAGAAACCCGCCCCAGAAATAACAGGTTTTTTATTTCGCATTTCTCTGCACCATTATCTTGCCAATCTGCTAAAATAGGGCTGAAGGTTTTTATAAATGCTTATTGGGAAAAAAACAATATCTCTCATAAACATCGTCCTTGTCTTGCTTATAATAGGATTATTTTTGCTGCTCATAAGGGAAATAGCTGTATTTTATACAGCGCCTCCTAAAAAAATAACACAAAATCCGGCCGCACAGCAGAGGATTTCACAGAAAAAAGAGTTTATGGAGTACAGCCCAATCCTCAGGAAGAATCCCTTTGGATTTGATGCAGGAGAATTATCTCAATTAAGCTCAAAAACAGATATAGCCCCTGCGATCATTGATGTAAAGCTTATAGGGACTGTGTCAGGAAACAGAAAATTTGCATACGCAATCTTTGCTGATAAGAATAATATGCAGGAAATATTCAAGACCGGCGATGCTGTTTTCGGGCTTGGCAGACTGCAAAAGGTTGAAAAAGACAGAGTCATCTTGGAAGACAAGGGAAAAACAAGAGAGATTCAGATAGCAGACATAATTACTGTTAAAGAGACACATATATCAGGTGCAAAACCTGAATCTGTCCCGAGCGACAGATTCGCCAGAAAGACGGCAGATACATCTTATATAATTGATGGTCAGCGGCTCCAGCAGGCCCTTGCAAATCCTAATCAGATTATGACTGATGCAAGGCTTTTGCCAAATGTCACTGATGGCGCTCAGGAAGGATTTGTGCTCAGAGAGGTAAGATCAGGAGGGATATACCAGAGCATCGGGCTCCAGAATGGAGATGTACTCCTGAGGATAAATGAGTATAATATCTCTAATCCAGAGACTGCGCTTCAGGCATTCACAGCGCTTAAGGGAATGGACAGGGTCCAGCTCGATATCATACGAAGCGGCTCAAGGATGACAATGACGTATCAGATTAAATAACTGGTTACTGGCTTGAACTTTTGTTTGATGATAGAATAGACCATAGTTTTTTGTTGCTTTCTGAGACAAACAAGTTAATAACAATTTTCACATCTATAATCAGAAAGGTTGGGAATAGATAAGATGAACAGAAAAAAATTCTTTTCCATCGCTCATCCTGTATCACTTATCCTTTTTATATTGATTTCATCCCTCATCCTTCATCCTTCATCCTTTTTGGTAAATGTTTCTTTTGCTGAAACAAAGAAAGCCGAAAAGGTTACATTCAATTTCGTTGAAGTTGACCTTATAGTTGTGACCAAATTCATAAGCGACATCACAGGCAAGAACTTTATATTTGACGAGAGACTGAAAGGGAAGATTACTATTATAGCGCCCTCAAAACTATCTATTGAAGATGCATTTAACCTTTTCACATCAGTTCTTGAACTGAAAGGATTCACAGTCATACCCTCAGGCACTGACGCCTATAAGATCATACCTGCAGGCGAGGCAAAGCAGCGCGGAATGAAGGTCACAACAGACAGGCTGCCTGTTAATGAGAGTTATATAGCAAGGTTGATTTCCCTCAGGTATATATCTTCGGATGATGCACTGAGATTTCTACAGCCTGTAATATCAAGGGACGGGCACATATCTGCTTTCGGACCCGGCAACCTCCTGCTTTTAATAGATTCAGGGTTGAACATAGAAAAGATACTCTCTCTGGTGGAAAGCATAGACCAGCCTGTAATGAAGGAAGGACCTGAAATAGTCTTACTGAAATATTCGAGTGCGGATTCAACAGCAAAGATATTAAATGAAGGACTAAACAGAAAGACTAAGCCAGCGCCACAGCCTGTTGAAGAAGCAAAGGCAGTGGCGGACCAGAGGCTTAATGCTGTAATTCTCTTCGGAGACAAGAGCGGAAGGGAATCAATGAAAGGGCTTATTACTTTACTGGATGTACCCTCGCCTGAAGCGCAGGGCAGGATAAATGTATATTTTCTTGAGAATGCAGATGCGACAGACCTTGCAAAAGTATTGGAAGGAATTATAAGGGGGATTCAGACGACAAAGCAGCCAGCATCCGGGACAACCCCGTTTGAAACAGGCGGGATAACAATTACGCCTGATAAGGCAACTAATTCGCTTGTGATGGTAGCCTCCCCAGGAGATTATCAGAACCTTCTTCAGGTTATAAAACAACTCGACAGGCGAAGAAGGCAGGTGTTTGTTGAGGCAATGATTGTTGAAGCATCCATAGACAAATTAAAGGATATAGGCACAAAGTGGAGAGGAATAGCAAGACATGAAAACGAGCCAGTGCTTATAGGCGGTGTAGGCACTATTGATAACAGCGCTATTCAGTCAATAATAAGCGGGCTCACAGGCCTGACAATAGGCGGCATGGGGAACTTTCTGTCAGTGCCTGTAACAAATACAAGCGGAACAACCTCTAACATTACTGTTCCCGGTTTTGCTGCAATATTCAGCCTCAGCGATTTTGAGGGCGCAATAAATGTGCTTTCAACGCCGCAGATACTTACGTCAGACAATAAAGAAGCTGAGATAGTTGTCGGCGAAAATGTTCCTTTTATAAGCAAAAAAGAATCTGACCCTACAAGGACGCTTTCTGTCTTCAGCACTATCGAAAGAAAAGACGTGGGCATCACACTCAAGATTACCCCTCAGATAACAGAAGGTGATTATGTGAAGCTCGATATATATCAGGAGATATCTTCCATAAAACAGGGGGCAAGCACTGATATCCTCATCAGCGTGGGGCCAACGACCACAAAAAGGTCAACAAAGACGTCTGTTGTAGTCAAAGATAAACAGACTGTTGTTATCGGAGGCCTCATGCAGGAAAAGGATGAAGAAAATATTACAAAGGTGCCTTTGTTAGGCGATATTCCTTTATTAGGATGGCTTTTCAAATACAAAAGCATATCAAAGAAAAAGACAAACCTTCTTGTTTTTCTCACGCCTCATGTCGTAAAAGAATCAGAAAGCCTCGAAAAGATAACCATTGACAAGCAGGAAAAATTCGGGAAGTAAGATAATCTTCATGGAGGACATTAACAGCATAAAAGATGAAGATGTAGAGCTTTCCCTTGTTAAAGATATCCCCCTCTCATTCGCAAAGGGCAATATGATAATGCCCATGAGGAGAGAAGGAAGCAAGCTCCTGTGCGCAGTTTCAAATGAAGCCGGAGTCCTCGCCTTGATTGAGCTTTCAAAAAGATTCAATCTTGAACCATTGCCTTTCAATACATCTGCAGGGATTATTATTGATGCGATAAACAGATTTTACGGCCAGCTCAGCTCTGCAGAAGAAGTAATGGGAGACATTTCAGGAGAAGACCTTTCATCTGTTGCAACAGAATTCGAAAAACCGCGCGATATACTTGAGCTCACAGAAGACGCTCCTATAATAAGACTGCTGAATGCCTTGTTTCTGCAGGCAGTTAAGGAAAGGGCAAGCGATATCCATGTAGAACCCTATGAAAAGGACCTTGAAGTAAGGATGAGGGTTGACGGCATACTTCATAAGGTATTGAGTCCGCCGAAGATAATCCAGGATGCACTGATAAGCAGAATAAAAATAATGGCAAATCTTGATATCTCAGAGCAGCGCCTTCCGCAGGATGGAAGGATAAGACTTTTGATTGGCGGAAGAGATATAGATGTGAGAGTTTCGGTTTTGCCCACTATTTTTGGTGAGAGGGCAGTATTAAGGCTGCTCGACAGAAAACAAGGGCTTATAGGTCTCTGGGAGGTTGGTCTCAGCAAAAGTGATGAGCGTGTTATTGAAAATCTTTTACACAGGACGAGCGGGATTCTGCTGGTTACAGGCCCGACAGGAAGCGGTAAGACAACAACCCTTTATGCTGCGTTGAACAGGATTCATACAGAGGAAAAGAACATTATCACTGTTGAAGATCCCGCTGAATATCAGTTGAAGGGAATCGGACAGATACAGGTTAATCCAAAGATAGGGCTGACATTTGCTGCAGGCCTAAGGTCCATACTAAGACAGGATCCTGATGTTATTATGGTTGGTGAAATACGCGATTTTGAGACAGCAGAGATTGCAATACAGGCGTCCCTGACAGGGCACCTTGTCTTAAGCACCCTGCATACAAACGATGCTCCGTCTGCTGTGACAAGGCTTATTGATATGGAAGTTGAGCCTTTCCTTGTGACATCATCATTGGTTGGCGTTCTGGCCCAGCGACTTGTCCGTGTCATATGCCCCCACTGCAAGGAATCATACAAACCCTCAAAATCCGAACTTTCATCCTTCATCCCTCAATCTTCATCCTTCATCCTCTACCGAGGACATGGCTGTGACAAGTGCAATGGAAAAGGTTATTTTGGAAGAACAGGGATATTCGAGCTGCTGATTGTAAATGATGAGATACGGAGCATGATTACAGGAGAGACAGATGCACACAGCATTTCAAATCTCGCGGTTTCCAGAGGCATGAAGACCCTCAGGTCAGATGGGATAGAAAAAGTCATGACAGGCATTACTACACTTGAAGAGGTACTAAGAGTAACACAGAAAGAGATTGCAGAGTTATAGTGACTGATAGACAGGATATAGTATTTAAGCGGCATTATTTTGCCGATAGACAGTATGAATAGAGGCAAAATACCTCGGAGGGCGCCTTAGGCGACCGAGAATGAGCGAGAATACTATATCCTGTCTTATTAAGCACAATGCAATATAAATAATGCAGATTTTAAGCAATGACTGCATTATTCGGGTAAAATGATTACATGCCAATTTTCCAATATAAAGGATATAAGACTGACGGCGCTGAGGCTACCGGCACTATCGAGGCAGAAGGACTTAAGGATGCTGTATCAAAGGTTAAAGATGAAGGGATTTTTCCAAAAGAGGTAACAGAGCATGTCCACAGAGGAAAGAGATTTTTCTTCAAGAGGCATGATGCTGCACTCCTTCCTGCAATAACAAGGCATCTCTCAATACTTATTTCCTCAGGCGTTCCGTTGATAGAGGCCTTAAGATCCCTGACAGAAGAGAGCAAGGGACTATGGAAGGAAATCCTGATGGATATTCGCGAGAAAATAGCCGGAGGATCAAGCCTTTCAAAGGCAATGTCAAGGCATGAAAATGTCTTCCCTAAATTTTATACTAATATGATAACAGCCGGAGAGGCAAGCGGTAATCTTGCAGGCGTGCTTTCAAGGCTTTCAGATTTTCTTGAAAAACAGGATGCAATCAAAAACAGGATAAGAATAGCCATGATATATCCGCTGTTTATGGTCATCGTGGGATTTGTTGTTCTTTCCTTTTTGTTTATGTTTGTCGTCCCGAAGATAGTCAGGATATTTGAAGACACAAAGAGTTCTCTCCCAGTGGCGACCATGCTGCTTATATATATAAGCAACTTCTTCAAGAACTACTGGTGGATAATCTTAGCGGTAGTTGCCGGCAGTATCATTGGATTAAAGAGGCTCAAAGAAAAAAATCCGCTCCTCATAGACAGGATAATTCTGAGAATTCCCGGGAACATAATCCTGAATCTTTATCTTGCCAGGTTCGCCAGGACATTTGGATTTCTTCTTGAAGGCGGTATCCCGATGCTCAGGGCGCTTGAATTCTCGTCAAGGTCTGTCGGGAACAGAGCGCTTGGCATGAAGATTCAGGAAGCAGGGAAAAGAGTCTCTGAGGGAGCAGGGCTTTCTTCATCACTTGAAGGATTTCCGCCGGTTTTTCTCCAGCTTGTCTCAACCGGAGAAAAAACAGGAAAGCTGATTGATGTGATGAATAAGGCAGCAGACTCATACGAAGATGATTTTTCGAGAAGTGTTCAGAAGGCATTATCTCTGCTTGAGCCATCCATAATACTCGTCATGGGAGTCATCGTAGGTTTTATTGTATTTGCAGTCCTGCTGCCTATGTTCCAGCTAAACCAGCTTGTCAAATAAATTTTGCTTGCATATCTGTCCTTAAAGTGGTAAAAGATATTTAAGGGGCATCAATGAAAAAGGCAGTTCTTCTTATAGCAGTTTCCTTTCTTATTTCTGCATGCACACATGTAATCTCAAGGCCGATGAGGGATCAGGCTCATACAGATATCCAGTTCAGCGCCATCAAGGGAGATCCGGAAAAATACAAAGGCGAGATATTCATACTTGGAGGTGTAATTGTAGAGACAAGGCTTAATGAAGAAGGCTCAGTGATAGAGGCTATGCATTCTCCTATTGATAGTTACGGAAGGATAATAGACCCTGATGTATCTTCAGGACGTTATATTGCAATCACAAAAGATTATCTCGATCCTCTGATCTATAAAAAAGGGCGTGAGATAACTCTTGCAGGAGAACTGATTGGCAGCAGAAAGAAGGATATCGGAGAGGTCAAATACAGATATCCGCTCTTTGAGATAAAAGAGATTTATATCTGGAAAGAGACAAAGGATTTTTATTTTTATCCGCCTTATCCGCCTTACCGGCACAGGTATCCTTACGGTTGGTATGCTCCGTGGTGGTACGGGCCTTATTATTATCCGCCGTATCCCTAATCCACTTAATTCATAAGTTCATAGGCGGGATATCAGGAGATAGGCGGGATATAGTATTAGAGCGGTTTTTTTTGCCGATATTCCAAAAACATATTTATAAAGAGGCAAAAACCTCGGAGGTCGCCTCAAGCGACCGAGAATGAGCGAAGATACTATATCCTGCCTATCCAAATAATAGTTTATGAATAATGTGAGCTGACAATAAAAAGCACAGCATCTTTTTTTGTTAATGCTGATTTTTTGCCTTTTTACGTTCTTCTTTTTGCAGTTCTATAACATTCGATTCTTCTTTCTGCATTGTTGACCTGCCTTCAAATATTGCTCCCTCAGCAACAGTAAGCCTGTTCGTTACTATCTCGCCGACAACCTGCCCTTTTGATTTTATCTCTATAATCTTATCTGCCTTGATATTCCCGTCTACCCTGCCTCCGACTATGATTCCGCCTGCAACAGCATCTCCCTTAAGATGCGCATTTTCTCCAAGTATGAGCCAGTCAGCCTCTATATTCCCCTCAACCTCTCCATCAATCCTTAATGTCCCTTTTGTTTTTATATTGCCTTTAAAATGGCTGTTGGCTCCGACAAAAGATTCCAATTTCTCAGTGTTTTTCGAAAACATTTAACTCCTCCCTTCAATAAAGGGTTGTGGATTCACGGAATTTCCGTTTTTCCATATCTCATAATGAAGATGAGGTCCTGTTGTATTCCCTGTTGAGCCTGCGTATGATACTACATCTCCTCTTTTTACCTTATCCCCTACATTAACTATGTTCATCTTGTTGTGAGCGTAGAACGTTGAGTATCCGAAACCGTGTTCCAATACTACAAGATTGCCGCTTCCTCCGCTCCAGCCTGAGAAACTAACAATGCCATCTGCTGTTGCTGTAACAGGATTTCCAACAGCAGCGCTTATATCCATCCCAGTGTGAAAATCTTCTGCGCCTGTCTTCGGATGCTCTCTTTTGCCGTAATATGAGGTTACAGCGCCTGTAAGCGGCCAGCCCTTCGGCGTTGCCTTGTAAAGGTCTCTCTGCTGGCTCAGATAAATTTTTATAGCGCTAACATTCTCTACAGTCTTCGCTATTTGCTGCTTCAGCGCTTCTATATCAAGCGTTCCGCTGTCTGATGTGTTTACATTCTCAAGCACCTTCTCCTTGGAGCCGAGTGAAAAGAGCCTTCTAAATTCTGCATCTGCCTTTTTAAGAGCAGCCATTGTTGCCTTCATCTCTAAAAACTGGCTTGAATAATAACTGAGCTTGTCTTTCATCCTGTAGTATTCAAACGTATCCACAGCTATGGAGAATACATACACTGTGCCTATAAACCATAAGAGTATTGAAACAAATATGCCGACAGACGGAATCTTAAGATTGAAAGGTTTTCTGTTGCTGTGAGGTATTACCATTATAGTTATTGGGGTAAAAGCCTTTTTAAACAAAATAGTTATCTTATTCATATCTTATTTTTTTGCCTCCTTTCTCAATGTTGCCTATCACAAATGAATCAAATCCTGTGTTTTTTAAAATAGTCCTTGCCTTATGCGCTTCGCTTTCTGAAATGACAATAATATACCCTATCCCCATATTAAAAGTCTTCCTCATATCAGCATCAGGGACCTTGCCCATGTCCTGAATCAGGCTGAATATCGGAGGAACACCCCATGAACCCTTATTTATAACAGCAGATATGCCTTTAGGAAATATTCTTGGAAGATTTTCTTTGATTCCTCCTCCTGTTATATGCGCCATACCTTTTACCTTAATCTTGCCCTTAATCGCATTGAATGCCTTGACATAAATCCTTGTCGGCCTGATTAGTTCCTCGCCCAAAGATGTTCTGAGTTCAGGCATATATTTATTGATATTGATTTTCTTCATATCAAAGAAAAGTTTTCTTACCAAAGAATAACCATTGCTGTGAAGACCACTCGATGCAAGCCCAATGACGACATCGCCCTTTTTAATCCTTGATCCGTCTATTATCTTGTCCCTGTCTATAATTCCCACTGCAAATCCTGAGAGGTCATACTCTCCCTCTGAATAAAATCCCGGCATCTCAGCAGTCTCTCCGCCTATAAGAGAGCATCCTGACTGTTTACAGCCCTCTGCTATCCCCTGTATTACCTTGGCTGCTTTTTCAGGCTTCAGCCTGCCTGTTGCAAAATAATCAAGGAAAAATAAAGGCTCTGCCCCGCTTGTAAGTATATCATTAACGCACATTGCAACAAGGTCTAT
Source organism: Nitrospirota bacterium (assembly GCA_016208915.1). Lineage (GTDB taxonomy): Bacteria > Nitrospirota > Thermodesulfovibrionia > Thermodesulfovibrionales > UBA1546 > JACQXE01. Next base: position 27,679 of record JACQXE010000019.1, on the reverse strand, counting down.
GCCGACAGTATCATGCCTGTCCATCATAAAGGCTATTTTCAGCTTAGTGCCTACGCCGTCTGCGCCGCTTACAAGCACAGGCCTTTTGTATTTTCTGAGGTCCAGCTTAAAAAGTGCGTTGAATGAACCAATGTCTGTCAGAACCTCAGGCCTGAAGGTCTTTTTTACAATAGGAGAGATTAGGGTTACAAGCCTGTCGCCCTCGGTAATATTAACCCCTGCCTTTTTATATGTAAGTCTGTTCATAATAAAACATGCCCTAAGATTCTTAATTAAATAAGGAAAAGTGTTCTTATGCTATCACATCTTAATTGATTTTGGAAGCAGGTTTTGACATTTCCATATTCATTGTGGTAGGTTTAAAACCAATATGTTATGTGGTGGAAGAGAGCAGCAAGGATTTTTTCATGCTGCGGCTTGAACATAAAAAATAAAACCACTGCTTAAGATATGATATATTATTATTAATTCTTTTTAGTTTCTGAAAGGGGAGCAGAAATGTTTAAAAAGATTAAAGATGTTCTCGAAAAAATAAAGGTATTTGCACGAAATAATCCCAAGTCAGCCATACTGATATTTACATTAGCTTTTTTCCTTTCGCTCGCTATCTTCATCTTCATCTTTGTAGAGTCATTGCATATTAGCAGCGAGCCCAAGTTCTGCGAGTTCTGTCACCCTGAAAAAAAGACAGGGCCATTCAGCGAGGTCTATACATGGAGCAAGAATATCCACGCCACTCAAGAGGTAAAATGCCTTGACTGTCACGGCAAGCCCGGACTTACCGGCTATATGAAAGCTAAATTCGGCGGTCTCCGGGATATTTATGGTTTTGTTATGTATTCCCATGAACATATGTCAGGGATCCTCACAAAGGCAGCCACTGATCCCAAATATGCATCAGAGATTGTTCCAAATGAGATATGCCTCTTCTGCCATACAGACAGCTACAACCAGAAGATCAGAAAAGAAAGGATTATGTCTGCAGGCGTTAAATTCAGGCTCATGGACAGCGTAAAAAATCCTGAGTTTAGAAAATCAAAAGGGCTGAGGGATATCCTTACAGAGGAGCTTAAATCTGAGGTGAACCTTAATCACAAAAAACATCTTGATGCAGGTATTAATTGTCTGGACTGCCATCTCGGAGTTGCTCATGGCGGTGAATATAAAAACACAGTAAAGACAGAACGCTGCGTGAACTGCCACGAGAAAAGAAAGTCTGAGATATCTATGTCTGACTTGACATTTAATGCCTATGGCCAAGCTGTCATCTTTAGCCATAAGTCTCACAATGCTATGTTCAAATGTGACGAATGCCACCCTGATATCTTCCAGATGCGAAAGGGGTCTTCAAAGATAACATTTGCTGATCATACCAAGCAAAAATTATGTTATTCGTGCCACAACAACAAAAAGGCGCCTGCTGATTGCAAGACATGTCATGTTAAGGTTCCGGTTCCTAAACCTATAACATACAAAGTAACCGGCATTTCGCCAGCCAGCTTCAGCCATGAATTTCACACTATGATTTTCAAATGTAATGACTGCCACACAAAGATCTGGCCTATGAAAAAAGGCATAAAAAAGATGACAATGGATTCTATGTCTCAGGGTAAATTCTGTGGCTCATGTCATAACAGCAAGGTTGCCTTTGAATCAACAGAATGCGAGAGATGTCATACAAGTAAGTAATCTTTTGTGAGAAGCAACAGTTACTTTATTTTTTTACGCCATTCTCTGGCTTTTGAAATTATAGCCTCTTCATCAGCAGTACAGAGCCTTCCTTCATCCAGAACAAGCTTCCCGTTTACAAACACGGTCTCGACATCTGAAGCCATTGCAGAATATACGATGTGGGAATAAATGTCATAGAGCGGAGTTAGGTGAGGTTTATCGAGATTCAGAATAACACAATCAGCTGCCTTGCCCTTTTCAAGACTCCCTGTAACATTCCCGAGCCCCAGAACTTCTGCGCTCCATCTTGTTGCCATCAATAGGGCCGTTTTTGCATCAAGAACTGTTGGATCATTTGATATTGCTTTATGTGCCTTTGCAGCAGTTGACATCTCACTTAAAATATTCAGGTCATTATTGCTTGCAGCGCCGTCAGTGCCAAATGTGACCTTTATGCCTGATTTTAACATCTGAGGCACCGGCGCAATGCCTGAGCTCAGTTTCAGGTTGCTTTCAATACAGTGTGAAACACCTACATTATGTCGTGCAAGCAGCTCAATTTCTTTATCATTAAGCCAGACGCAATGAACAGCTACTATCTTTTCATCAAGAAAGCCGAGGTCATGTAGATATTCAGCCGGCCTTTTACCATATTTTTTCTCTATATCATCGACCTCCCATTGTGCCTCAGAAAGATGGATATGAATCGGAACATTATACTTATCTGCAAGTTCCTTTACTTTTTTAAGCGTCTCAGGCCCGCATGCATATGCAGAATGGGGAGCAATGCACGGAACTATCAGTTCGTCATTCTTCCAGTCCTTAATAAATCTTTCTGCCTTGCTGAGATAATCTTCAGCGCCCTTGCCTGCTATGGTCTGGAAATCAACTATGCCTGCGCCTAAAACTGCCCGCATACCGATTTTTTTTGCTGCCCTGCCTGAAGCATCCTCGAAGAAATACATGTCATTATACGTTGTTATTCCTGCCTTGAGCATCTCGAGACATGCAAGCTCAGTGGCATCCGAGACAAATTCAGGGCTGAGCCATCTGCTCTCAGCAGGCCATATATGTTCTTCAAGCCACTCTTTCAACGGAAGGTCATCAGCCATTCCCCTGAAATAGACCATTGCTGCATGAGTGTGGGTGTTGATTAGACCAGGTAGTACTGCTCTGTTTTTTCCTCCGACTATTTTTTCAGAGAAATATTTTTTTGATATCTCGTCAAAACTGCCTGTATCAGCAATTTTGTTTCCCTGAACTACTACTGCACCGTCTTTAATAACGGTCTGGTTTTCGTCCATTGGAAGGACATAATCACCGCGAATTATATAATCAGCTTTCTGCAAAACAATCTCCTTCTATCCCCTCTCCAGCAGATATTCCTTGAGACTGATTATTTTTATCCCAAGGTATTCATCCAGCTCAAGCATCTTCTTGTCACCCGTAACTATAACGTCTGCTCCCCAGCTTATGGCACATTCAAGAATTCTGTTGTCGGATTCATCCTTTAAGATATGAACGGCTTTTTGGGGATGGACAATTATTGCAAGTTCCGATAAGTAAACAGCCGCACGGCTTATTGCCTCGGCATTTTGGCTGAACTTTCTTGAGAGAACCGACAGGACTTCGTTTATTATCGGCTTTGATATTAAAAGGGTATCTATCCCTTCCGCTATCCTGCTTATTGCCTTCTCAGCCTGACTTTCCGGAAAGATAAAGGCAGAGATGAAGATGTTCGTGTCGAATACGACCTTCATCCTTTAAGGTATCTGTGAAGGTCTTTTTCTGTAAGGATTCCTTTTTCTTTTGCCTTTTTTGACCAGTAGCCCTGAATCTCCTTAAATTCCTTTCTGAGCTTCTCCCTCTTTGCGATGCGAAGGGCTTCCTGAATAACGCCGCTCAGGGTCTTCCCTTCTTCTGCAGCCATCTCCTCTGCCTCTTTAGCAAGCTCCGGCGGAAGAGAGATTGTCTTTTTAACAGCAGTTGCCATATTGCCTCCTTAGTATGAATAAATACTACCACAGTTTTTTGATAAAAGACAATTACCTGTGGACTGTTACGAATTAACTCGCCGAGGCAAGTGGGACTATCCCTATCTGTCATGCTGGCTTGTCCAGCGTCCTTCCTGCTAGTCAGGAATCGCAGAGGGATTCCCAACAAGTCGAAATGACAACTGCATTAAGGAACAACTCACAAGAGGGGACATTTCTAAATTGGCGTAACAAAAATCAAAACTTCGAAATCAAAACTTCGCTTGACTCACTCCATTGATTTGCCCTAAAATCAGCTCAAATAATGAGTTCAGGAGATATATCAATGGATGAAAAAGAAAAAGATGAAAAGACAATTAAAGCGGTAGAAAAAGCTCTAGGCGAGCCTGTCATTGGCGAATTCACAGAAAACACAATAAAAATTCGAAGAAATCTTTTAATCGTCAGCCTTCTCTCAGTTGCCGTATCTTTAGGTGGATTGCAGATTAATCCTAATTCGGAGGTTTTCGGATTGAAATTTTCAGGTCTTACCGATAATTTCATAAGGTTCGGGCTTACCCTTATAACTCTTTACCTGTTCATTCATTTCCTGTGGTGTAGTTTTGAATTTGTTCACGGAATGGAGGATAAGAATCACTGGAACTAGATTAGCTTTTGTGACAACTGCGAAACTCGCAAGCGAACACGGCGATTATCCAAACGATCCAAGGCAATCGACTCTTTACTATTGGTGGTCGCGTCAGGCCACAAAAATTGGAAATCTGGGCAATAAACTCATTACCATTGAGAACAACCTTAAATTATGGGAAGAAAAACTTAAAGAAATCATGAGTTCAAGAGGCGACAGTCTTAACATTGCCAATGGATGTTCAGAAATCAGTGCAACTAGGGCTGATATTAACCAATTAAAAAATGCAGTTGAAAATGCTCAAAAAACAGTATCGTCGGTTCGAATAGCTGGTTCTCTAAAGAGGTTTGATTCATGGTTCCACTATTTTCTCCGAAGCCAGAATCTGAGGTGGTTTGCTTTTGAGCTTGCATTGCCAGTTGCTTTTGGAGCGACTGCATTAGTGCTATTAATAAAATATAGTAGTTGGAAATTATTTCAGATAGGGTTCTAAAGCGCAATTTGAGCTAATGCGGTGCTACTGCGCCGCCGATTTCAGACGGTAGGAGTTTTTATAAAAATATGGTTCCTTCTGACAAAGACAATATCTTAGTTCAGGCCAAAACGATACTTGCTTACTTTCGTACCGCTAATAGCAGTGATTATTCCTGTCAGACAAATGGGCTCACAGAGCTTAGACAGCTTGCTATTGATTCTGAAGCAGCAAGAGATGAGTTAAGAAGATTAATTTATGAAGGCGATAGCGCAATTAGAATACTTGCGGCTGAGGCATTGTCCCGCACTGCTTCATTCCCTGCTGATGCGATTCCTGTTTTAATTGCTGCCTTAGATGTAGGCAGAGAACCTTCAATGGCAGAGATATCAGAGCCATGGCTGAGAATTGCTTTAGGGGCTATTGCAAACTTTGAAGAGGATTTAATTCTAGCGGAGAAAAGTGTTTGGCCGTATATCTACACGCAAAACAATATTAATCTACAGCTTTACGCCATAACAGCCGTATCCAAGATGGCTAAGGTTTCAAGTGCGTCTTGGACCATCCTCTGTCTATTATGTAATCATGAGAATCAGATTATTCGAGATTTCACGCGCAACCTTATGAATAGTGATTCATTTAATAATTATTTGAAGAATACTTAATACTCCACTTTGTCATTTAAGCTTTCATACAAATAAAAGGAGGGTAAATATGTTTGGTTTTAATAAAGAGTCACGAATGAAAAAGTTGTGGGACAGTATTGGAATGCAACTCCGCGACATATTAGCGTTTCCTCGTCAAATGAACGGTGGCAATGTACCGGATGCGCTCAAGACTAACAATTATGTGTTGGGATTCCACTATATGATGTGCATTCATCTGTATCATTTTGCTGTGAAAGGCAAAACCGACGACCCTGAAGAAGGAGGATTCGTTCTCATAAATTCTGTCGCAATCGCGCTTGAAATGGATGCACACGATATAGTTCAGAAGGTGGATAGATTCATGAGCAATCCAGACAAAGATTTTACGCGTGGCATAGAAGATGCGAAGATAGCTTTTGAAAAATTACAAGAGGGTGATACTAATGCAATGTTTGAGTTCAACAAGAACATTCGCGGCACATATTAGCTGTATAGATATTCAGGGAGCCTTACCTTAAAGAATAATCGTCGCTTACTCATATCTCATTGATCTTTCTGAGTCCAGAAAAACTTAAAGATTCTTTTGCCTTCTGCAACATCGATACTGAAATGGATTGCCTATCTCCAAGCAACGAGATAAGTTCCTCTTTTGTCAGCACCCAGAATCTCCAGTGGTTTGTATCTATCGGGTTGACTTTGTTAATATCTTGCCCCATCAAATGAGCCAACACATAAATGTCGGCCTGAAATTTCCTATCCTTCCCATATCCTTTTTGTCTGTCATAACCTCGTGTCGGTTTGACGATAAATTTAGGAGGATGATTACCGTAAGCCCATGCTTGAGCATCAGCTGCCGATTTAACTTCTACCGTTTTCCCTTTAACGGTTTTTAAATCATAGCTTTGCCATGGATCTCTTGCCTTACCATCCAACCCAAGGCTCCAAGCGACCAGAAATTCCGCTAAAACACCTCTTGTTATATTCTGCGTCAAATCAGAGTATGCCCACTGCCAGAAGTCCGAGATTGTTCTATTGCCCTCTTTGCTTTTCTTGACTTGATTTGTTTTAAATTTTGTGGCGGCGTTCAGCTTCGTAGACATTAAGTTTCCCTATCCTTCGCTCATTACATGTTATATCCACTTCAATAAATAATCGCTGTTGCCATTAGTCTATTGCAATACCCATTATTTCTTCTTCGCCTCTTTAGTTTCAATCCTCGGGAAAAGATGCTCTCCTTTTGAAACCTTTATCTCATAATCCGGCCTCCATTCCCAGTCGATAATCTGTGGATATTTTTCTTCACCTGAAAGTGTATCTGTTGTCTCTTCTATTAGGGATTTTAGTCCGATTTGTTTCCACATTTTTTCTGCTGTAGACGGCATAAACGGATAAATAAGAAGAGCTGTTACCCTAATGGCATTCCAGATGTGGAACATAATATCCTTAAGCCTTCCCATATCACTCTTTGCAAGTTTCCATGGCTCTTCCTTCGCTATAAGATTATTCGTCTCGCTTACAATACTCCATATATTTTCGAGTATAAGGTTAAAACGCAGATGAGACCAGCCCTGTTCATCATTTGCGTCCTTGACTGCTCTAATACAATGATTCGAAAAATCGCTTAAAGAAGAAACTGACACAGCAGGCTCTATTTTCCCTTCAAAATATTTTTCAGCCATTGCGAGAAATCTGCTCAGAAGATTGCCAAGGTCATTCGCAAGGTCTGTATTTATCCTGTTTATTAATGCGTTCTCAGAGAAATCTCCATCAAGGCCAAATGGGACTTCCCTGAAAAGAAAATACCTGAATGCATCGACTCCGTATTTTTCAGCCATCTCATTGGGGTCAACTACATTGCCCAAAGACTTGGACATCTTTTTCCCTTCAATTGTCCACCAGCCATGCGCAAAGATATTTTTCGGCAGAGGGAGATTAAGCGCCATGAGCATTGCAGACCAATAAACAGCATGAGTGGTAAGAATGTCTTTTCCGATAAGATGATGTGATGCAGGCCACCAGTCGTCTGAGTTGAGAGTTTCACCCCCTCCCTTGCCCTCCCCCCTCGAGGGGGAGGGATGGGTGGGGGGCGCGAGATATCTTGTTGCGGAATAATAATTCACCAGCGCATCAAACCAGACATAGGTAACAAATCTATCATCAAACGGCAGGGGAATTCCCCATAAAAGCCTTGTTTTGGGCCTTGAAATACAGAGGTCTCCGAGGGCATTGTTCTTAAGAAAACCCAGAACCTCATTCCTGCGTGTTTCAGGAAGGATATAGTCAGGATTGTCTTCAATATGTTTTATGAGCTTATCATGGTACTTTGACATCAAAAAAAAGTAATTCTCTTCATTTATCTGTTCAACAGGTCTTCCGCAGTCAGGACATTTTCCTTCAACAACATCTTTTTCTGTCCAGAACCTTTCATCAGGAGTGCAGTACCAGCCGGCATAAGACCTCTTTTCTATCTTGCCTCTGTCCCAGAGCATCTGCATGAGTTCCTGAACTGTATCTATATGTTCCCTGTCAGTGGTTCTTATAAATGCGTCATGTGATATATTGAGTTTTATCCAAAGACGCTTGAAGTTTTCTACGAGGATATCTGCGTGTTCCTTGGGAGTTCTGCCTTTTTCCTGCGCTGCCTTTTCAACCTTCTGCCCGTGTTCATCAGTGCCAGTCAGAAAAAAAACCTCTCTCCCCATCAGCCTGTTATGCCTTGAAAGCATATCTGCTGCAATCGTTGTATATGCGTGGCCGATATGCGGCACATCATTAACATAATAAATAGGTGTTGTAACGTAGAATCTTTTTTCCATATTCAATTAATAAGTTATCCTTGCACTTTTCGTCATTCCCGCGAAAGCGGGAATCCAGAGGCAAATTCCAACAGAAATCTATAGATTCCGCATCAAGTGCGGAATGACATACTTAAAACCCATAAAGGTCGTGATTAGACCAAAAATGAGTGATATCTTGCCCCGCCCATTGCCTCATTTCTTATAGAATTTCCTCCAGCGCCATTTTTTGCGCTTTTTACTCCGCTGGCCTGATTTCTGTTCATTCGGTTCTTCCTTCTGAGAGGCTCCGGAAGGAACAGTGTCAGGCGGAGATACGGATATTGGAGGCTCAATCTGTTTCGTCTCCAAGTCTTCAGACTTCAGTTGCCTTGTCTCTGAAAGCTCTGGTTCTGGAACTGCGACCTCCTGAGAAACTTGATTGCTTATCTCAGCCTCAGCGCCTCCATCAATAACATTTGAATCTTTATCAGCTGAATCTTTATCAGAGACAATTCTGCTGGTTTCTTCCTGCGTTTCCTCTAATGATTCATAACCGAGACAGCACATAAGCCTGCCGCATACGCCTGAGAGTTTGTTCATGTTCAGAACGAGGTCCTGCTGTTTAGCCATTTTTATCGATATAGGGGCAAATGATACAAGAAATGTATTACAGCAGAATTCTCTGCCGCACATGCCGAATCCGCCAACTATCTTAGCTTCATCCCTTACTCCGATCTGCCTCATCTCTATCCTTGTCTTGAACTTCGCAGCGAGGTCTTTCACCAGCTCCCTGAAATCTATCCTTCCTTCTGCAGAAAAATAAAAAATTATACGTTTTTTGTTGAGCGTAGTCTCTGTTGAAATAAGCTTCATCGGGAGTCCGCGCGCATTGATCCTCTCAAAACAGTAATCTCTTGCCTCTTTCTCAAAACCTTCATTTTCCTGTTTTTGCTTCCGGTCCTCGTCTGTTGCTTTTCTCAGCACCTTTTTGAGTTCACCGGCAGGCTTCTCGACTGTACGACTTTCTGTAACCACGCTGCCTATCCCGAGACCGAGTTCAGAGTCAACAACCACGAGGTCACCTGCCTTGTACTCTGTATCTGCTCCATTGATCTCAAAGTCGTATATCGTGCAGCTTCTTTTAAATCTTACTCCGACAACATCCGGCATCTTATAAGCTCCTTTTGAACCTGCTCATAATAAAACTTGTGTAATTCCATGTAATCGCCTTGTTAAGGTTAAAATCAACATATCCTCTCAAAAAAGAGAGCTTGGAATAGCTTTCTATTATATCTTTTAACCCAACTGATTTGCTCAGGCCGGCAATTTTTTCCATAAGGTCTATGTTTATCAGCATATCACCCCTGCCTGTTATCTTAAAGACCGCCAGATCCCTTAATAACACAAATGCAGAGTCGAACCATCTTCCAATTTCCTCTTTGTCTGTCCATATCTCTTTATCCCTGCCGCTAATCATCTCTTGCAATAGTTTAATGAACCATTCCCTTTCTTCTATCAGATCACCGGATACAGCAAGTCCAGGCCTTCCCATCGCAAGCCTCGCAACAGTTTTGTACAGACTGCTGCTCGCCGCTTGCTGGTTCACAGCCTTTTTTATGACTTCTTCGCACATCTCAAACGGCAAAGGTGAAAAATTTATGCGTGAGCACCTCGACCTGATCGTTTCTGGCAGTCTGTCAGGGCTTGAAGATATCAGTATTATCAGACTTAAAGACGGGGGTTCCTCAAGGGTCTTAAGGAATGCATTTGCAGCAGCAGAATTCATCGTCTCTGCATCATCAATAATTACAACCTTTCTTTGTCCTTCGTATGGAGCAAATGAGAGAACTTCTTCAACTGCCCGTATCTCGGCAATTCTGACCTCTCCTTTTTCAGGAGCCACCATAAGAAAATCAGGATGTATCTGGGCATCAATCTTCCTGCATGATGCGCATTCGTCACAACAGTCTATAAACTGACAGCTGACGGCTGAATGCTGAATGCTTTGGCAGTTAAGAATCTTAGCCATGTTTACGGCAGTGAACTTTTTCCCTATGCCTGACTCGCCTGCAAAGAGATATGCTGAAGGAATCCTGTTACGGCTAATAGATCCCTGTATGATATTGATAGCCTTTTCCTGTCCGATAACGTCCTTAAGCGACATACAGGTTAATATCTCAGCTCTGCCTTTTTCTGATTGGCTACAGAAATAAGCACGAAGTTTTCAGGGTCGAGATATTTCCTCGCAACTCTCAGGACATCAGCCTTTGTGACAGAATTGATATATAAAGGATATTTTTCTGCATAGTCAAGCCCGAGATTATAGAATTCAACGCTCGCAAGAAAATCTGCAATCTTCCTGTTGGTATCAAGCCTTCTCGGAAAACTCCCGGTAAGATAAGATTTTGCGCTCGAGATCTCTTCATCAGAGACTTCTTCTTTCCTTATCCGTTCTATCTGTTTTAGTATTTCTTCTATAACTGTATTCGCTGATTCATTTTTTGTCTGCACACCTGCCTGAAACACGCCCTTCTCCTTATTGGGGGTGAAGAAACTATGCACATCATACGCCAGCCCCATGTCATCTCTTATCTTCTGCATAAGCCTCGATGAAAACCCTCCACCGCCAAGTATGTAGTTCATAACAGAGACAGCATAATAATCGGGGTTATCCCTGCTTATCCCCATATGCCCTATAATTATTGTTGCCTGAGTAACATCCTTATCTATCTTGACAACTTTTCGTGTCTTCTCTCCGGGCATGGGGTTTATCTGCTTCTCAGTCATACCTGTGCTTTTCCAGTCACCCATGTATCTTTTAATCAACAAATCAAGCTCAGCGCCTGTCAGGTCTCCGACAACAGAGAGTATTGCATTATTCGGGATAAAATATCTCGAATGAAATTCCACAAGATCCTCTCTTGTTATCGATGATATAGTTTCAGGCGTGCCTTCCACAAGCCTGCCGTACGGATGTTCTCCAAATACCTCCTTATGAAAAGCCCGTCCTGCAAGAAAAGACGGTTCTTCTTCCCTGTGTTTTAATGAGCCTTTTATAAGTTCTCTTTTCCTTTCGAGTTCCTCCTGCAGAAAAGCAGGATTCTGAATTATGTCAGAGAAAAGTTCAAACCCTTTCTGAACATCCTTTTTAAGGACTGACAGTGTTATTGTTGTGTAATCACTTCCTGCAGAAGCGCCTATAGATGCGCCTATAAACTCTATCTCCTCGCTTATATCCGAAGATTTTTTGGTTTTGGTTCCCTCATCAAGGAGCTCTGCGACGAGATTTGAGAGTCCTGCCTTCTCCTGCGGCTCGTTTAACGGGCTTGCCTTTACGATCATGGTTACCATAATGATTGGGATATTGTGTTTTTCAGAGTGCAGAACCGTCAGCCCATTGTTTAACACCCTTTTCTGTACATCAAGGGCGTATAAAGGAAAGTGCAAAATTAAAAATGCAAAATTAAAAATTAATAAAAAAAATAGTATTTTCCGGAATTTTGAATTTTTCATTTTGAATTCTTCATTGGAATTAATATTCCAATTGTCCTGTTCTCTTCATTGAGATATTTCTTTGCGACCCTGCTAACATCATCGGGCATGACTTTTCTTATTCCTTCAAGATATTGCTCTTTCATCTTCCAGTCACCAATCATCTCAAACATTCCGAGTATCTCTGCCTGAAAATATATTGAGTCCAGTCCCATGATAAAGGATGCCTCTATCTGGTTTTTTGCCTTCTGAACCTCTTTCTCCAACGGAAGCTCGTTTTTAATCCTGTCTATTTCACCATAAAGCGCATTCTCCAGATCCTTTACATCCCTGCCAGGGGATGATGTTGCTCCGAATAAAAACAAATAGGGATCTTTATTAAAGCCATTGTAGTCAGCATATGCATAGAGGGCGAGTTTTTTCTCGTACACAAGCGACTTATAGAGTCTCGAACTTTTACCTCCTGACAGTATCATTCCCAATACCTCAAGAGCATAACTGTCCTCAGAAGGAAAACTTGGCGTGTGATATGCAGCAATTATATAAGGCAGTTCTGCTTCTTTCTTCAGCGCCACCCTTTTTTCACCTTGTTGTTCAGCCTCTTTTGACAGCACATTTTTTCTGCCGGATACAGGAGGAATATTTTCGAACAAAGCCTTTATTTTTTTTATGATTTCATCAGCTGCAATATCCCCTGAGACGACTATTACTGCATTGTCAGGGGAATAGTATGCCCTGTAATGACTGTACAGGTCATCCCTCTCTATTGACGACAGATCAGACATCCAGCCTATAACAGGCCAGTGGTATGGATGAGATTTAAATGCAGTAGCAACAACCTCTTCGTATAATGAGGTCTGCGGGTCATCTTCATATCTCATCCTTCGTTCTTCCATAACAACGCTCCGCTCTGCAATAACCTCTTTTGGATCCATAATAAGATTATTCATCCTGTCAGCTTCCAGCTCTATTGAAAGATTTATTCTGTCTGATGCAAGGCTCTGGTAATACATTGTGTAATCTTTTGTTGTAAAGGCATTGTCAATGCCGCCGTTTTTCTGCACTATCTTTGAGAATGCCTTAGAGCCATATTTAGGAGTCCCCTTGAACATCATGTGTTCTAAAAGATGGCTCATTCCGCTTTTGCCTGCAAGCTCATTCCTCGAACCGACCCGGTACCATATCTGAAATGTGGCCAGTGGCGCTTTATGGTCTTCAACAACAATCACCTTTAGACCATTCTTCAGAGTGTACTCCTTTACCTCAGCGTAAAGTGAGACTGGGATAAGAATTATGAAAAATATTATGGAAAGGATTTTTTTCATAGTTGTTAATAATAACATAACAGAGGAGAAGGTTGACAGGAAAGTACCACAGCAATTCGATTTTTATTGTGCAATGCAATGCGTCTTATTATTAGTGCAAAAAGTGAAACGACGAAAACTCGGGATATTGATTTTATCGATTTTTTTTAACTGCTTTAATGTTTCGCTTTGTGCTATATTTTATAAAATCGTCAGAAAAAATGAACTTCGTATATTATATGTTAACTGTGGCCCAATTATGAGAAAATCTATTTTAACGGTCGCGTTCGTATTTATTGCACTGACTTCTCTGGCACAGGCCCAATCAATGCCGGAATTCCCTGCCGGATGGAAACCAGCGACCAAGTCCGATTATTCGGATGAGAACTTATCATTCAGGAAGAATCAGGTCCCGAATCATATTGAAGCTGACTTCAATGGCGACGGCATAAAAGACCATGCTTGGATTCTTATTAACACTTCAAAAAAGGCCTTCGGTGTATTTGTATTTCTAGGAGCCGAGAATGGCAGTTACAAAATGATGATGCTTGACGAACATAAGAGGGAAACAGAGAAAATATTCATGGGCATTTCCCTTTTGGAGCCCGGACAATATAAAACTGCATGTGGAAAAGGCTACTGGGAATGCAAAGACGATGAGACGGAAATCTTAAAGCTTAATACCCCTGGCATAAATTTCTTTGCGTTTGAAAGTGCCAATTCTGTTTTTTATTGGAATTCACATAAAAATGAATTTACTCGAATTTGGATGAGTGATTAATATTAATATTAAATGTTAACGAATCGTTCGAGAGGGTCGGGCAAGAAGCGCCCGCCCCTCAACTCGTTGTTAAATGCTGAAATGATGAAATGAAAAGTCACTTTATAAGCGATTATCTAACAATGAAAACATAGAACAAAACATAGGGACACTTCCCGTATTAATTTTCCAGTATGAATTTAGATAATTCTTATTTTCCTTAACTCTTTCTTTTGTGTTATATTCCTTCATAAAGACAGAGAATACCGACTTGGTCTATAATTGTTAAGCATAAAAAATGATAAAATGATATATGGAATTTGAGTGGGATCCAGATAAATCCGAAGTCAACCTCAAGAAACATGGCGTCTCTTTTCATGAAGCGTCAACGGTATTTGGTGATCCGCTGGCGATTTCTTTCAACGATCCCGACCATTCGATACGAGAGCATAGATTTCTGACCTTTGGCTATTCCATAATGGGTCAGTTGCTGGTTGTCGTTCATACTGAGCGACATGGAAAGACAAGAATAATAAGCGCAAGGCGCGCAACAAGACAAGAAAGGAAAATATATGAAAACGGTTAAACATGAAGAAATGCGTAAAGAGTACAAACGAGAAGATTTGGGCAAAGGAATAAGAGGCAAGTACTTCGATGAATACAAAAAAGGAACCAATCTTGTTCTTCTTAGTCCTGATGTGGCAGCAGCATTTCCCGATGACGCCTCGGTCAATAAAGCCCTGCGTAGTTTAATGAAAATAGCACAGCAATCAACTGGTTTAACAAAGCGCTCCACCGGATCGCGGCTTGCCATTCGCTCCCGGTGAGCCTCATCGTTCGAAATAACTACCTCGCCCTTTTCTTCTTCAGTTCCCTTATAAGCTGGTCGTAACCAAGCGTATTCAGCACATCCTTTTTCTCAAGCCATCCTCTTTTTGCAATCGAAACACCATAGTGCATAAAATCAAACTGCGTTATCACATGCGTGTCTGTGCTTATAACAAATTTAACTCCAAATTTCTTTGCCTTTTTTACATAAATATCGTTAAGGTCAAGCCTCAATGGATATGCATTTATCTCAATGGCAGTGCCTGTTTCTTTTGCCATATTAAGGACTTGTTCCAAGTCTATATCATAAGGATCTCTTTCTCCGATAAGTCTTCCTGTTGGATGCGCAATTACTGAAACATAGGGATTCTTCATGGCAGAGACAATTCTTTTTGTGAGCTGTTCTTTACTCTGTCTGAATCCTGAGTGTATTGAGGCAACAACAATGTCCATTTTCGACAGAATATCATTTTCAAAATCCATTCTGCCGTCGCTCCTTATATCAACCTCAATACCCATAAGGAGTTTAAAGCCCCTGAGCTTTTTATTTATGGCATCTATCTCTTTTTTCTCCTCCATTAACCTCTCCTCGCTTAATCCTCTCGCAACACCGAGCCCTTTTGAATGGTCTGTGATTGCAATGTACTCATATCCCCTCTCTTTTGCAGCATCAATAAGTTCTTTGAATGTATGGCTTCCATCACTAAATCTGCTGTGCACGTGAAGATCTCCTTTTATGTCCTCCAGCTCAACAAGTTCCGGAAGGGAATTATTCAGCGCAGTCTCTATCTCTCCTGTATCCTCTCTTAATTCAGGCGGGATGTATGCAAGACCAAGCACTTTGTAAATATCATCCTCATTCTTGCCTCCCATCTTTTTATTGTCTTTTTCTCTGAATATTCCATACTCATTAATCTTAAGCCCTTTTTTAACAGCCATCTCCCTGAGTCTGATATTGTGTTCCTTGCTCCCTGTGAAATAAGCGAGGGCAGCCCCAAAAGACTCATCCTCAACAACCCTCAGGTCAACCTGAAGTCCTTCTTTGATAATGATGCTGGATTTTGTCGGCCCCTGCATCAATACTTCTTTAACGTGGGGAAGGTGCACAAACGACTTCATGACATCATTAGGGTTTGTTGATGTTACGAGGATATCAATATCCCTCACAGTCTCCTTCCACCTGCGCAGGCTGCCTGCAATGCTTATCTTTTTAACATTCTTATTTTCTTTCAGATGTTCGACGATATCTGTTGCTATTGGCAGAACCCTTCCGAGGGGTTGCCTTTCCTTACCTCTTTTGATCATCTCAATGCCTTTGAGAATATTCTCTTCTGTCTTATCCTTTATTCCCGGAAGACCTGCCAATTTGTGCTCTCTTGCAAGACGTTCAAGTTCATCCACATTCTTGATCTTTAATCTTTCATAGAGCAGTTTAGCTGTCTTCGGTCCGAGACTCGGGACTGTAAGGAGAACTGAAAGACCCACGGGGACTTGTTTTTTCAGTTCCTCGTGGCTTTGAATCTTTCCGTTACTTAAATATTCCTTTATCTTGTCAGCAAGGTCATGTCCTATGCCAGGGATTTTTAAGAGTTCTTCCTTTGGCAACTCTGCGACATCCTTCGGAAGGCCATCTATATTCTGGGCAGCCCTCCTGTATGCCCTGATGCGGAATGGGTTTTCTCCATTTATCTCAAGGAGGTCAGCGATCTCATTAAATATACCTGCTATCTCCTGATTTTTCATAAATAAAGTATATCAAAAAACAAAATGGAATTTGACTTGCAGCTTTATTCTTGCTACTCTTAGATTATAATGTAAAAGCACATAGGAGGCTATTATATGGATGATAAGGGTGAAGGAAAAAAAGTAGCGCTGGCTTTGTTAATTGGCGGGTTAATCGGTGCAGGTATAGCGCTTCTCTATGCGCCACAATCAGGGCGTGAGACAAGAAAGGATATAACAAAAACAGCAAAGAAAATGAAGAAAAGGTCATTGGAGATGGTTGACGATACTATTGATCATATAAAAGATTTTGCAGACAATGTGAAAGACATAACGTCTGATATTGTAGAACAGGGCGCTGAACTCTCTGAGAGCGCTAAGAAAGAGATTGTCAGTGCCTTTGAATACAGCCAGAAGGTATTAGCAAAACAAAGAGACAGACTTATTGATGCCCTGAGAATTCAGAAATAAGACAGGATATAGTATTTGAGCGTCCGCCTGAGGCGGGCAACTGAGAATGAGCGAAAATACTATATCCTGCCTTGTAGCCAAATCTATTTAAAAACCCTTTTGAATATATAATCCACGTTCTTCAGATAATACTTAAGATCGAATATCTGTTCGAGTTCTTTTGACTTGAGATATCTCTTTACATCCTTATCCTTCGATAATAGAGCCTTGAACTCAATGCTACTTTTCCAGCTTTTCATCGCGTTCCTCTGGACTACCTCATACGCATTCTCACGGCTCATGCCTTTCCCTGTCAGTGCCAGCAAAACCCGTTGCGAGTTATAAAGGCCAAAGCTCCTGCCCATATTCTTCTTCATCCTGTCAGGATACACTTGCAGGCCGTCAAGTATGCCTTTTAGCCTGTCCAGCATATAATCAACGAGAATGGTACTGTCAGGGATTATTACACGTTCAACAGATGAATGCGAGATATCCCGCTCATGCCAGAGCGCAATATTCTCAAGGGCTGCCATTGCATTTGAACGCACGAGCCTTGCAATTCCTGACAGGTTCTCACACCCAACAGGGTTTCTCTTATGAGGCATTGCAGATGAGCCTTTCTGTCCTTTTGAAAAGGGCTCTTCTGCCTCGAGGACTTCGGTGCGCTGCAGGTGTCTTATCTCGACTGCTATCTTTTCTACGGATGCGGCAATTAGCGCAAGCGCAGTTAGATATTCAGCATGCCTGTCTCTCTGGATTACCTGTGTTGCGACGGGTTCAGGCCTTAGTCCGAGTTTTTTACAAACCTTCTCCTCAATCTTCGGGGGGATGTTGGAGAATGTGCCGACAGCGCCTGAAAGCTTTCCGATACTTATTACATCCTTGGCTTTTTTCATTCTCTGAAGATTTCTCTTCATATCTTCATACCAGAGGGCAAACTTTAACCCGAATGTCATTGGTTCTGCATGGACTCCATGGCTGCGTCCTATTGTGACTGCATCTTTATATGTATATGCCTGTCTCTTGATGACAGACATCAGCTCCCTTATATCTCTTATTATGATGTCGGATGCCTCTCTCATAAGAATGGATAGCGCAGTATCAACAATATCCGATGATGTAAGCCCTTTATGAATAAATCTTGCCTCCGGACCCACGTGTTCTGCAACAGATGTGAGAAATGCGATCACATCATGCTTTACAACCTTTTCGATATCGTCAATCCTTCTGGTATCAAACTTCGCCTTCTTTTTTATCACTGTAACTGCATCAAGAGGTATCGCTGCAATCTCACCCCATGCTTCACATGCGGCTATTTCCACATCAAGCCATTTTTGAAATCTATTCTCCGGCTCCCAGAGTTTGCCCATAACAGGCCTTGTATACCGTGGTATCACGTTATCCTCCTTGCTTTAAAGCCCGCTTTCAAGTCTCTCAATTAAAAGCAGAGACAATCCTGCGTTCTGCATCTTTTTCTGAGTCTTTTGAATGTCATATTTTACCCTGACTATCTCAACATTTTCACCATTTATAACTGCATAGCATGCCCTCGGGTCCCCGTCTCTCGGCTGTCCGACGCTGCCGGCATTTACTATATATCGTTCAATTTTTTTAAGTTCAGCATTGTCTTTGTATGTGAGCATCTTACCTGAAGGGAGTCGTTCTATTATAGAGGGTTGATGGCTATGCCCCAGCAGACATATCCTCTGTTCGAAATAATTGAAGTTGTTTTCAGCATCCCATAATGTCATGAGATAATGCCATTCCTCAGGCTCTTTTGGCGTTGAGTGCACAAGGAGCATGTCTGCCTTTTTTAATACCTTTACTGCAGGCAGTTCCTTAAGCACATTAAGATTTTTTTCTGTTATAACTGCTGATGTCCATTCTACTGCCTTGCGCGCATATTCATTGAAACGGCTTATATCAGTAAATCCCAAAACAGCGAAGTCGTGATTTCCTGCAAGCATAATCTTACAACAGGCTTCCAGCATTTCGATACACTCATTCGGATTAGGCCCATAACCGACTGCATCACCCAAAAAAAGTATATCTTTGATCTTTCTCTTTTCTATATCATTTAGAACAGCCTCAAGCGCCTCAAGGTTTGCATGGACATCTGAGATTACTGCGTAATGCACTAATTTGCCTTTTGATTTTCTCTGGCGATCTTATCCAGTATGCCATTTATAAATGATGCTGACTCTACAGTGGAATATTTCTTTGCGATTTCTATCGCCTCGTTTATGGTGACTGCTGGTGGTATATCTGTGCGTTGTAAAAGCTCATAAACCGCAAACCTCAGGATACTCCTGTCAACTGCCACCATCCTTTCGAGCACCCAGTGTTCTGCTGCCTTTTTTATTACAGAGTCTATATCCTCGAGCATGGACAATGTGCCTTTAATAATCTCTGATGCAAATTTCTTTATCTCAGGATCTGATTCCTTGCCGGCCCAGAACTGTTTCAATCCATTTTTAATACGCTCTTTATCCGTAAATTCAGATTGGAAAAGAAACTGAAGCACGTATTCTCTTGCCTTGCGACGCTTCATGAGGCAGTGACAGGTGTTAATAGTTCGGAAGATAGGAAGTTCAGAAGCTCGGAAGTTTTTAACTTCTGCGCCTCTGCGCTTCTGCGCTTCTGCGCTTCAAAAAATTTAAACATACACTGCCTATATCTAATCACTGTTATAATTTTTTGAGAAGTTGCGCCATCTCAATGGCTGTTATGGCTGCATCCCAGCCTTTGTTCCCGCTCTTGGTCCCTGCTCTTTCTACTGCCTGTTCAATTGTATCTGATGTTATAATGCCGAATGCCATCGGGATGCCTGTCTCCATCGAAGCTGACGCAATCCCTTTTGATACCTCTGCTGAGATATATTCAAAATGCGGCGTTGCGCCTCTGATAACAGTCCCCAGACATATAACAGCATTGTATGCGCCTTTTGACGCCATTTTTTTTGCAATCAAAGGAATCTCGAATGAGCCGGGAACCTTTGCAACATCTATGTCTTCTTCCTTTGCCCCATGACGCAGCAGGGCATCTATTGCGCCTTCAAGGAGTTTGCTTGTAATAAAGTCATTAAATCTGCTGACAACAATGGCAAATTTTAACCCCTTTGCCTGGAGTTCACCTTCGATCATCTTCATAACAAATCCTCCTACATATTTTACATTGCCTGCGTGTCTGATGCAGGGATGCACTTATTATATACTTTCAAAAATGAATTGTGAAGAAAACTTGAAATAGTACTAAAATTTGCAGTATCCTTTTGTAAAGCGTGTTTAAAAACTGTTTTCTTTGAGAACTATGTTATGGCAAGGTTAGCAACAGGATTAACTACTTTCTTTCTTATGGCGCTTAGCGTAGCAGGGTTTGCGCATAGCCAGCCTTCGCAGCCTGTTGTCGTATCAGTTTCAGGAACTGAAGGAAGCGGTGGCTATTATGTATCTTGCGTCACAGTAACCTTACAATCCTCAGGAGCCGAGGGAATAGAGTACAGCTTCGATGGCGGGCAAACATGGAAGCTCTATACCGAGCGTTTTGAGTTATGCACCACTACGTTAATAACGTACAGGATTAAGCAGAGCGCTGGGAATCCGCAAGAACCAAAAACAGCGATAGTTTATATAGACATGAAACCTCCGACAATCACTGCAATGGCAACTCCTATTGCCAATACAGCCGGATGGAATAATACCGACGTGACTGTTTCTTTCACCTGTAGTGACATGCTCTCGGGTGTGCAAAAATGTCCCTCTCCTGTTACTGTCAGGACTGAGGGAGCAAAGCAGGTAGTGAGCGATACTGCTGTTGATAAGGCTGGTCACGCCGCTACAACATCAGTAACCGTGAGTATCGACAAAACGCCCCCGAAGATTATTACCACAGGACCTCGGGAGGCCGAGAATTATTCTATCTGTAATCTCCCTGCTCCAAATTCCCTCTTGGCAGATGACATTTCCGGAATCAAAGAGAGCAGCGAAAATAGAAGTGGGGGCAATAAAAACAGGGTTGGTACATTTACCTATACTGTCACAGCCAGTGATAACGCAGGAAATACGGCAACTGAGCGCATATCATACCGGGGCATTTATGCCTTTGAGGGCTTTCAACCGCCGACCACTTTCCGTAAACCCTTTACATTGGGAAGCGCCATTCCTATTGCCTTTGTGCTCACCGATGGATGTAAAAATTTTGTTTCAGATGCTGTTGCTGCACTTTATATTCAAAAGGTTTCGAGCGAAGAACCCGAAGAATACCCTATCGATAACAGTAGTGTTTTAGCAGACTCGGGGAATACTTTTTGGTACGACTTCGTAACCAACCAGTATATATATAACCTGTCAACCGAGAACCTCTCTGTAGGAACCTGGAAAGTAAATGTAACACTCGATGACGGCATGACATATTCAACACTTGTAGGCATAAAACAGGCACAAAGAGAATATAAACTCTCCATCCCTTAAAAACCTGTTTTTCTTATGTCAAAATCTTCTGAAATCAGAAAGATATAATGCACCAGCACTTGCTATTGAAAAAAATTTCAGTAGAATATTAGCTGAAATGCCTTTACGCCAATGGCTCAGAAGCGCTAATTTTGCAATAGAAGGAATACTCCATGCAGCAAAGACACAGCGGCATTTGAGATATCATTTCTACAGCGCTGCTGTCGTGCTCCTTCTCAGTTATGCCCTCGGAATATCACGCATGGAATTTTTGATTATTGCCCTTTCCGTGATTATAGTCCTTCTTGCCGAACTGTTAAATACAGCGATAGAAGCAATGGTTGATATAGTGTCGCCTGATTATAGCGAACAGGCGCGCATAGTAAAAGATATAGCTGCCGGAGCTGTGTTCGTAACCGCATTCGGAGTTGCGATTATAGGTTATATAATCCTCTTTCCATATCTGCTCAGCTCTTTCCATCAAGGACTTTATATAACAAAACACTCGGGCGAGGAGATTACAGTAATAGCGCTCGTAATTGTGCTCATACTCGTTGTAATAACAAAAGCAGCCTTTGGCAAAGGACTGCCATTAAGAGGAGGCATGCCAAGCGGGCATGCTGCGCTCGCATTTTCAATATGGACGGCCATAACATATATTACTGAAAATTTTATTGTATCCCTGTCGTGTTTTATCCTCGCTGTAGCAATCGCACAAAGCAGGGTTACAACAAAGATTCACAGCCCATGGGAGGTCATGCTCGGCAGTATCATGGGAGCAGTAGTGACCTTTTTATTGTTTCGGATATTTTCTTAATATTGTTAATCCTAAGTCGAGCATAATGTCTATCGGATTTTTTATTGTTCAAGATATTTTCGTAGAGGCAGGATATAGTATTCTCGCTCATTCCCTGCCGGCAGGCAGGTCGGTCGGATCGAAGTGCCTCCTCCGCCTCAGGCGGATTCCCGCCTCGGGCGGGTCGCCGAGGAGACGCCGAGGCGAAGAGGTATTTTGCCTACCCCTCTTTTGTTCCCCCCTTGGCAAGGGGGGAATTAAGGGGGGTCGTCTGTCGGAAAATCGGCAAAATAATGCCGCTCACATACTATATCCTGCCTGTTTAATATTCCTTACAAATGCCTTTCTATGGGCATTTTTGCCTCTATAAGCTGATACTCATACTTCTGTGGTTTTCTTCCAAAACATATGCCCAGACTTTCGAAGAGGGCAATTTCATCAGTATCAACTTCTCTTCTCTTTATTGCCTCTGGCGTCGGCATATAGTAAATCCTGTTGCCATCCACATTAACCACTGTATTTCCTGCCTTGCCTTCCAGCAGGAGGGCTACTGCTGCTGAGCCTGCCCTGTAACCAAAATTAACATCATACGCAGATGAATGCCCTGAACGCACAAGATGGCCTGGTGTTACTTCCCTCACCTCAGGTATCTCATAGACTCCTGGCGCATACATACCTGTCCTTTGCATAAACTCTTTCACGTCAGGATCGTTCTTCAATCTTTTTTCAAGCTGCTGTCGTATATATTTGCCTGCTCCTGCAAGCTTTTTATGACCAAATGCATCAACGCCGGCAGACTCGTCATAAAGAAGATCACCGCTTGCTGTTTTTATCCCCTCAGCAACAACCATTACATATGTCCCTGCCTTAACATCGCTTCTTTCTATGCGTGCAAAATATGTAGTCTTCATATGTTCATATACAACATCAAAATTAACTGGTATTTCAGGGATAAGGATACAGTCTGCCTCTGCGCCTATGCCACCTCTCAGCGCTGTATGCCCCACATATCTGCCGAATACCTCGATAACAAGAACTCGGTTATGGCTCATGCCTGTAGTCTTCAGGTCTCTCGCAAAAACAGCTATTCTGTTGATTGCAGAGTCGCCTCCTACACTATAAGGCTGAAGGTCAAGGTCCATTGTCTTTGGCACATGAATACACGGAATCCCATGAGAGCCGAGATCAACAACAACACTTCCTGTATCATCGCCGCCGCTGATAATCATGGCATCTATCTTAAATTTTTTCAGTCCGTCTTTTATCCTCTGATATGTATTCGGGTCTTTTATCTTGCTTAGCTTCACCCTCGAGTGGCCTGCCTCAGAGCCTGCAAGGGATGCCTCGATCCTGCTAACACGCTCTGCTGTGAGCACTACAACATCTTTTAAATCTACAAGGTTATAAAGACCTGCATATCCATTGGGAATTACAACCGATTCAATCCCTTTTGAATAAGCCTCTCGCGCAATTCCCTTGATGACTGCGTTCAATCCCCCGCAGTCTCCCCCGCTTGTGATGATACCGATTCTTTTAATATCAGCCATAAAAACCTCCTGTAAAAAAATTGCAAAATCTTTTATTGTTCTACTGCCCCATCAAAGCCTGCACTGGTTTAAGTCCATAAGGGCTTCCTTGTTCTATTGCAGTCAGAACAGTTCCTCCTCCAGTGAAAAAATAATACTGGTTATTGTCGAGAACTGAGAGGTAAAGACCTGGACACAGATTTTTGAATTCCTGAAGCGTATCCCCGCCGCCATACATCTTTAAGGCTGTCCTGTTGTGGTCAATCGTGTTATCAAGAGCTGCAGAGCCGGCAGAAAAATGAGGGGTAAAGCCCATTACAGCATTGACAAATATTGTCTTTGCATTTGACAGGTTATCGTATACTGACTTATCTTCAAAAGACCTCGGGTCTATGTCAAGGATATAATTGTATTTATTGCCTGGTTTAAAATCCCTTATTGAAATCGTCCTGTATTTACCTTCAACCCTGCCTTCGAGAGTGTCGGACTCGACGATATACGGGAGTTCTATAATCTTCTGTTTCTTGCTGTCTTTATCCACCAAATCTTTGGCTGCTTCAATATCACTTTCAGACACGCCGGCAATACTAATCCCGTATTTTGCGCACAGAAATGTGTTGTATATAACACCCCCTAATATAAGTTTGTCAACCTTATCGTATATAGCATACAGGGGCTTTATCTTTGTGTCATATTTTGAGCCTGCGACAACAGCAATAAAGGGCCTCTCGGGATTTAAAACAGAGTGGAGATTGACAATCTCCTGCTGCATAAGAAACCCTGCATATGACGGCAGAAGTTTTGCGATGTCATAAGTCGAGGCATGGGGCTGCCATGAACCAAACGCATCGTTTATGAATATATCTGCAAGACCTGCGAGCTGAAGCGCAAAGTTCTCCCTTGCCTTTCCATTTATCTCCTCGCCCTGAAACCAGCGCGTGTTTGGAAGATAGATACCGCCGATTCTCCTTTCTTTCAGTTCTTTTATTGCAAGGTTTATGGAAGTGTCAACGCCAATAATGCCCAGTTTAGGATCTATATCGAATTGGGGGACATGAAATCTTATGTGAAGTTTATGGCTTAGATATTCGATAATCGGCTCGATAGATTCTCCTGCCTTACATCTGATCTCACCGGTCTTTTTGTCCTTTGGCCTTCCGATATGGGTCATTAGTATGGGTCTTCCCCCGCGCTCGACAATGTTGTAAAGGGTACCGAATGTCCTGTCAATCCTGTACGGGTCTTTAATCTCTCCTTCTTTTACGACATTATGGTCAAATCTGACAAGCACGACCTTTCCGTTAAGATCTGCATCCTGAATCAAACGAAGTTTTGAGTCAAGTCTTTGTCTTTCCATGTTGTGCCTCCGAAAAATCTTTCTATATAGGGCGGTTATATGATATACTATTTCATGCCTTGTGTGAAGATAGGTTGCAGTGGTTTTGTCTACGATGAATGGAAAGGCAATTTCTATCCTGACGAACTTTCAAAAAAACTGTGGCTCGAATTCTATTGCAAAAAATTTTCTACAGTCGAACTTAATCTCACCTTTTACAGGGTTCCTGAAAAAGAAACCTTCTCAAAATGGTACAGCGAGACGCCCGGGGATTTTACTTTCTCTTTAAAAGGAAGCAGATTCATAACCCATGTCAAAAAACTGAAAGCGCCTATGGAACCTCTGGATGTATTCTTTTCGAGAACAAGCGCACTGAGGGAAAAACTCGGGGTAATACTGTGGCAGTTTCCGCCTGATTTCAAGGCAGACATAGGAAAGCTAAAGGATTTCATAGAGGCTTTAAGCAAATATAAGGCCAGGAACACATTCGAATTCAGGGATAAGACATGGATAAACAAAAAAATCATATCCCTGCTCGAAAAGAATAATATGGCGCTTTGCATGGCTGACTGGCCTGATTTTCTTGCTGACCTGCCGGTTACAGCTGATTTTGTTTATATAAGGAGGCACGGCGCTGACGGAAAGTATAACTCATGCTACAACACAGAACATCTCAGATGTGATACAAAGGCAATAAAGAAATTTATAAAAGAAAGAAAGGATGTTTATATGTATTTCAACAATGACGCCTTTGGCCATGCCCCTAAGAATGCAAGAGAACTCAGAAATATCCTGAAAAAGTAAACCCTATCAGCTCTCTCAATGCTCAAAGAACTCAAGATAAAAAACTTTGCCATAATAGATGACCTCACCATAAGATTTAAAGAAGGCCTGAATGTCCTGACAGGAGAGACAGGAGCAGGCAAATCAATCATTGTTGATGCACTCGGGCTTGCGCTCGGCGAGAGGGCACAGAGCGATGTGATACGGACAGGCAGAGAGGAGGCATCTGTCGAGGCATTCTTTGAGGTATCAGGCCATCCGCTGCTTGAACATATGGGCATTCTCTCTGATGATGGCGTCATTTTACGGAGGAATGTATCATCCGCAGGCAAAAGCAGGGCATATATAAATGATACGATGGTAAACCTTCAGAGCCTGTCCGAGATAGGGCGTTCTCTTGTTGACATGCACGGGCAGCACGAACATCAGAGTCTGTTGTCTTCTGATAATCAGCGGATGCTGCTCGATCTTTACGGAAGGCTTCAGGAAGAGGCAGCAGCGGTCGGGATACTTTTCAACGAGGTGCAGTCTTTGAAAAAAGAACTCGATGAGCTTAAGGCAAACGTAAAGGAAAGGTCTCATAGATTAGATCTCTTGAAGTTTCAGGTAAATGAGATAGATGCCGCATCCCTGAACATCGGAGAAGAGACTGCACTGGAAGAAGAAAGGGTCATTCTTTCAAACCTGAATAAATTAAATTCGCTTACAGAGACAGCATATTCAACGCTTTATGAAGCCGAAGGGGCGTGTGTTGAGAAACTCTCATTTGTCATCTCAAGGCTCAGAGAAATGTCATCAATAGATCCCGGCGTGACTGAGACGTTGAGCCTTCTCGAACAGGCAATGCCCATGCTCGAAGACGCATCAGTTTCTCTCAGGGGCTACAGAGAGAAATACGACCTTGATCCTCAGAGGCTGGACGCTATAGAAGAAAGGCTTGAGAACCTGAAAAAACTCGGGAAAAAATATGGAGATACTATTAAGGCAATATTGGAATACCGGGATAAGGCTGATAAAGAAGTTCTCATCCTCGGGCAGGCAGATGAAAGGACAGACCTCTTAGAAGGCCAGATTAGGGGCAAAGAAGACATGCTAATTCAGCAGACAAATCAGCTTTCTGAAAAGAGAAAAAAGACAGCCGTGGAATTAGGCAGGGCTGTTCAAAAAATTCTGAGAGAACTTGCACTTGAAAAGGCGGAATTCATAATAGACTTAAAGCCGTCTCCTCTGTCTTCAAAGGGAGCGGATACCGTTGAGTTTCTGTTCTCTGCAAATCCGGGTGAACAGCCTAAAGCCCTATCGCGGATCGCATCAGGCGGTGAGCTTTCAAGGGTAATGCTTGCGATTAAAAATATACTTGCTGATGTTGACATGATACCTGTGTTAATATTTGATGAGGTTGACGCAGGCATAGGGGGAAGAACTGCTGAAAGCATAGGTACGAAATTGAAAAAGCTGGCAAAGAAGCATCAGGTGATATGCATTACTCATCTGCCGCAGATAGCATCGGCAGCAGATTTTCATATTATGACAGAAAAAATTCAGAAAAAAGACAGGGCATATGTAAAGATAAAAGAACTTTCAGCAGAGGAAAGAAAGGCTGAGATAGCAAGGATGCTGAGCGGCAAGATAACAGATGTATCTTTAAGACACGCCGGTGAACTGCTTAGCAGGGCATGATCAAGGAATGAAAGGCAGGATTGCTATAAATAAAGAACTATGCAAGGGATGCAAATACTGTGTGACATCATGTCCAAAAGGAGTGATAATAACAGAAAAGAAATTTAATAAGATGGGTTATTTCCCTGCTGCTGCAAAGCACATGGATAAATGTACAGGGTGTGCATTATGCGCCCAGATGTGCCCTGAGATTGCAATAGAAGTCTGGGCAGAATAAATTCATCAAGGGAGTCAACTATAAAGAATTCTCCTTAACACGGAAATGAGTTTTATGAGAAAGCATAGCAAAAATAGTTCTAATCAACTTATGAGCAGTAGCCATGACAGCCTTTCTAAAAGGCAGTCCGTCCTGTTTTCTTTTAAGG
>JACQXE010000029.1 GCA_016208915.1 Nitrospirota bacterium | reverse complement strand
AATCGGACATGCTGAATAGCAAGCCTTGCACTTCGTACAATAGTCCTGATCTATAAAGAACGATCTGGATGTTTCCTTCACCGCATCGAATGCACATGCCTCCTTGCATAAACCGCAGAGGAAGCACTGTTCATGGTCTATACTGTAAACACCAAGCCCGCTGCATGCCTTTGCCCTGCAGTATTTGTCATGGATATGCTCCTCGTACTCATCCCTGAAATATTTTATTGTAGTGAGAACCGGGTTAGGCGCGCTGTTTCCAAGGCCGCAGAGTGCGCTCTCCTTAACCTTTTCTCCTATCGCTGTCAGCTTTTCTATATCTCCTGCTTCGCCTTTTCCTGTCGTAATTTTTTCCAGTATCTCAAGCATCTGGTATGTGCCTATCCTGCATGGAGGGCATTTACCGCATGACTCTGACTTGCAAAATGAAAGGAAATATTTTGCTACATCAACCATGCAGTTGTCCTCGTCCAGAACAACCATTCCGCCTGAACCCATCATAGAACCAACCTTTGTGAGCGTATCAAAGTCAACAGGAGTATCAAGCAGGCGCTCAGGTATGCATCCTCCTGACGGCCCTCCTGTCTGCACAGCCTTGAATTTCTTTCCGTCCATGACTCCGCCGCCAATCTCGTATATTATTTCTTTAAGAGTAATTCCCATGGGAACTTCAACAAGGCCTGTGTTAACAACCTTCCCTGTAAGCGCAAATACCTTTGTGCCCGGAGAATTCTTTGTGCCAATGCCAAGGAACCAGTCAGCGCCTTTCTCTATAATCTGAGGCACGCATGCGTATGTCTCTATGTTATTTAGGTTGCTCGGGTATCCCCAGGCGCCTCCGCCAGGTTCAGAAAGTCTCGGCGGTCTTGGTCTTGGAAATCCCCTTTCACCTTCGACAGAAGCAACGAGCGCAGTTGATTCACCGCATACAAATGCTCCTGCGCCTTCTCTTATATCAATCGTGAAATTGAAATTTGTCCCAAGTATGTTTTTGCCGAGAATCCCGAGTTCCATGGCCTGATTAATTGCGTGAGTCAGGTTTTTAACTGCCAGAGGATATTCATGTCTCACATATATCATCCCGTAATCTGCGCCTATTGCATACGCGCATAAGAGCATTCCCTCAAACAGGCTGTGAGGGTCTCCTTCCATGACAGACCTGTCCATGAATGCTCCGGGGTCGCCTTCGTCTCCATTGGCTATCACGAGCTTTATCTTACCCTGCGCGCTCTTTGTATGTTTCCATTTTTTGCCTGCAGGGAATCCTGCGCCGCCTCTTCCTCTGAGGTTTGCCTTATCAACCTCACCCAGCACTTGGTCAGGGGTCATTGAGCCCAAGGCTTTTCCCAAAGCCGAATAACCGCCTACTGCGATATAGTGATATATGTTTCTCGGGTCGATAAGCCCGTTATTCCTTAATGCGATTCTCAACTGCTTCTTGTAGAAAGGCACGTTTGTCATCTCAGGGATGGGCTCGCTTAAGAAATCCTGCCTGTAAAGGCTTTGCCTGAAGGGCATTCCCCCTTGTACGGTGTATGCAAGTATAGCCCTTGCATGTTCCGGTTTCACCTTCTGATAGAACATATTATGTGGTTCTACTTTCATTACAGGCCCCTTTTGGCACAGGCCCTGACAGCCTGTCTTTACAATATCAAGATTAATTCCGCGTTTGCCTGCCTCTTCTTCCATTGCAGAGAGCACCTTGGTGGTTCCTGTAGCAGTGCAAGCTGTTCCGCTGCAAAGTCTTACCCTGGGTATCTCAGGCCTGAAGGTCTCGTCTTTGAGGAGGTCCCCGAGTTTTTTAAGATCATCTATAGATTTTAATCTTTCCATAGCTATTCCCCTTTTACTTCTTTTATTAGGGCATCAACCCTTTTAACAGACAGATCTCCTACTACCTCTTCATTGATTGTGACAACGGGAGCAAGTCCGCAGCATCCGACGCAGCCGACTGTCTCCAGAGTCAGGGCAAGGTCAGGCGTTGTCTCTCCTTCTTTTACGCCGAAGGCCTCTTCAAATTCTTCGAGCACTTTATGCGAGCCCCTGACATGGCAGGCAGTTCCTGCGCAGACGCAGACAACATTTTTGCCCCGGGGTTTGAAATAGAAATGTTTGTAAAATGAAGCTGTGCTGTATACCTCCGATAAAGGTATATCGAGCTTTCTTGACAGTAATATCAGTTGTTCCTCCGGAAGGTAATTATGCTCCTTCTGTATCTGCTGGAATGCATGTATTAAAATGCCCCTTTTTTTCTGTGTATCTGTCAGAATTTCTCTGACATTTCCTATCTTTTCATTGACATCAATTTCTGCAACTTTCATCTAACCCCCGAATCAGTGTCAGTTTTCAGTAAACAGTGTCAGTTACTGACACAGACACTATTCACTGACACTTTAGTATATTCCTATATGCGGTTTCGCCGCTCTTTCAAGTTCACGCCTTGCAGCCATATCCATAAGAACACGCTCTGCACCGAATTTTCCCGGCTCATACTTCTTGAGCTTAAGTCTTTCCCTTGCCCCATCAATATATTTAAGTGCAAGTTCTAACATCTTCTCAGGATCGGGCTCAAAGTGTAATGCTCCCATAAACCTATCCATCCATACCTTTGTCATTATCTTTGTCACTTCCTCACTTGCCCCTACAGGTGATTCGCCGCCGAATATTACAGGAACTCCCGATGCCGCGAAATAACAGCCTATCGCATTGTAAGTATTCTCGAATTGTCGACGCATGCACCCAAGTGCAGTATCGGAGGTATCCCTATAGCCTCGCATACCTCCCTTAATCCGGGCCCAGCATTCTCAAGCGCCATCTCCGGTGTGAGGAATCCTGCTGTGCCGCATGCAGCAGAGCCGCAGCCTGTTGAAACAATAAGCACATCATTTTTTATAAGCTCAACAGCAAGGAATCTATGAAGCCCTGTTGAAGGCACTCTCGGGTTATCACAGCCGGCGAGGCCGACAACTCCGCGAATTCTTCCTGCTATTATCGCGTCATTCAAAGGCCTGAAAGATCCTCTCCATCTTCCTCCCTGCATGTATTCGATATATTCATGTGAGAAGCCTGCAATTACAGGGAATTTTTCAGTAATATGGCTTCCCTCCTTCTTCCTGTTGGGGAAATTGTCTATAGCGGTTTTTACTACCTCTCTTGCTACTTCCCTTGCCCTGTGCTCGTCATACTCAATGTGCATTGCGCCGGGGATCTTCGCTTTTTCCGATGTGGTTATAATCTTTGTATGAAACTTCTTAGAAATCTCCGCGATTGCAGGCATTATGCACTGGACATCTACTGTAAGGGCATCCACAAGTCCGGTCATAATCCCAAGTTCTTGATTTGTAAATCCGCCAGCGGTAGGAATGCCGTGCCTCATGAGAACTTCATTAGCTGTACAGCACATTCCTCCTAAGTTTATTCCCTTTGCGCCCTTTGATTTTGCGTAAGCAATCATATCGGGTTCTGACACGACATCTACAATTATCTCTGCCAATGTCGGTTCATGGCCGTGAACAATTAGGTTAACCTCATCCTCTTTAAATATTCCAAAGCTTGCTTCAGCCTTTATCGGCGTGGGTGTTCCGAAAAGAATATCAGTAATGTCTGATGAAATCATGCAGCCTCCCCATCCATCTGCGAGGGCCGTCCTTAAGCCATGAGTTAAAAGGTGGTCAGGGTCATGATCGACGCCTATGGATGTCCTGTGCATCGCCTCCGCGATTTCACGGTCAATGTTGCGCGGAACTATGCCCCACTTTCTCCATCTCTCCTGTGTCTTCAGAGGAGCCCTTGTCGTATAGTTGATTTCTCCCCTCTGTCTGCTGTAATCGTCCAAAAATCTCAACGCCACATCTTTTGCAACATCATTAGCCTGCCTTCCCTCAAATTCTATATTGAGATGCCCGGCAACCCTGTAAAGCTTTTTTACGTCTTTTATCTTAAAATCTTTTGCCTCGCCATTGGCAACTGCGAGCAGTGTGAGAACCATGTCTCTTGCGTGATCGCTATGTGCAGCGGTTCCTGCAGCGATCATTCTTACCAGGTTTCTCGCTGCAACAGTAGGCAGTGTTGCTCCGCATACGCCTCTTGCCTCTTCTTCAGCATTTTTTCCTACAAGCCTGCAGGGACCCATGTGGCAGACCTTGCAGCATGCGCCTGTCTCGCCTATTGGGCATGGCTTCAGCCTTTCTGCCCTGTCGAAACAGGTCTCTATCTTGTGGAGTTCCCCCCATTCTATTATCTGTTCTGCTTCTTTATTTGCACTTTTTACAACCTTTTCCATTTTACCTCCACATCAGTGATTAGTGTCTGTATTCAGTATCAGTTTTTTGGCGTTGGTGCCAGTTGTTAGTGTCAGTTCTTTTATTTTGCTGACACTGTCACGATTCACCGACACTGACACTTTTTTTATTATAACATCGGATCCATGCTGAGAGCCGGATGTCCTGCCTGAGTAAGAAACTCGAGCAGCTTCTCCGAATCCTCTGCTACTGTCTCATCTGCAATCTTGTCAAGGAGATCAGGCACGCCTTCCTCGGCGGCCCTTTTGCTGAACTCATCCTTAAGGCTTTCTTTAAGGTTTTTGGTCATCCATACGATTCTCTTTATGCCGCCGTCTCCATGAAGGAATTTCTTGCTGACTATGAAGTTTCTTCCTATGCCCATAAAACCGGGGTTCTGCGTTCCGCCTCCTACGCTTCCTGCAAGGGTAGAGAACTTCATTCCTGCCGGCGTCATTCCTGTATGTCCGCGCTGGACTATCATAACGCCGTTCGCCTCCGGGACTATCGCAAGGATGCATTCAAAACAACCGCAAGACGTCATCGGGTTGTCCATAATCGTATATGCGTTCATCGTCTCAATTGCTCCGCCTGAAGCCTTTTTCAGATATTCATCGACGCCGCTCCAGCGTCCCTTGTTAGAATCAAGAGTATCGCCTTTGAGTATCGGCTGGTTTCCGCCGGTAGGATCGATCTCATACGCCGCCTTTCCGTCAAGCCAGTTGTATGCTCCGCAGAGACCAAGTCGTTCAGGGCTTATAACGCATACGTGGCTTGGCGCAAAAGACTGGCAGAGAAGACATGAATAGAATGTGTCTACCGCCTCGTCCGTAAGGCTTCCAACCCTCTGGTCGCGCTCTTTATACGCCTGCTTTGCCTGTTCGAGGATTTTAAGCACGTCTTTTTCATCTATATAGAGCGTCACCTGAACCTTATCAACGATCGATTTAAACCTGTTATGTGTCATAACAGCGTTAACTATGCCGAGATGTTCGAGTGTAAATCCGTCTTTTTTGGCATTATTGCTAATCCTCACCCAGTTTAAATCACGCTGGCCCATATGCCATATGCCCTGAGCCTCGTTGATGTTCGAATGTATCTTTCTTTCTATAACGGATTCGAAGTCTTTCTGCATCTTTCTTCCCGCGACTTCTATAACAATGCCGAGGGGCAGTTGTCCGCCCTTTTCGAACTTCTCCTTCCATTTATCGCCTACAACAATTATCTTGTTGTCCTCTATCTCGTCGAGTTCCCTCATCCTTACCCACTCGAATGCAGGTGTTCTCTGGCCTCCGAACTCGATAAACATGTCTTCCTTCCTGATCCTCTCGCCTTCGAACGCGGGGCCGAATGCGACGGGGATGGGCGGTTTCTCAATAATAATTTTAAGACCTCTTACCTCTATGGACTTCTGTACGATCTTGCTGTGGTCAAGCTCTTTTTCCACCTCTTCATATATGCATACGCCGGTAGGATGAATTACAGGCACATCCGAATCGCATATCGCAGGGAATCCCATGTTGATTGCGCCCGCGCCGGTTGTCCAGATAATATCATTCATCGGGCCGAGCACCATAGCGAAAGCAAACACCCTGTCCTTCTGGTATTTGAGATGTTCTTTGAAATCTCCTGGCTTTTTCGCGCCGAATATTAAGGATGCCCTGATCGCCCAGTCGGCAGCATAAAGTGCGTGCTCCGTATCAGGACCAAGGGGGACAATCCTCGTGTCCCAGCCGAGATCGATGCCTTTTCTCAGAAGCTGTTTCGTAACATTATTCCCGTTAACATTTCCGCAAAGGAAAGTCAGTATGCTCTTTTCCTGAAGTTCTCGTATAATTTTTACCGCCGTGTCATCGTCAGGAGCTGCGCCGATAATTACCGCAAACCCGGGCAGCGTTCCGTCAACAAGCTGTATGCCGAGATTACGCTGGATTGTATCAGTAATAAATCCGTTATAGACATATCCTGTTTCAGGATCCTTCACTGGCTCTAAGCCATTGATATATCGGATGGCGAGTATTATTTCTTCTGCAAAGAGAGTTGCCATCCCTGAGTCCAGCGCCTCGCCGAGATATGGCTTCCATAAATGCTCTTCAGGCTCGTCATGAAGCAGTTCCTTTGCCATGCCCAGCGCAACCTTCATGTCTGCAAGTGTTTTGACAGGAAAGGCCGTCATCGCGTAAATCATAGGAAGATAAAATGCAGTGTCAGGGAATTCAAAAGTGAAGTCTTTGCCTTTTTCAGCAATAGTCTTTTCGAGCATCTTTTCTGCTTGTTTGACTAATGTATGTGCGCCTCTTATAACTGCTGAGGCTATTAACTTGGACATTGTAACCTCCTGAATTTTAATGTTTGGTGTTTAATGCTTGATGTTTAATATTCCTTTGAGATGTCTTTACAATCTTCGTAAGTGTTTTCATTATAAGAGTCAAATCATCTGTTAATTTACCGAGTTCTTATAATCATCAAGATAACCCGAATCTTTTAAGAGATTTATCCAGTAATGTGTTTCTCGTGCTTCCTTTGCTGATATTGACATCTTTGTTATAAAATCTTTCTTAGTCTGTCCTGCCTGTGATTCCTCAACATTTGCACCAATAGATGTTCCACTCCTTAATATTTGCTTAGACATAATAAATTCATTTTTTGATGTTAAATATTTATACAACTCTATAATTTCTAACGCAAAAGAATAACTTAATCTTCTTATATCTACACTTCCTCTATCAAACATCAATCACCAAACATCAAACATTACTATGCTGCTCTTGCCTTCAAAAACGCCGGCAGTCCGTTTGCCTCTCTCGGGCCGACTGTCACCTTCCAGCCTTCAAGCTTGTCTTCGATCGAGCCGCTGAGTATTGCAACATAGCCAGGTATTATCAGTTCCTTATGCGAGATATCCTTTTCTATTCCGCTTTCGGTAATGAACTGGGCTATCTTTGTAGCGGTGAATTTACCCGCTGCCCATGCTGTAAGCACGGAAAGCCCCTCGCAATCCATTACAGCGAGTCTTGAAGGCACCTTGCTGTTTTCGACCTCGCCGGATACGATAAAGTATGTCAGAGAGAAGTTTGTTGTTATCATCAGCGGTGACTCAGGTTTCGGTTCTCCTATATTGTATATCTTCTGTTCTACCTGCATAGGCACCTGAGGGTCAGTGTATATATTCTGGCGGAGAGTGAAAAGAACAAGATTTTTCCATTTCTCGATGCTGCTGAGCACGATTACCGAAGAATATTTTGTAACAGCTATCCCTGCAACCAGTAGCTCCAAAAGAGTATCGTCTCTCTGCACAAAATTAATAACAGGATAGCCGAGCGGTTTGAAGTTCTTCTTTGTAGCTGCTCTTCTTATCAGTGTGTTATTTCCGAGGATATCCTTTGCCTTTACTGAGCCGGCGTCAATTACCATGTCTTCGACTCCAAGTGCCTTTATCTTTTCAGTCAGGTTTGATAGATCCTCGAGTCCATGTGCTGTAACGCCGAGTATTGCCTTTTCTGTCTTTGCTATGTTTGCCATTGCATCTGCATTGGATGAATTAGCGCCGTACAGAATCGGTCTTTTCCCTGAAAAGAGTTTTATTGCCGCCTCTGCAGCAGCAGTATCTGTTGTTGAAAGTATCACAGGCGTATTCGGAGCCTTTGATGAAACGAGTTTGGCTGCTGCCTCAAATTTCCCCTTATCACCAGAGGCGTTTGTAATTGCGATTGCATCAATCCTCAGTTTCTGTCCTACCCTGTCGATTTCTGAGGCAAGGACATCTTCTATCTTCTTTGTTATCTCTGATTCTGAGAGGGTGTCTTTGACCTCAACTGCAAATGCGCATGGGTTTACAAACTTTTTCTCGTGCCTGAAGAGGACTGTCTCTTCACCCATCTTAACAGCCTTATCTCCTGACCCAAAAGTAATAGGTCTTACAGGAGGCGCAGAGGCCTCTCCCAGTACCCTCTTTGCCTCGTCAGATACGTCAGGACATGCATCGAGCGTTGCCTGTCTCTGGGCAAGCTTCATTGCAAATGCGAGGCAGGTAGGATGCCCGCATTTTTTGCAGTTTGTCTTTGGTAGTAATTTGAATATTTCAACGCCTGATAAAGCCATATTTTCCTCCTTAAGTCATGAATGCCTATAATCTTAATGTCTTCTTGTCATTCCGACTTGTTCGGAATCCTTCCCTTTTAAGAAAGATTCCAGGCAAGCTGGAATGACGGCTGATTCAGATTTATGATTTAAAATCTGCAATCTAAAATTAAACAAGTTCCTCTATTAATTTTTCCACTGCCTCAATAGCCCTGGGATGTCTCATGATTAGCAGTTCAGCTCCTGAGACAAGCAATGCTGTTGCTGTTGTTGCTTCCCATGCAATACCTCTTTCTTCAGTATTTCCCCACAATGGCATCTCAGATTCAGGCGCCTGCGCCTCCTTTATCTTCCAGACATACATGCCGACATCAGCCAGCATCGGCGGTTGCATTGTAAGGTCATTCTGCGTAAGGGCAGCAAGCCTTATTCTCTCCATAACAGAATATGTATATTCGAGACCATAGCCGAGAGCTGAGCACATTGGGTCTGTAACAAGTCTCTCCTTGTCGAAACCCATTTGGGTTATCAGGATGTTAAGTTGTTTTGAAAGATTTATATCGAGTTCTGACATGGCGATCAGCTTGTGATTGTTTGCCATGGCAGCAGCAACTATGGTCTTGTAATTAGCCTCCTGAGCTTTGCCTATTATGCAGTTCCTGTCTTTTGCGGCCTCTGCGGCAGCGACAAGGACAGGCGCATCTTTTTCAGCATGATTGCTTCCAAGTATTATTAAAGGGACATTTATTGCTGAAAGAACATCTTTTACTGTCTTTGCAGCAACTTCTGGTGAGCGGTTTTCCCTGTCAGGGTGGGTGCCTAAAAGTCTTAATGCTATTGCCTTTGCCTTGAGATTATCCTGGCAGAACTTTGCCCACGCCACTGGGTCACCTGAAACACTGCTGTATGGTTTCTGGACATTTTCAGGCCAGTCTGTTGGCGGAACATCCTGTATTTCATACGCTATTACAGGCTTATTGGGAACCGTTCCTTCAAACGAATGGAAAGGCAGGACGTTTTCTCCGCCTAAGTTTGCAGCATTTGCGCCTGTGCCTATATTTACCTGATAGACCTTGCCTGAATATGTCTCTTTAGAAGCAACAAAAGCCATATTTACCTCCTAAAATTAGATTAAGGCTAAGGTTGAGGTTGAGAAGGGACTCTTAACCAATCAGTTCATAAGTAGAACCACACAAGTTGTCATTCCCGCAAGCGAAGCGAGTCGGGAATCCTTCTGAAAACAAAGAAAGATTCCGGACAAGCCGGAATGACAGAATTGAGCCGCAATGTGACTTTACTTATGACCTCCTTAGTAGCCTTGACATCAGCTTGTTTTTTACATTTCCAAATATGAATGTGCGTAAAGGGTCTTGCCCATCATCACGTCATATGTTTTAGTGACCTCAGCCATCTCGTGCGCATCTGCTATTGCAGCAGTCAGCCCTTCGAGCATAAGCAGCATGAAATAGTATCTGTTCAGGATTGGCCTTAGTGTCTTGGGACAGCCATTGGAGATATTGCTCAAGCCGACGACAGTTTTCATCGGCGGATCATTCATCTCCTGAAACATCTTTATTGCCTTTATAACATGCCTTGCATGATCCTGAGAAGTTGCGATCTGGAGAACAAGCGGATCCAGATAGATATCTTCCAACGGCACCCCATATTCCATGGCCCTTGCCATTATCTCTGCTGCTATTGCAGCTCTTTCCTCTGCATCAGCAGGGAGTCCGCCTTTTCCTACTGTAAGCCCGATGACCTGTGCATTGTATTTTGCCCCGAGTTCGAGAATCGGAAATCTCTCAGGGTCATTGGAAGTGGAGTTTATAAGAGGTTTTCCCCATTGGCTGTTATGCACCTTGAGTCCTGCTTCCAATGCGCTGGAATTGGTGGTGTCAAGGCAGACAGGCAAGGGAACGACCGCCTGTATTGTCGTGACCATCCACTGCATAAGGTCTTCTCCGCCATCCTCTGCAGGCCCTATATTTGCGTCAATCATGCCTGCGCCTGCCTTCCACTGGCTTATTGCAATCTCCTGTATCGGGCCTTTGTCTTTTTTCATCATAGCCTCTCTGACCCTTTTGGCTATAATGCTTAATTTTTCCCCTATTATCAGCATCCCTTGAAACCTCCTTAAATTTAAGGTAAACACTGCCAGAAAAACTGGCATATTGGAGGGAAGTTGAAAATGTTAACATAAAATTATCTGAGAGGTAAAGATTTATAGAGGTATTTCTTGATTGTTAATTTTTATGAAGCTATAAGATTTTATTTTTTCATATTTGAAAGTGAAGTCTGCGCCCGCTCATTATGCGGGTTTATTCTCAGAGCGAACTCGAATGTCTTGGCTGCCTTTTCACCAAAACCCTGTTTAATATAGATGATACCGAGTTCAGTATAATAATCTTCATTAAATGGCTCTAGCTCTATTGCCCTTACAAGAGCGTCTTCCGCCTCCTTGTACATAGAGGTGTTTATCAGGGACATCGCAAGATAGAAGTGGTACATCGCCTTATCAGGGCTGATGCTTGCTGCCTCTCTGAAGGCGGTTGCAGATGCAGTGTATTTCCTGTTTATAAACAGTTCTGTGCCCTTTTTGTATAATGCCTCAGGAGTGCTTATTTCGCTGATTGCATTTAAGATCATCTCCTTGTTTGAATTGCTGTGACCGGCAGGTACAGCAGCCCCTATGCAGTTAAGCGCATATAAGACCTTGATTGTTTCCAGGTCGTCTCCGCTGAGACGTGTAAGGATATCAAGTACGGCATTTTTACCATCAATCAGGTTTATGATCTTTTTATCAGTATCTTCAAACTTGAATTTTTTAAGCAGTTTGCCAGAGGCTGGCGCAAGTGTCAGGATAGTTGTCAATGGAAGCGCATTCCTTATCTGGGGAAAGCTGTCCATCTTTTTTATGCCTTTATATATGAGAGTTGCAATATCACTCTTAAGAGTTATGGGCTCATTTAAATCAAACGAAACTTCTTCAAAAAAGAAATAACCATCCTCCCACTTGAAGACACTAAGGACGATATCCTCTACCTGTTTATTCACAGCATCCTCAAGTTCCTTATGCGCGAGATAACCGAGTTCTACAAGTATGGAGCCATGCCTTTTGCCTGTCTTTTCAAGAAGGCGTATTGATTCATAATACTGGACAACTGTTATTTTCGCTCTTGTGAGGAGATTGATGCCGAGACAGTCGTCTTCTATGTTTGAGGATGCGAATATTACCTTTCCCTCTTTCAGGTATATTATTTTTTCGACAGGCCAGTTTTTGAGGTAAAGTGTCCCTGTTTTGCCTGAGGCGCCAAGGCTCATAAGTATTTCCGGAAACCTGTAATCTTTGAGTCGTTTGTACCTGCTGTCAAGTCTTTCTAATACCTCGGGCATAATCCCTCCCTAATTTTTAAAGAATCTTATTGTATGAGTCATGCACTTGTCAATATTTTTTATACAGGGGTATAATGCACTAATGAAGTCTGCACTCACCATAGCAGGAGCTGACCCGACAGGCGGAGCAGGGCTGCAGGCAGACCTGAAGGTCTTCAGGGCCTTCGGGGTTCACGGGCTTTCTGTTGCAACCGCGCTGACTGCGCAAAATACCACGGGTGTAAATTCAATATTGCCTGTGGATGATATTTTTTTTGAAAGGCAGATGGATGCGCTTTTAAAGGACATAAGACCTGAGGCCCTAAAGACAGGCATGCTTTACAGCAAGCGGGCTGTGCATGTGATAGACGGGAAGATAAAAAAGTATGCGTTGAAGAAGCTTGTGATCGACCCTGTCACAGTATCTTCATCAGGGATGAGCCTTGCTGAGGATGGAATGCTGGATGCAATGAAAGAAAGGCTTTTCCCTCTGGCGAAGGTTGTCACGCCTAATATATATGAGGCAGCAGTTCTGACAGGAATGAATATAGAGGATATTGCTGATATGGAAAAAGCAGCAGTTCGGTTAAAAGAGATGGGGCCGGAGTTTGTGATTATAACAGGAGGGCATCTGGAGAAATCTGCCATTGATCTATATTATGATGGTTCGGGCTTTTGCATGATAGAGTCTGAAAAGATTGCTGGCGAATATCATGGAACAGGCTGTGCCTTTTCTGCTGCTGTCACTGCATTGCTTGCAAATGGTTATGAACCGCTTGAATCAGCAAAAAAGGCCAAGGAATATGTAACTTCAGCGATAAGAAATGCTTATTATCTCGGAAAAGGGATGGGGCTGCTTAATCTTTAAGTTGAAAAAATAAAGGTTGAATTAGTGAGATAGTACAGGTGCTCAGGCGCTTAGATTAACTCGCAAAAATGCACATTTATGAAGTCCGCTTCTATTATCTTATAGCAGAAATAATATTAGATCATTTATAATACATCATACTGTTTCCTGTTCCGCAGGACTTAACAGATTCCATTTAAGAATAAGGAGGTTGCACATGAAAAGACTTTTCCCTATCATAATAACAGCGGGTTTATTTCTGCTGTTCCTTTTGGGAGGTCGGCATATTGATGCTGCGTCTGATCTCTCGGGCAAGGTTATCGAGACAATGGACAGCGGAGGATATAGCTATGTTTGCCTGGAAAATAGCGGTAATAAGATATGGGTTGCCGTACCCCAGATGAAGATTCAGAATGGTAAAACCATGGCATTTCAGCCCGGAGTTGAAATGGTGAACTTCGAGAGTAAAACACTCAAACGGACATTTGACAAGATTATCTTTTCTACTGGTCCTGCTAAGTAGCAGAAGTAAAGCAGGCCAGAATTAACTGGAAGCAAATAACAAATTAGTCATAAGTAGCGCCAACAAGATAAAGGCTGGAAAAGCTTCTTCGGCAAACGCCTGTCTTGTCTGTTGATTGTCCATAGAGATTACAGAAACAGATAAGAATTAATTAGTTGCCCTGAGGGTTTCGATGAACGACTGCAGGCGGGCTCGATCAGCTTCTTTCATCTCTAAAAACTCGATCCCTATATCAAAGACATCGTCGTGAGGCATCTTTGAGGCGATGCGCCCCTGAAATTTGATCGGCTGATCGTTATGCGGCAGATAGAGAGCCATAGGATACCGTTGTTCAGACTGGAAATCGCAGTTCGCTTCAACGAGCATGCCTCCTTGGCTGATTGTCTTGACCGGAGATGTAACCGGATAGTTGAGCATTGCCTTTTCGCCTGACAGTATGCTGAACCGGAGCGGGTTCGGCTGGAAGTTGTCTTCCAGTCTCTGATCGCAGGGAATGCCTGCAATACGCATAAAATCCTTGAGACCAATGAGGGTACTGGAGTCTATCTCGGAAAACCTGAGCCCAGTCTTATGCAAGGTCATAGAGTTGTCCTTCTCAACATGCTCGTCGCTAGCACGCTCCCATATGATGGTGCATTTGAGGGGCGATGAAACCTTATCAGTGGGTAATTTCAGGAGAACGTTGTCTCCTGGCTTAAGCGTCTTAGTCGTGATAATACAGGCGCCGCTGATGCTGATATTGAAAAGTTCGATGACATCAGCCAAGGCAAACTTAGTAATGAGCTTCTTGCCCTTAACTGCAAAACGCTTGTAGCGACGCTTCTGGGGGTAGTCCGGTACTGGGGGCTGCTCGGCCTTTGGCTTTTCAATCTTAGACTTTGGAATCTGATCATTGCGTATAGACGAAGAAGTCATTTGCGAATCCACAGTTTCTTTCTGTTGCCAAAAGGTCGTCTTCAGCCACTCAAAGATTCCCATATCTGTAATTATAGCAACATTTGATAGATAATTTGCAATCAAACATCAAATCAAAAGATTCTTATAACCCCCTAAATACTTATTTTTTAATCAGATGCTAAAATAACATGTTGTCATGGCAAGAAAAAGAAAAAAGAAGAGTTTTTCAAGAAAGGTATTCTGGATTGCAGTTGTTTTCTTTTTATCAGGGCTCGCTGCGTATCTCTATTTAAGTTTTCCGGATATAAAATCACTTAAAAAACATACCCCGCAAAAAACCTCATTTATGGAGTACAGGGAAAAGGAATGGAAAGAAAAGGGTAAGAAATACAGGATCCAGCAGAAATGGGTTCCCATCTCCCGGATATCGCCATATCTTATGAAGGCTGTGCTTATTGCAGAGGATGACAAATTCTGGAGCCACGAGGGATTTGATTATGAGGCAATGCAAAAGGCACTCGAAAAAGATATTAAGGCAAAGAAATTTAAGCTTGGCGGAAGCACAATATCCCAGCAGCTTGCTAAAAACCTTTATCTTTCACCCTCTAAAAATCCTCTCAGAAAGATTGCAGAGGCAGTTATTACATGGAGACTGGAAAAGATACTTACTAAAAAGAGAATCCTTGAGCTTTACCTGAATGTAGCAGAGTGGGGCGATAAGGGCATTTTCGGGATTGAGGCAGCGTCGAGGCATTATTACGGAAAATCAGCATCAGAACTTAATCCTGAAGAGGCAGCGAGGCTTGCTTCTGTACTTCCGAATCCGAGGAAATATAACCCTTTGAGTGACTCAAGATATGTAACGCAACGCTCAAATCTGATATACAGTATTATGGTAAAAAGAGGGATTGTTGTGCCTGAATTTGAGGAGGTTGTGGAGGAGGGCAAAGAAGTTGAGCCTATCATTGACAACCCGCATGATATGAGATAGCATTATTATATGGCAAATCTAATCAGCAAGACGGGGTTGCATGAAATTTGCTCACTCACTCACTCACTCACTCACTCACTCACTCACTCACTCACTCACTCTATAGTCTTTAAAAGAATTAGGTGTCTATTTGTCTCAGCAATCATTTTCATTCATCTTTTTATGTAGGAAAGACAAAGGAAACACATGAAATTTTCTGCAAAGCTCACATTGTTATCCTTCGGAATATTTTTGGTTAGCTCTCTGATTATCGTTTATTTTGTTTACACAACAAATATCAAGGCATTAGAAGAACAGATAAAAGATACATTAGAAGAGCATGCATTTCATACAATGGATACGATTGACAGGATGCTTTTTGAACGATACATAGATATAAAGGCTTTTGCTGCTGATCCGGTAATCAGTTCAAAAAAATCAACCCAAAAACAGATTGCTCAAAGATTAGCAGCTTACCAGAATCAGCACAAGATTTATGCCTCTCTGTCATTTTTTGATTTAAACAGGATAAGGATAGCAGATACATCAGGAAAAAATATTGGCAAACAACATTCATTCACAGAATACTGGCCTGATATTGCAAAAGGCAAGGATTTTGTTATGCTGGCAATAGAATCAGAATTTCTCAAGCAGCCTGTGTTTTATTTCGCATCTATTGTAAAAGACAAAAATGGAACGCCATTTGGTGTTGTTGTTTCAAGAATACCTGTTGGAAAGTTATATGAGATAACAGAACGGGTTACCAGTATTCATGAATTTAAAGAAAAAAGCGTAGGAATAGATTTAGTTAATAAAGATGGCTTGCTCCTTTATTCCAACCATCACAAAGGAATTTTAAAAGACATATCACCTGACTGGAAGGCGGTAAAGAAATTTATATCTATGGGACAAAAGATGGGCAGTGTAAGGCACTCCTATTTAGGTGAAGAAGAGATTTCCACTTTTGTCCGTCAACAGGGTTATCAAGACTTCAAAGGCGATGACTGGATATTGATAATGTGCGTTCCAACAAAAGTGGCTTTTGCCCTTGCGATTGAATTAAGAAATAAATTAGCAATTATTTTATCTGTTATTTGTAGTTTGGTTCTTTTTATCGTGGTATTTTTTTCACGCAGGATTTCAAGGCCTATAGCACGGCTAAGAGATGCTGCACTTAAAATCGGCAAAGGAAATTTAGACACCAAGATTGAAATCGCATCAAAGGACGAGATAGGCGAATTGGGGAAATCATTTAATAAAATGGCACAAGATTTAAAGGAATCCCATGAGCAATTGACAGTCTATAGCAATGAGCTTGAGAAAAAAGTTGAGGTGCGCACAGATGAATTGATGCGAGAAAAGGCAAAGAAAGAGGCTCAAGAGCAATTATTTGAAAAACAAAAAGCCCAGTCAATTACACTTCTTGCTGGCGGTATAGCGCACGATTTCAATAACATCCTTACAGCAGTGCTCGGGAACGCTGAGTTGCTGAAGATGAAGCTTCCGCAAGATAATAAAATACAAGACATGATAGATACTATCATTAATTTGTCAAAGCGCATGGGTGATTTAGTAAGACAACTGCTTGCATATGCAAAAGGGGGAAAATATCAACCAAGAGTGGTTTTTCTTAATAATTTCATCCGTGAAACTCTGAGCATAACTTCTGTAGGTCAGTATAGGAAGATAGAAGTTGTATCAGACCTCTCAGAAGATCTCTGGCCTGTTTTTGCAGACCATACACAGATGGTTCAGGTAATGGTTAACCTGTTTACAAATGCCTTTGAGGCCACGGCAGAAAAAGGTGGTCAATTGACTGTCCATACGTCTAATGTAAAGGATAAAGATGCATGGGAATGCTCGTTAAAACGCAGACATCCTCGCGGAGACTATGTTTATGTCAGTGTTTCAGACACAGGGCATGGGATTTCTCCTGAGATACAAAGGAGTCAACTATAAAGAATTCTCCTTAACACGGAAATGAGTTTTATGAGAAAGCATAGCAAAAATAGTTCTAATCAACTTATGAGCAGTAGCCATGACAGCCTTTCTAAAAGGCAGTCCGTCCTGTTTTCTTTTAAG
>JACQXE010000028.1 GCA_016208915.1 Nitrospirota bacterium | reverse complement strand
CCTTAAAAGAAAACAGGACGGACTGCCTTTTAGAAAGGCTGTCATGGCTACTGCTCATAAGTTGATTAGAACTATTTTTGCTATGCTTTCTCATAAATCTCATTTCCGTGTTAAGGAGAATTCTTTATAGTTGACTCCTTTAATGTTAAAT
Source organism: Nitrospirota bacterium (assembly GCA_016208915.1). Classification (GTDB taxonomy): domain Bacteria; phylum Nitrospirota; class Thermodesulfovibrionia; order Thermodesulfovibrionales; family UBA1546; genus JACQXE01. The sequence goes on along the minus strand of JACQXE010000028.1, from coordinate 17,789 downwards.
TCTTCTTTTATCTTCTTTCACGCTTGATTGCCCAAGTTTAAAATTTCCAAATCTTTCTATCATCATATAAAAAGCATACCATCTCATTATTACAGCCGTATGACCGAATTGTTAAATCTAAGTAAAAAATGTCATTTCCAGTGCATAGCGATTAACAAAATCCCGATTAGCAAGACAATGGTGAGTATAATGTCCTCGATCCTCTCTGAAATTTCTCTATTCATGGTTTGTTACCTCCTTTGTTTTACTTGGTGAATACACTATAGCCAGTGTTCTTACAACACCGATTACAAGAAGCAGTATGGCAAGGGAACCTATTTCAACAGCATTTATTTTGTGCTGATAAATACCTACCATGACTTCCCTTAAGATAAAGACGAGGGCTGCATCTGTGATAAATGTTATCCGCAGCCTGTGTATCTCGAAATATTCGATAATACTCCTTAGAAGCTCAATTACGATAAACATGGACAGTATATTCGTTATCATGATATCGAACCCTGCTGCTATTGTCGGGCTTTTAAAGACCTCTTTCAAATCAAGGAATATCCTTGCAATACCAATCATAAGGGCAAGTATTACAAGGGGTATCATCAGCTTTATGATTATGTCAACGATCTTTTTGAACAATCGCATGTGTGATTATAGACTGCTTGATATTACAGGAATATTAAAGGAAGGTTAAATTCTGATTAACAGACAGGACAGAAAATACTGACTCTTGTGCCTTTTCCCTGAGTGCTTTCTATTTTCATTTCCCAGCCATGCGCCTTTACCAGGTGCTTGACTATTGCAAGGCCGAGGCCGGTTCCGCCCATCTTTCTCGAGCGGGCAGGGTCTACTCTATAGAATCTCTCTCCCAGCCTTGGCAGATGCTTTATCGGGATTCCTATGCCGGTGTCTTCAACAAATAGAAATGTATTTCCCTCCTCTTTATCCATGCCAAATGTAACCTCGCCTGTTTCGGTAAACTTGATCGCATTGTCAACAAGATTGGTTAATATCTGGATAAGCCGGTTTCTGTCCGCACTGATTTGCTTTAGTTCAGGGTTGTTAGATACCTTTAAGGAAAGGTTCTTTGCAGCAGCCTTATCCCTGAATAGTTCCATAATATTCTCAAAGACATCTTCAGCATCTATCATGGATTTTTGAACTTTGATGACGCCCAACTCAATCTTGGAGATTGTCATAAGGTCATCCACAAGGTTGTTTATGCGCTCGCTGTTAGATTTAATTGTCTGAAGAAATTTAATGGCGTTTTCCTTGTCATCAAGTGCGCCTTCCATGAGGGTATCTGCAAAACCTTTTATCGCCGTAATAGGCGTTTTGATTTCATGCGAGACATTTGCAACAAAGTCCTTTCTCATTTGTTCTAATTTTTTGAGTTGTGTGATGTCATGAAATATAGCAACAAAACCCGACAGTTCACTCTCTTTATAAAATAGAGGCGAGACTCTTACTACAATGTGCCTCTCTTCAGGGTAGTCGAGTCTGAATTCAGTTACGCCAGGCAAGAGGTTTTTACGCACGCTGTCCATCAAAGAAAAAAAGTCATGGTTTCTAACAACCTCAATAAAAGGTTTTCCTTTTACCGTCGTATCTCCAAAGAATTTTTTTGATGCAGAGCTTGAAAGCAGGATAATACCGCTGGAATCAATTATCAAGAGGGCATCCGGAATACTTCTTAAAATTACATTTAAACGCTTCTTTTCTTCCTCGGTTGCGCCTATCAGATTTTGCAGCTTCCCGGACATTGTCGTAAGATTAGCGGCAATCTCATTAAATTCCCCTGCATTTTTTAAAACGAGCCTTTTGCCTATCTCACCGCGTGCGAGTGATTTGGAAAAATCAGTTATCTGCCTTAGCAATTTCCTTAAATAATCTGTCTGCCATATTGAGAAAATCCCGGTTGCTAATAAAATCAAGCTCACAACTAAGATTATATTTATCCTGAGTCTGTTGACAGAGGGATCTATTTCTTTGAGCGGTACAGCCAGCCTGATAAAACCCTGTGGCTTTCCGCCTTTCATTGTTTTTTTTGCAATGTAGAGAAAATCATATTTCAGGGTATCACTGTATCTTATTGACGCGCCTGTGCCGTAAAGCAGCGACTGCTCTATTTCTGTCCTGTTAATATGATTATCCATCAAAGACGAATCTGTGTCAGAATCGCCTATAACCTTACCATCATTTGCAATGACGGTAATCCTGGCACCTGTCTTTTCTTTTAATTGCCTGCAAAGGGTGTCGATATTTTTTTGATCAAAAGTTATGCCGTCTGATATAAGGGTTATCTGAGCAGAAAGATTTTTCTTGAGGTTATTCATATAACTTTCCCTGACGGCTTTGGTGATATAAAGTTCAACGAAGAGAACCGCCAACAACATAACAAGGGCGTACATTATAAAAATTCGTTTGAAGATGCCGGACTTCATATGAATATGTGCATAATTGGATAGACATCATATAATTCTGTCATTCCCGCTTGTCGGGAATCCATCTTTGAGACCAAAGAAAGATTGCGGACAAGCCGCAATGACACCCACTTAAGATCAATGTCCATATTATTATGCACTCCTTAATATGTCTGCATCCATATAGTAACCGATACCCCTTCTCGTCTTTATGTGCCTGGGATTCGAAGGGTCCTCTTCAATATGTGTGCGCAGTCTCCTTATGTGCACGTCAACAGTTCTGGGTTCAACAAATGCTTCATCTTTCCAGACAGCATTAAGAAGTTGGTCGCGGCTAAAGACCCTGCCCTTTCTTTCGGCAAGATATAAGAGGAGCTTAAACTCAGTTGCGCTGAGATTTAGCGGCCTATTCCTTTTTAAGGCTGCAAAGGTTTCTCTATTTATAGTAAGGTCTCCTATATGAATAACAGATTCTTCTATGGTTTTTTCACCGTATCTTCTCAAGACGGCCTTCACGCGGGCCACAAGTTCCCTCGGGCTGAAGGGTTTTGTAATATAATCATCAGCTCCTAACTCCAGTCCCAGAATCTTGTCAACTTCTTCTCCCTTGGCAGTAAGCATAATTATAGGCAGACTTTTTGTCTTTGGGTCATTTCTGAGAATACGGCAGAGTTCCATGCCCTGGATTCCGGGCAGCATGAGGTCGAGAACAATGAGGTTGAAATCTCCCTTTCGAATTTTGTTCAGAGCCTCCTCACCATCTGCGGCGGATGAGACTTCAAAACCTTCTTTTTTCAGGTTATAAGAAACGAGTTCTACCAGGTCTGGTTCGTCATCGACTATCAATACCTTTTTCGTATGCATGTTTAGTTATAGCATCTGATATGCTAAAGATGCAATAAAAAGACCCTCATCCCCCTATTTTGGACATGGAGGCCGGGACTGAAAAAGATTTATCCCTTTTGTTTAAATAGTGTCCTGCCGGCTTTACAGCAACTGCACTCAAAAAGAGAGATTCCAATTCTTTATCAGATATCCCGTGCCGCATAGGGGTTTTTATATCTATTTCAATATCAGAGAACAGACAAGGCCTTACCTTCCCATCAGCTGTCAGCCTGAGTCTGTTGCAGTAATCGCAGAAACAATCACTTACTGGGCTGATAAAACCGATTATTCCTTTTGCACCCTTTATGCGGTAATTTCTTGACGGCCCCTTACCTCTGAATTCAAGCTGTATCAGATCTCCAAGCTTGGATATCTTCTCCATAAGTTCTTCTTTTGTTATACAGGATCTTCTCCAATCTATATTGCGTCTTACCGGCATAAGTTCGATAAATCTTATATGATAATCTTTATCAAAGGTCAATGATGCAAACTTTAAGACTTCTTCATCGTTAATACCCCTGATCGGCACAACATTAAGCTTTATCGGGCTTAATCCAGCTCTCTCCGCCTCTTTGATTGCATCCCATACTTGATTTATGTTTCCCATTTTTGTCATATCCCTGTATTTATCAGGATTAAGGGTATCAAGGCTTATATTGACTCTGTCAAGCCCTGCCATCTTTAATTTCTGCGCAGCATCTGCAAGCATAATCCCGTTTGTTGTCATGCTGAGGTCGCGTATTCCTGTCTTTTTGATCTCAGATATAAGGGATACAATATCATTCCTCAAAAGCGGCTCACCGCCTGTTATACGAACCTTTATTAATCCATGTTTATAGGCAATACGGACAAATCGCACAATCTCATCAAGTGTTAAAATCTCTGACTGTTTGAAGTTCCTCTGAGGCTTAGAAGGGGCACAATATACACATCTGAGATTACACTTATCTGTTATGGATATTCTGAGATAATCTATATGTCTTTCAAAAGAATCTATTAGAGGCATGTCCTGCTTCTTTCAATAGTGTGTTTCTTATACAGTGCACTAGGTTTTGCCGAATGGGCATGCAGGATAGCGGCACTCACTGCACCCGAGGCAAAGACCGCCATGCCCAAGCTCTGCCAAATCTTTCCTGCTTATCTTCTCGCCGGCAAGTATTCTCGGCAGTATTATATCAAATACCGTAATCTTGTGATACATGCCGCAGGCAGGAATTCCGAGGATCGGAACAATCGACTTGGAGACACGGTGACTCGGAGACGCGGAGAGATTCAAGTCTTCCGTAATTTCTGAATCGCCGCGTCCCTGCGTCTCCGTTTCCCTATTTCCCTGCCTGTAAATATATGCAACCAAAAACATTGCTCCGGGTAATGCTGCGGAGCCATAGGTTATATCAGCTGCACCGAGTTTAAGTATTGCAAATCTCGTTACATCATCTGGGTCAACAGACATCCCGCCTGTTGTTATAAGCAGGTCTGCGCCTGCTTCAATTAATTCTCTAAGTCTTGCCTCTATGAATGCCTTATCATCAGGCGCATAATATATCCCGACAATTTCACCATTAAATTCCTCTATCTTTTTTGATATGACAGGAGCAAATGCGTCCTTTATCTTCCCATAATAGACTTCATTCCCGGTTATAACAATGCCAGCCTTTAGTTTTCTTATCTCTTTGACTTCGATGATGCCCCCCCTCCCCTGCCCTCCCCCTCGAGGGGGGAGGGTTAGGGAGGGGGTGACTTTTGATTGCTTTTTTCTCGCTTGTGTGGCAATCATCACTGCTTCCTCAACAACTGCCCTTTTTACTACCAACGGTATCGCCCTCGTGCCTGCAACAACCTGCCCTTTTCTGACTACAGTATTATCATGAAGCGTTGCACACATGACATCACCCAGCATATTGAACTCTAAAAGCACATTCCTATCTATTTTTAAAAGCCCGTCTCTCTCTGCAATTATGTTTATCTTGCCCTCTCTCGGTTCACCATGTATTTCAACTCCCTCTCCAATTAATGCATCTGCTAATGCATATGCAGCTTCATCCTCGTGCATTTCACCTTCTGCGATATTCAAGACAAAAAGGTGTTCTTTGCCAAGCCGTTGAAGGTGGCATATATCTTCTTTTCTGATAACATGCCCTTTTTTGAATGCGCATCCTTTAAATTCATCAGTCCTTATCTCTGTTATATCATGGGCGAGTACAGTGCCAACAGCCTCCTGCAGGGGTATTGTCTTTAAATTTATAGACCTTATATCCTGTGAATCACACATATTTGCCTCCCCTCCAGAATATCTTTTTAAATCTTTCATCAACGATTTCTTTTATTCCATTTTCCAATGCTTCATATCTTCTCAGAAATTCTCTTGCCTCTTTCGTCAGGGTTGCGCCTCCGCCATTTTTCCCGCCTGCCTTTCTTTCCACAAGACTAACACCAAGCCTTTCTTCCATCGCTTTTATATAACTCCATGCCCTTTTGTAAGAGATGCTTATCTCTTTTGCCGCTTGATTTATTGAGCCGTGTTTATCTATCGCCTCAAGCAGAAACCTTCTCCCCCTGCCAAAAACAGGCTCTCCTTCAATCTCTATCCAGAGTTTTGATTTAATCTTTAAACCGTTATGACTTTTTTGCATAGCGGTCTGCAATAAAAAATCCTGATTATTGCATGAACAATATCCGCCTTCAGCGCACGGTCTGCAGAGCACACTTTCTTCTCTGACAATCTCCCTGCTGTCCTGTATATATTCTCCGCATATGTCACATTTAATCCTTTTCAATGGTCTGCCTGGCATATCCTCAGATCTTATCTTCACATCTACATCCATTACGTCAAAGAGTTCGTCGTCAGTCATTATCTTATATGCCTTGAGTTGCGTTTCATATTTGTCTTCATTCCCGGGGAAATGCTTTTTTGCTATCTGTCTGGAATCCTCTCTTGCAATAACTCTCACTGCCTTGCTTGTGCTAAGATTCAAAAAGGTTGCAGCCATTTTTCCATAGTCCATAAATTTCATCGTCCTGTGGCCGAGAGTGCATCCTGTAACAGACTGCACAGCATCGGTCGCGCATCGGTCCATTTCTACAAAGACGATGAGATTTTTTCTGTCCTTGCCTTTGGGGTCTTCAATACCTATCTTCTTCAGCCCAAGCATAGACATCCTCACACCGAGCACCTGGCCAGGGCATATGTGTCCATGGAACTTCAGAGACTCCTCCAAAAGCGATTCAAAATTCAATTTCACCTGCTACCCTCTTTCCTTTCGATCCTGCGAATGAGATCAGGGATTGTCTTTGTCTTTTCAAATAAAAGATCCATCATCTTCTCAAAATTCTTATATATCCTTGTACCTAATATTATAGTCAAAACTACCACTACCACAAGAAATATCAGTGAGTATATATAGAGATTTCTGCCAAGTATCAAAGAAAAAATATCCTTGTAAACCCAATGGGCGCTCCCTCATCAAACGTTGGAAGGGTAATCGCCATTAATATTTTTATAAAGATGAGCGCTATGATCCCTACCGTAAGCTTAATGAGGGGCCTTAACATTTCTGGGATCCTATGTATTTTTTCAGACATGCTTATGGGTAAAACTCAGGCACATCAAATTTTTCCAATGGAACTGCCTTAGGCAAAGGCCTCTCTGTTTTACCATATAAAGATTTTATATAAGACTTAAGGTCCTTCATCTCTTGGGAATCATATTTGATCCCCTTACCTCTCAGGATATTAACTATCCAGAAATCAATAACTGCTTCAAGCCGTGTAACTTTATCACCCAATACTACAAATTCTTTCTTCCCCCATGTCCTCTCAAGTCCCTGTCCGTCTGGATGGCAGGTGGCGCAACTAATGGGTATTGTTCCCAATAAAAGAGGAGAGCGAAAAAGAATCTCTCCCCTTTTTGCATCCCCTTCATCCGAGCCATATGCTATGTTCACCCCGGCCCATAATGTCATCATAAAAAATATTGTGACAAAGGGGAAAATATATCTTTTCATCACAGCCTCCTTTCTATCAATTTACAATTTTCTAAACCTTTACCAGTTTTACCCTTGTGTCATAGAAAACAACACTGGCTCCGACAGGGTCGCTGATTGAGGTATTTTTTATCACAGGGTCAAGCCTCATGGCTGCATTTGCATTAATTCCAACTGCTCTTTCCTTCTCGCCTTTAAAGGTCTTGCCATCAATTTCAAAATCTTCAGCTCCTGTTGCCCAGTGGGCCCAACCAATTGGGAAACTTACAACCCCTGGCCTTATCCCTTCAATTACTTTTATCGTTCCTATCATTTGTCTTTTGCCGACAGGGCCGAGATCCCATTCCCCCTCTGGATTTGTTGCAGACGTTACCTTAGCCTTATCGCCACTCTTAAAGCCAAGTCTTATTGCATCCACTGAGTTGATATAAAGGAAATTTTCCGGTAGTACTGCCCTCAGCCAGGGGGAGGAGATTGTCCTTGACTTGGTCTGGAGTATATCTCTGTTGGTTATTAATACCATATCATAGCTCAAATCATCCTTAATGGGTCTTCTGAGGAAATCTAAATTTGAAGGGGTATAAGCGCCATGGCCGGTGAGGTATTTCCCTGTCATTGCATCCTTTGTTGTTGCTATCTTCTCGTTATATAATAAGGCTAGCTTTTTATATCCCACATTAAGCTGATCTTTTGTAAATGCCTTATCAAAATCCATAAACCTGCCCCCGCGATTAAGGACATAAACTACCTTTGGCCACCAGTCAGGCCCGACGGTCAGTTTCCATTTGCCCACGTCGAATATCGTCTTTGGCAGATGTCTTCTGGCTTTTGTAAAAAGCTCTATCTCCTTTGAAGACGCAGATGGAACTGTATCGTCTTTGTCACCGGCTGCTAAATTAGCTACAAGTTTTAGGTAAAAATGTTCAGGCCTTGTTAATGGCATTCCTGAACCAAAGCCCTCGGGCCCAAATCCCTTGAGTCCCAATCTTTCTGTTATTGCGAGGAGCATTGACTCAAGACATATAGGCATCTCCTCTTTATAGACCTTGCATGTGTCTACCAACGGAGACATAGATGGCTGGCGAACAGGCTGCTGCATTATGGTGTTGTTCGGATGCGATCCATGAAATTCCCACCTTTCAAGATATGTTATATCAGGGAAAATATAATCGGCATACATGGATGTTGTGCCAATGGTTATATCAGATACAAAGAAAAGTGGAACCTTCTTTGTATCCTTTAGAATCTCGATCATAGCAGCGCCGCCTGGGCAGGAATAAACCGGAGACCCCATATACATGAATGCTGCCTTTATTGGGTAAGGGTATCTATCACCCATTGACGGAATAATCTCCTGATATATGTCAGAGGCATGGGGATACCACTGCCTCTTCGCAGGATAGCCCTTAAAAAGAGTGGATTCCTCATATTTCTCACCGTGCCTGATTATTGTAGTACCCCATTTGGCAATCTTGCCAGGGTTAAGCTTTGCAACATCAAAGGGCTGTCCTTCCTTATCCCCCATATGCGGGTATGTTCCTGCCCAGCAGGCGCCGCCTTTCCAGTCAAGGTTGCCAATGAGTATGTTCAACGTCCACCATGCCATGCAGTTATAAATGCCATTGGTATGCTGTGATACCCCACGATGTACATCCACCACAGCCCTTTTTCCATAAGAGGTAAACTCCCTTGCAAGCTCAGCTATCTCCTCAGGTTTTACATCTGCAATCTTAGCCCACCCATCAAGGGTATTTTTTACCGCATCTTCGTATATAATCTGCAACACACTCTTTACCTGAATATCCACAGGTTTTTTGTCCTTATCTAAACCCTGCACTGTGGTAGAGACAAAAAGATCTCCCTCAACTGCAATTTTCTTATCATTGGGATCAAATGGTACAGGGTTATTCCCTTGCATGGCTATGAATGGGTAAAAATCATATTCCTCTTCCTTGTCCTTCACCTTGCCTGTTTTCTTAACAGAAGGCAGGCCTAAATCCTTTGTAGTAAGCAGATGTCCTGGTCTTCCATCCTCAATCTTTACAAGCCATGAGGCATTGGACCATGTTGGTTCGCCATCGTTATCAGCAGCTTTTTTATTAGCATTCTTCAGGTATCTTTCATCATATCGGTTATTATCTATTATCCACCTTATCATTCCCATTGCAATGGCAGCCTCTTCGCCTGTCTTTGCAGGCATCCATTTCCACGCCTTAGCAGCAGTCTTTGAAAATCTTGGATCAATAACTACAAACTTAAGTCTTCCTTCTACAATTCCCTCTGTCACCTTTTGAGCTCGCATTGGCGGATAATTTGCCTCAAATAGATTTGTGCCGACAAATATTACAAAATTACTGTGTCCTGCATCTCCTTGCCAGTAAGCCTTAGAAGCCTTCCCCCATTTTTCTTTTTTGTCCTTTTCCTCAAAATACCATTGGGTGCTCATTGCATAGCCTGCAAAATAAAGGCTCCCCTGACAGACTGTAGTATGCCCGTGTGCATTTACAGTGCCGAAATTGTCGGTAACCCTTGCTCTGAAGTCGCTCCTGCCTGCCTTTGCCCTACCCCAGAAATAAAGGAATTGATTATTCTTCGGCCCCAAATCAGGATGGTCGGGGTTAATGAGAACATGAAGGTGTTCTTTAAAAGTCTCTTTGAATTTTTTGATGAGCTCTTTTTTCTTTTCAGCGTCTTTTTCCTTTGTAATTTTGCCTGCCTCATCTGCCATCTTCTTTGCAAGATCAGGGTCTGTAAGCGCCCTTATCTTTTTTAAGCCCTCTATATACTGCTTTTCACCGATATCAGCAAATATTTTCCCGCCTTCTACAATCTCTTTTATTGCCTGGTCAAATGGAATAGATTTCCACTTCATTGAACCACGAGGGCCGTTTCTTTTAAGTACTTTTGTTATTCTATATGGGTCATATGCTATCTGAAGGCCCGACTGGCCCTTTGGGCAGATATGGCCATCAGTTGTTGCCATATCAAAAGGGGAAGTGTTATATGGAACGTGGGGGAGCATTCCTGACGGAGCATATGGACTGCCCTCAATCTTCATGAGGGTGCCATCAAGCAGCTTAACCTTAATGCTGCAACCGGTATTGCAGTTCTGGCAAACTGTGTATATCTGATTCTCAGGTTTTCCCAGCTCGTATAATATCTCTTGACCCATAGGCTGCGTTAATGCCTTTGTAACAGATTCAAGCCATCCTGGCACTGATGAGGCTAAAACAGCTCCGCCTGTGGCGGCAGCACCAGCTCTCAAAAAATCGCGGCGGGTTAGACCTTTTTTGTTTTTACCACTCACTTTACACCTCCTTTCCAGCAGTTGGTTTCAACGGTGAAATCCAATTGAGTATCCAATATCCGAGTGTAAATCCCAAAATAGCTATTCCTATCGGCAACATATTCAGCGCCACTTCTGTCCTGGATGGAGTATAGAGATAAGTTAGTTTTTCATGTAAGAAAGCCTCTGCTATTCCTGGAATTGGTTCTACCATCTGGGGATTGATGATGACATTATAGGGTATCACCCATAGAGATATGAGCATCAAGATTGAAGCCGCCGTTAGCATATACCAGCTTTTCTGTGCATTGCTTGTCAATTGTAAAAGCAGGATTATAATTGGGATAACCAATCCTAATATAACCGCCCATATTGCATTATATGCTCCTGAGAAGTATGCATCAATAACAGACGTCCTAAGTGTAACAGAAACCCCAAAACCTGCAATCATTGCAATAACAATAAAAGCGAGAGTTGTTTTGCCAAGGCTCTTTACAACCCTTGAGTAAACATCAGTTCCCTTATCAGGGCTGAATGCAATATAAATGATACTCAAAAGTGCGATCCCTGCAACAAGTGATGAAAGCAAAAAAAGTAACGGCAATGAACCTCCTCTCCATGCTGCCATCCCGCTTACAGTTGAGAAAAGTGTTCCGATTATGCTTATAAGAACCGTTCCTGCCACTATCGAAACCATGCCTGGGATCCAACCAAACGCAGTATCTATATAGATAGCGAATTTCGCCCCTCTATTTGCTAGTATTGAGATTAACAGCTCCAATCCCACAACTCCTGAGTAAGCTACATGCATCCATGCCATCCACGCTATCATTGAGCTGAAATGTGGTTTAAAGAAGATGTCAAATGCCTTTTGCATCTTGCCAATATCCATAAGAATGGTTAAAACCGCAGATGTAAGGATCAGGAATCCTGAAAGATAAAGGATTGTAGCTATTGATTTTAAGTGTTTTAAGCCAAAGATATAAACAAGAATAGCAAAAGACAAAAGGGTCCCTACCTCAAGCCATACCAGATATACATACCAGCTTACACCAAGGCCCCATGGCACATAACTTGTATAATTGGTAATGATATGCCCTTCTTTCAGCAGCTTGCTGAATGCGATGCCTCCAATGACAAGCAAGACTACGCCTATAACTAATCCTATTACTGACCAGATAATCTTTTTTATCATATCTCACCTCCTATACAAGATAATAGCACTGCGGGTTTGTCCCCAATTCCACCCTCAGCCTCATAACATTGGGTTTCTTAACAAGCTCAGAGACAAGACTATTTGGGTTTAGTTTATCTCCAAAATATGTCGCCCTTCCTATACATGTCACTGTGCACGCAGGAAGCATCCCTGCTGATATTCGGTGCATGCAGAAGTGGCATTTCCTTGCATTGCTGACAGGAGATTTATGACCTTCCCTTTTCCATTTTTTATTATATTCAAGGCTTGGTTTTTCATTAAAAGGATTGAGCCCTTCCTGTCCTAAGATAAGCCCCTCAGATGCAGGGAAGCCTGTAAGATAATCCTTATAGCCAAAGTCAAATACCCTTACATTATAAGGACAGGCAATTAAGCAATACCTGCATCCGATACATTTGTTATAGTCAATCACAACAATACCATCTTCTCTCTTCCATGTTGCGCCCACAGGGCACACAGGCACACAGGAGGGGTTTTCGCAGTGGAAGCATGGCTTCGGTGTAAATTTGCGGCTCACATTTGGGTATTGTCCCGTCTCCACATCCATCACTGGACGATAGACTATTCCTGGTGGCAGTTTATTCTCTGCCATGCATGCAACGGTGCAGGCATGACAGCCCACACATTTCCTTAAATCAATAACCATTATCCATCTTTTCTCAGGCTTTTTAACAGACTCTTTCAGCTCTGCTTGCATTCTTATAAGCGGATCCACAGCAAGGTATTTTTTATACCTCTTTGCAGCATCTTCCGGTGTGGGAAGCTCCACTTTTGTCTGCGTATCTGCTTTTTTCGTAACGGTTATGACTGCTGCGCCTGCGATAAGCCCGCCTGCAACTTTTTTGAAAAACTCTCGACGGCTTTCCTCCATCTAACACCTCCTTTTAAGGGGTAAAACTGGCCTAAACCTTTGTTAATAAGCATGATATTTTAAAGGGGTTATAAATATAAGGATAGTTCAATTAAAAGAAAAGTCAAGAAGAATTTATGATTATTTTTTTATCTGAACTTAAAACTACAAGACCAGCTTAAGCGCTTATTGACTTGATGTATGCCTTAATCTCAGCCCTGTCATTATCAGCTATCTGGATAAACTCCACTCCCATATCATAACGCACGGGATGTTTGTCCTTAATCTCTGTGCATGAGGCGACTCTCCCTATGAATCTTACAGGCCTGCCTCCTTTAAGAACTATCTCCATGGGAAGTTTCTCTTCAGGTTTAAAGGCCTGCATGGTTTCTATGAGCATGCCGCTCTGGCTGATGAGTTTTACCCTATAATCAAATGAGTAATCAAGCATTGCGCCCTTCGAACGGCTTATCTTGAATCTCACTCCCCTCAGCCTCTTTTCATTCTCTATGCGTTGATTCGTCTCTATAAATCCTATAAGCTCAACTGCCTTAGGTGGAAGTGTATCATTGAATTTGACGCCTACTTGATAAATGGGAACGACATCGCCGTAAGGCTGCTTCTTAGAGCCCTTTAGCACAGACCAAACGACTATGCCGTTGAGTTCTATCTTCCTGCCCTGATTTTCGAGCTTAATGGAGTATTCCTTGCCGAGTGCAAGGCTCTTATTTAGCTGGATTGCTGCTCCTCCAAGACTTATATTTATTATTTCGACCTTGGAGGCAAAGAACATACTGCCTGCGATTTCCTTTACTGTAATCCTCTTATACTGACGTTTTTCTTCCATAGATAAAAGCTATCATAAAAATCGTTCTAAGTTCAACAAAATTGTTTCGGCATATTTTATATCTCAGATCTTTATTCTTCTGAATTCATCCAGTGATATTACATTTTTATCCGGAGAATCACCTTTTTTACGTCTCCCTGTCTTCTTAGATTCAAATGATGAATCTGCAAGTTCCAACATGTCCCATCTTTCAGTTTTTACCTTTGCATCAGGAGAATATACTGCCGCTATATCATCGCAATGGACAAAGCAGTTTTCAGTCCTGTTTCCTGCGCCAAAGCCAAGCGTGGTTACAATACTTCCATCCTCGGTCCACTGTACAGCTCTGTGGTTGCTGCTGCTAAATACCAGAACCAAACCCTTCTCTTTTTCCTCATCTGTAAATCCTCTTTTGCCAATAATGGTGTGAGCAGAATATTTTACGATTATGAATACTCTTCCATAATCTTTTAACAAGTCATAGAACAGATTCTGAAGATATTTAATCTGATTTTTCATGTTTATAAAAGTCAAACTTGATTTTGAAAATCTAAGGTTTTACATTTTAACATTTTCCGACGTCAATATTGCCGGCGCTTCTGTCTATCAGTTATCATTTACAAGCTGATGAAAAAGGCTCGACTCGCGTTTATAGAAGCCTTCGGTATGAAAAGAATAAGGGAGTCTGAAATATTCATAGTCAAGGTGGTGACATATCTCATGAAGAAGCGTCCTCAGAAAGGTCTTGAAGGCAACAACCCTTTTTTGCTGTGCAGTCTTCATCCATACGGTCATAATTGCAGGGTGCATTTTTTGTAAAGGCTTGTACAACCCATGCAACTCGCCATACGCATTGTGAGGCCTTACTGCGAGAACCTTTACCGTAACTTGAGGAGTTTTCAGTCTGGTTGCAAGCGCTGAGATAAGTCTCTGGCAGAGGATCTCTATCTTATCTCTGTTTTCCTCTGTAAGCGCTCTATCCAGTTCTCTAACGAGTGGATAAAGTTCAGCGGCATTCTGGATCTGAACAGAAGTGACTTTATCGCTCTTTTCGTACACACGCCGCTGGGTCACTGTCAGGCGTTTATAGTATTTAAAAACCATTGATATCATAAATGTGAATGCAGAAACCGAAAAGTACCTTCCTGCATCGATTCATCTTTGCAAATCTTTCTCCTTGGTTCTCATACATACATATCCTCCAATAAGGGCAAAGGGGATGATGAGGGAAAGACCTGCGAAATCAAGCCAGATTGGTTTGGCATCAGGCAAGAAAATCATAAACATCACTCCTAAGGTTGCAGACGTCATGCCCAAGGCAAAGGCGTTCTTTATCTCTGCCTGCTTTGCAATACGGCCTGCCACATATCCGCCCAGTGAGGTGAATAACAATCCTACAAAGAGCGATGGCACGAGAAACCCGGGCGTTTCCGAGATTGTCTCGAGCTCCTTGATATCCCTTTCCGTTGCCAACAAGAGCAGCGCAGCAAGAATACCAAAGACAAAGGAGAATGCAAACGTTCCTCCTATATCCACCAAAAGTCCGATGATTACTGCCTTGATACTAATCTCTTTCATTCCATTTCTCACTTATCCAATCGCTTTAACATCGAAATAATACTATTGTTCAAACACGTCATTCAATAGGAAGACTTGCGAATCCTTCTTTTGCCAATATGTCTTTGCAGAGACTAGTCTGTTCTGAAGGGACGAGGAACATGACTCCGTCTTTGATTCCTCCGAAGAGAACACTAAAAACGCTTTGTTCTGTAATGGGTGTGATTTCAAACGTGTAATCTATGTTCTTCTTATCGAGAATCGATTCTATCCTCTTTGCTTCGCTCAGATTAGACGCAATGCAGAGCGGGATAAGGTTTTTTCCCTCGAATTCCTCAGGTAATTTACGGGGCATTTTAGCTCCTAAATGCTTATTTTTTAAATCCTATCTCACCTCTCGGCGTTTCCGCGGCTTTTATAGTTCCAAAATTATTTTCATATTTAGAGATATTTTCCTTCAGAGCCTCAAAGATTCTTTTCATGTGTCCGGGGCTGACAACTATCCTTGCGTTCACCCTGCCCTCTGGGGGAGCCACCATCAGGAAATCCAATATGAATTCCTCTTTTGTATGCGTTACAATCATATTATTTGCATATACACCTCCAACAATTTCGTTTGGGAAATGCACTTTAACCTCTTGCTGACTATTCGGCATATTATTGTCCTTCTTTTTTGTTATTCCTTTTACCAATTTTATAATTTTCTCTTGGCCTGTTGTCGTGACTGATAAAGTTTTTCAGTAAATCCGCCTTCTTCAAGAAATTGCTTCTCAAGTTGTCGCAACTGCTGGTCAAGCAGATAATTCGCCTGATGAATCAAACAGATAATGGTGTTGGCAGCAGTTTCAGGAATTTCTTTTTCAATATATGTCTTATAAGTCCTATACGACTTATTCTTTTCCCATGCAAGCTTCCTGATTGTCTGTGCCTTCGGGTGACTTTTCTCCCAGAGCATCAGTCCCTTCTGTCGCAGAAAATCCTGGTAGTCAAGCAATAGCTCTTCGAGACTTGCCCTGGCAACGCCAATAAGTTTCAACTCAGTCTTCTTTGAAGTGCCAGAGGCCATGCTGCCTTCGGCAATGTTCTGCTTGCCACTGCGCGCTGCCTGCACCATCTGATCATGCGTGCGCGACCGTTTGCTGATAAACTTGTCACAGAATGCCACTGTGGCGTCATAAATGATTTCAGCGGTCTGATACGATTTTAGTTTTCGATAGCCTCCATGCGGAGGAATTAGATTTGGTTTTGATTTATCGTTTATCTTGTTCATTTATATTGTCCCATCTGTCCTATGCGTCCCCTTAGTCTTATCTCAGTAGTTATGCGTTTTGTTAGCAGAGAAGTTTGTCTATTATCTGCTGCATGTCCTTAACTTCTTCCCAGCCGTGATTTTCAACAGCAACATCACCATCAAGATAGTAATAAACATTCCCTTCGATGCTTGTATTGTTTTTTCTTTTTAGAAAGCTCTGCCCTTATCATTAGGTTGCTCCCATAATAACATCTTACAATCCAATTTTCGAGCAGTAACGGGTTATTGCGCAAGCCTTACATTTTGGAGAACGTGCAGTGCAGATTTTTCTTCCGTGAGAAACCATATTTACATGTAAGGAGAAGCGTATTGTGGGAGGGATAAGCTCTTGCAAAAAGTCCATATCTTTTACGGAGCAGTTTTCGCTATTACAAGTCTTTTTGTTCCATCCCACCCTATTAGCAACTCTCCAACAGTGTGTGTCTACCGGAAATACTCGTCGCTTAAGTGAATAGAGCATCACACAACGGGCTACTTTTTTCCCAACCCCAGGGAGAGAAGAAAGAAACTGTTCACATTCTTCATCCGACATTTTCTTTAGAGGAGCAAGCGTTGGTTTACCAAATTTCTTTATTAGAGTTCTTATAATTGCCTTGACAGCCATGGCTTTTTGATTTTGGAGGCCTCCCCAAGCAATTATCTGACTGACCTTCCTTACAGGAGTATCGGCAAGCATTTTATATTTCGGGAAGGCACGTTTAAGAGTTCTGAAAGCATTGAGATATACTTTTTCGCTTCTCTTAACACTGCAAAGCATAAAAACAAGTTCGTCCAAAGGATTTTTTTTATTATAGTGGGCAAAATCTTTATATTCTTTTCTTAGTCTTTTTGTTATTTCAAATATGTGGGGAACAATGGGCTTGTGCATTTTTATTATTTCTGATTGAACTTAGCGAAGTAAGCATCTATTTCAGATCTTAACCCTATACCTGCTTTTTCAAAGCAATCAAGCAGGTCTTTGTAAGTTCCTTCGCCGGCAAGAAAATCCCAAAATTCCTCTGCGACTTTTACTTCCTTTTTCAAGTCCAACATCCCCTTCATGGTCCAGCGTTTATATGGTTCTGGCTCGTAAGGGTTGTAAGGAATTGATATGAGCGTATTAACTTCTGGTTTTGGATGTTGATAGAAATACACTGCTAACCACTCCAACATATTCCGTTTATAGGAAATAAAATCCCCTTTATTAGGCTTCACAGTTTTAAGGTCAAACATAAACACTTCGTCCTTTTTGGAGATAAGAAATAAATCTACTTTCACGGACTTGAGTTCGTTTAATTTGCCTGACCGAGCAACCCTTCTAATTCTCTCCGTTTCTTCTGCTGATCTTCCCCCGTTTTTACGGACACTAAGTTAAGTTAGGCTGCCATAGCCTCCAGCTCAAATGATACCGGTGAACGGTATCCCAGGGCTGAATGCCTCCTCTGCCGATTATAGAACATTTCAATATATTCGAAAACACT
>JACQXE010000085.1 GCA_016208915.1 Nitrospirota bacterium | reverse complement strand
GGTATAAGATCCTCTATGCTTGGTGGAAGCAACCATGTTTGGTCTTTGTATGACTGCATATATGCCATCTGTTGCACTCCTTTTGAATGTTTTGACATCTATTCTACCACTTAATGATTGCCAAATTGTCGGACAACCTGCAAGGGGAGGGGGATTTACTGAGAGGACAATTTTCTATCTCTGTTTTTGGGTAATCAGTCTATATTCAAATAGACAGGATATGGTATTTGAGCGGCTTTATTTTGCCTCACAGGTTATTTCGACCGAGAATGTCCGCCTCAGGCGGATTCCCGCCTCGGGCGGGTCGCCCCCGCACTCAGGCGGGTTCGCCGAGGAGAAGAGGAGACGCCGAGGCTAAAGCGAAAATACTATATCCTGCCTTGAAAAATTTGTTGCTTATACTTCGGGTTTCAACTGCGGAAAAAGTATTACGTCCCTTATTGATTGTGAGTTTGTAAGAATCATAACGAGTCTGTCAATGCCTATTCCTTCTCCTGCTGCAGGAGGCATTCCGTACTCCAATGCCCGCACAAAGTCCTCATCCATCCACATCGTCTCTTCATCGCCTTTCTCTTTTGCCTCGACCTGCTTCTGAAATCTTTCTCGCTGGTCCATGGGGTCATTCAGCTCTGAGAATGCATTTGCAATCTCCCTGCCTGCAATAAAGAGTTCAAATCTCTCGACAAGTTCAGGATTATCAGCTTTTCTCTTTGCCAAAGGCGAAAGCTCAACAGGGTAATCTATGATAAATGTAGGCTGCACAAGATATGGCTCAACCTTTTCCTTAAAAATCTCATCAAGGATCTTGCCGAGCGATGCGTCCTTTTCGACTTCGATCCTGTTTTGCCGTGCCCAGGCAACCGCCTTCTCTGTGTTATTCATGATAGCTGCGGGCGCTCCCTTCTGTGTAAGTGCATCACGGAAAGATATCTTGGGCCATGGAGGAGTGAAATCTATCTCATCATCTCCGAAAGGAACCTTAATCGCGCCTATCGCCTTCTCTGCAATATAGGGAATAATTTCTTCTGTGAAAGACATCAGGAAATTATAGTCCTTGTAAGCAATATAAAATTCGAGCATTGAAAATTCGGGGTTATGTTTTGTTGAAATCCCTTCATTCCTAAAATTTTTATTCAGCTCGTAAACCCTTTCATAACCGCCGACTATCAGTCTCTTGAGATAGAGTTCCGGCGCAATCCTGAGATATAGATCTATATCAAGTGCATTGTGATGTGTCTTAAATGGTCTTGCTGCTGCGCCGCCTGGTATCTGGTGCATCATTGGAGTTTCAACTTCAATAAAACCTTTTGCCTCAAGAAAATCTCTCACTGCCTTAATGATTGCGCTTCTTTTCTTGAATGTCTCTTTCACCTCAGGATTAACGATTAAATCAACATACCGCTGTCTGTATCTCGTCTCTATGTCCTTCAGTCCGTGCCATTTCTCAGGCAGAGGTCTCAGAGATTTCGTAAGGAATGTGAGATTATCGACCTCTATCGTAAGCTCATTCGTCTTTGTCCTGAAGAGTTTTCCCTTGACGCCGATGATGTCGCCGATGTCAAGTTTTTTGACTACGCTATATTTTTCATTGAGGATATCTTTTCTGAAATAGATCTGGATTCTGCCTGTTGCATCCTGCACATGCGCGAAGGCAGCCTTCCCGAAATCACGCATCATGATGATTCTTCCTGCAAGCACACAAGTAACAGGTGATGCTTCAAGCTCCTCTTTTGTGACAGAGCCGTATTTATTCGACAGGTCTGCTGCAGAGTCTTTTACATCAAAGCTTCCGCCGAACGGCTCGATCCCAAGCGTCTTGAGTTCATCAAGTTTCTTGATACGCTGTTCTATGAGTTCATTTGTCTCTTCCATGATGCTCTCTTTGCAGCAACACAAGATAAATGCGATAAAGTTTATTAATTGTTTTTAATACCCCACAGTCTCTGCTGTGTGGTTTCCTATTTCTGTCATTCCGCACTTGATGCGGAATCCAGATTTTTGTTTTTCTGGATTCCCGCCTGCGCGGGAATGACAACATGACGGCTAAATTATTTTAAGATACCCCGCCATCTCTGCGGCGGGGAGGTTTATTTTTAGATATTCTTTCTTCGCTGAAATTATAATGATTAATTTAAGGGCAAGTCAAGGTTAGCTACATTTACCTTTTCTCTCGTGCATGCTGTACCTTTACCTTTCTTCCGTGCAGCATGACATTATTAATGGCGCTCACAACCCTGTCTGCAAGGTCTGAAGGGACTTCCACAAAACTGAAGGTATCGAAAAGAGCGATATTCCCGATTTTATTCGCTGGAATGCCAGCCTCTGCTGATATGGATCTGACTATATCCACAACCTTTATCTTGTCTTTCCGTCCTATAGTCATGAATAGCCGCACAAAGCCGCTTCGCGTGCCCTGATGTTTTTCGCCGAGATCTTCAATATCATCAGCCATATCTCCAAACATAATGCTCAGAGCCGCTGCAGCGATGTCCTGGGATGAATACTTATCAGAGAGTTCCCCGACAAGACTTATATATTTTGAATGCTTCCCCTTGGAAATCTCCTGCCCGAGATCAGCAATCACTTCATCTGCCCTGGCCTTTTTTACCTCATCCTTTGTCGGTAACTGGGCCTTCTTTATCTTCGTTTTTGCTGTCTGCTCTATAAGCCTTAGCTGTCTGTACTCCCTCGGAGTTATGAAGGTTAATGCTATTCCTGATTTTCCTGCCCTGCCCGTCCTTCCTATCCTGTGGATATAACCATCGGGGTCCTGGGGAATGCTGTAGTTTATTACGTGAGAAACATCAGGGATATCAAGTCCGCGCGCAGCAACATCAGTCGCAACAAGGATATCTATCTCTCCCTTTCTGAACTTCCCCATAACTTCGTCTCTGTGCGACTGGGTAAAATCTCCATGAATCGCTCCTGCATAATACCCCATCTGCTGCAGCTTCCCAGATATATCATCCACTTCTCTCTTAGTATGACAAAAAATCAGAGTCAAAGAAGGGTCTTCGACATCAAGCAATCTCGTAAGGGCCTTCATCTTATCCTCTTCCCTCACCTCATAGAAGACCTGTTTGATCTTAGCGACAACCATATCAGAAGCATTAACGTAGACGTTCTCGGGATGGTTCATATACTTCATCGCTATATTGCGTATTTCCTGAGGCATTGTCGCTGAGAAGAGCAATGTCTGCCTTTGTTCCGTAATCTCCTTCAGTATTTTCTTTATGTCTTCGATAAACCCCATGTTCAGCATCTCATCAGCTTCATCGAGAACTGTGATTTTTATCTCTCTTAGAATAAGCGTCTTCCTCCTGATGTGATCAAGCACACGGCCGGGCGTGCCAACTACAATATCAACACCTTTTTTAAGACTCAAGAACTGTCTCTCAATAGACTGACCGCCATAAATCGGAACGGACAGGATGCCTTTTTTCTGGCCGATCTTGTTTAGCTCCTGGGCCACCTGCACTGCTAGTTCTCTCGTTGGTACAATCACAATAGCATATGGAACCTTGCTTCTTTTCCCTTTTTCTATTATCGGGATACCGAAGGCAGCAGTCTTACCTGTGCCGGTCTGCGCCTGACCTACTATGTCCTGTCCATTCAGGATTAGTGGAATAGTTATCTTCTGTATCGGTGTAGGCTCTTCAAAACCCATATCAGACAGCGAACTCAGCACTGAATCTGATAATCCAAACTCATAAAACTTTTTGTACATCTATTATTCTCCTGTATTTTTCTATCTTTTCTTCTCCAAACACGAATGGCATAGTGATTTGTCAAAAACTGCCTGACAAAAAATCGGTTAGCGTTCTATGTGGTTCTAGAAACTGTTCTGACTTGATTTCTTAATTTAAGGCTCTTGCGTCTTCTCTTCTGTGCCTCTCTCTGTTTCCGTTTTGTTTTTACAGAGGGTTTTTCGTAGAACCGTTTTTCCTTCAGTTCCTTCATAAGGCCGTCCCTCTGTATTTTTCGTTTGAGAAGTTTTATAGCTCCTTCAATATCATTTCCGATTACTCTTATCTCCAATTGCCTGGTTTCCTTCCACCCCTGCTGCTGCCAAAACCACCCCTTCCGGCTCCGCCGCCTGTTCTCGGTCTGTCTGTCTGAGGACGCGCTTCATTTACTGTCAGAGCCCTGTCATTGAACGCCTTTCCATTAAGGCTTGCAATAGCCTTCTGAGCGTCTTCATCGGATACCATCTCTACAAAGCCAAACCCCTTTGAGCGGCCTGTTGCAGGATCCTTTATAATCTTTGCTGACTCTACCTCTCCTATTTCGGCGAAAATGCCTTTAAGAGTTTCTTCATCTACCTTGTAATCAAGGTTCCCTACATAAATCTTCTTGCTCATCTTTCTTTTCCTCACGGGCGTACATATTACGCCATTGCATCATTAATGTTATTAATAATAAAGACTTTGCTATATCTGAACCCGCCATTGAGGAGAGCATCAAAAGATGCTACAAATACTCTAATTTTGTAGCTTCAGATCTGACAAAGACTTGCCAACACCTGTTACACTATGCCATACATATTCATAGAATGTCAATATATACATATTTATATGTTATGGCGATTTAGAAATGTCCGGTTTTTATATTTTAACTTATACTCTCCCCTTTTTGATTTTGAAGCAACTCTTTGATGAAATCGGTTTTCATAAAGGCCTCTATTTGCG
>JACQXE010000027.1 GCA_016208915.1 Nitrospirota bacterium | reverse complement strand
TATGAGCCATCTGTTTAAGTGTTTTGTTTGCTTCTGTTAACCTGCTTCCATGCCCTAAAAGTAGTATTGCATCCATTATGTCTCCATAGAAAAATTTATAAAATTATTAGCAATATCAGGGTTTGAACCAAAATGAATATGTACATAACTTGCAAGGGTATTTTTAAATCTAAATCCTTCTTTATAAATGTTCTGTCCTTTCATATCTTTGATAGAGTAGATTTTATCAATGATAGAGAGCTTTCTATTCGCTGTCCCTTTTATTTCTGAATAGTGAAATTCATGCCCTCTCAGGACATCATCTTTTCTACCAAGGATAGAATCCTTAAGCAGTTTTACCTCTCTATATCCGAGACTTACCCTCTCTTTCTTCATGATTGTCTCAAATGGGAATACCCCTGCCATCTTATAGAGGTTTCCTTCAAAATCATAGATACCTTTTGAAAGGTACATCAACCCTCCACATTCAGCATAAATCGGTCTTCCTGAGTCTGCCCATTTACGGATAGCCCTTAGCATCGATGCATTTCTACTGAGCTGATAGGCATAAAGTTCAGGATAACCACCACCGATATAGATTGCATCAACATTGTCAGGGATCTTTTTATCTGAAAGCGGGCTGAATGTCACAATCTCTGCGCCTGCATTTTTCAATAAATCCAGATTATCTTCATAGTAAAAGCAGAAGGCTTTGTCATAGGCAATGGCGATTATGGTATTTTTGTCATTGCGGCTTGTCTGCAATCCTTCTGCTAAGAAAGATTCCCGACAAGCGGGAATGACAGAATATAACGCAATGCTCTGCCCTGTATCATATGGCGCTGGGATCTTCTGCTCTATTATTTTTTCCACATCAATATGCTCCAGCACGGAATCCGCAAGTTTAGCAATATTCTCTTTAGCAATAGGTGTTTCTTCAGCAACAGTCAGCCCAAGGTGTCTGTGTGGTATCTCAAAGTCCAAGTCTCTCGGCAGATACCCTAATACTGTTACATCTCGTAGAGTCGAGTCTCCGACCTGTACGTTGTCTTTCAGCCGTTTGAAATGATTATCTGATGCCACTCGGTTGAAGATGACTCCAGCTATCCGAATCGGTGAATCGGTGAATGGGTGAATCGGTGAATAAGAAACAAACCCTCTCACAATCGCTCCTGCGCTCTCGGCCATGCCATAGGCGTCAACAACTAAAATTACAGGCAGGTTAAGCAGTCCTGCCAGTTTTGCCGTGCTGTATTCGCCGTCATACATTCCCATAACGCCTTCGATGATTGATATGTCCGCATCAGCCGCATATTTATGAAAGCACTCTTTGACATATTTCTCTCCGCACATCCATATATCAAGGTTTCTTGAATGTCTGCCTGTTACAAGCCTGTGAAGTCCTGTGTCTATGAAATCAGGGCCAGCCTTGAACGGCTGGACTTTCAGCCCCCTTTTCTTCAAGGCAGCCATAAGTCCAAACGTTATGGTCGTTTTTCCGCACCCGCTGTGAGTGCCTGCTATGATAAAGCCACGCATAATTCGCCTTTCAACAATTCGCCGTTTCTGTCATTCCGCACTTGATGCGGAATCCAGTTTATTTGTTTTCTGGATTCCCGCTTTCGCGGGAATGACATCTAAAAATTTAGACAGTTCTTTTATCAGTACTTCATTCTCTCTTCTTGACCGCACTGCAATTCTCATATAAGAATTATCAAGTCCTTTGAAATTGGAACAATCCCTTACAAGGATGCCCTTGTTTCTCAATGCGGATACTATTTCCTTTGTATGGCTTAACCTTAATAAATAATAATTTACTTCTGACGGGATGTAACTGATCCCCAGTTTTTTGAATTCCTTTTCCAGAAAATCTTTTTCCTGCTTGATTACCCGGAAGGTCTTTTTTTTGAATGCAGCATCTTTGAAAGCTGCAATCCCTGCTGTTTGCGCAAGGCTGTTAACAGCCCACGGTTCTTTGTATCCCTTAATCTTCTGGACAAGATTTTCGTGAAATACGCCATACCCTATTCTCAGCCCTGACAATGCATAGAATTTTGTCATAGATCGTAATACAATCAGATAAGGATTTTTTTCAACCTCTCTGATTACGCTCTCTTCAGGCACAAAATCTATAAACGCCTCGTCAACAACAAGATAGCATTTAAGTCTTTTTGCAGCGCCTGCTATCTTTAAAACGTCTGTCCTCTTCACCAATCTACCAGTAGGATTATTAGGATTACAGAGAAAAGCCATCTCGCAATTTTTCATGAATTTAATAAAACTTTCGGTTTCTATATCAAAACTATTCTCCTTTCCTAACTTTAAATTTTGAATTTTAAACTTTGAATTTATTTTGCACGCCCTTTCATATTCAGAAAATGTAGGTTGAGGCATCAAAACCTTTTTAGGTTTCAAAGTCCTCACAATAAGATAAATTAATTCGGTGCTCCCATTTCCGCATATAATGAATTCGGAATTTATGCCATGATATTTAGAAATATGCTGCCTTAACTCAGTTGCATCAGGGTCAGGATAGTTAAAAAGATACTTTGCAGTATTTTTTATCTCTGAGATTGCGCTCTTAGGAACTCCGAGGGGGTTTATGGGTGCGCTGAAATCAATTATTTTTTCTTCAGGCATTCCAATTTCTTGTGCTGTCAAATATATATTCCCGCCATGCTCTGTCATATTGCATACCTCACATAAAGCAGAACTGTTGCAGAAATAACGCCAAATAGAGATGTGAGCCTCACTATTTTAATTGCCCTGTCAGAGGCATAAAGATAATCTTCGGTCAGATCTTCACCTATATAAGGTTTTTCTACAGAAACGCCTCCGTATGTTGAAGGACCTCCAAGTCTCACGCCTAAAGCTCCTGCAATAGCAGCTTCCGGTACACCGCTGTTTGGGCTTGAATGCTTTCCACCGTCACGAAACATAGTCTTCAGTGAACAGTGAAGAGTGAACAGTGAACGGAAAACAACACCTGATGAGACAACAATGAGAATCCCTGTAATCCTTGCAGGGATGTAATTAGCAATATCATCGAGCCTTGCTGCTGCCCAGCCGAAATATCTGTATCTCTCATTTTTATATCCGAGCAGCGAGTCCATGGCATTTATCGCCTTGTAGGTCATTGCCAATGGAAGACCTCCGATTGCAAAGTAGAATACGGGCGCCACTATCCCGTCAGATGCATTTTCCGCAAGGCTTTCTATGGTTGCCCTGATGATGCCCTTTTCATTCAGAGAATCTGTGTCACGTCCTACGATGTATCCAACCTTAATCCTCGCATCAGTAATATTTTTATCAGCCAGCGCCGCAATCACATCATCAGCCGAATCTATTAACCCCTTTACTGCTAACGTTGTTGATATGAGATAGACCATTATTAAAAGCAGGACAAAAGAAGTGAACAGGGGATAGTGAATAGGGAAGGGAATAAGATAAAACAGGCCAAAGGCAGAACAGCCTATGATTAATGCAAGCAGAGAGCCGGTAATTTTTTCTGCTATATGTGATTTCTGTCCTGAAATTTGCAAGACATATCTCAGGAAACTTTCCAGCTTTTGAATAGCCCATCCCATGGCCCTCACAGGATGTGGAAGCCACTCAGGGTCACCCATGCAAAGGTCAAGAACAAATGCAAGGACAAGCAATGAATACGGCATCGAAAGAATCTCATAAACATTACGGAGTGTCTCAGCCATTTATCAGCCCCTCTACAAATTTCATGTCAATGCTGTCCCTTATTATCTTGGCCCAGCTGTTAAGAGAATCGTCCCTCAGCCTTGCATAATCAATCGTCTCCTCAAGAGGCGCCAATCCTTTTTTGAGCCTGAGCGCATTAATCAAATTACGTCTGAATACATTATTGTCGAATATTCCGTGAATGTATGTGCCCCAGACGTTGTCTTTTTGAGAGCCGTCAAAAACGAGTGACGAGTGACGAGTGACGAGTGATGAGTTAGAGAAAAGCCTTCTGAGTTTAAATAACCCTATATCTCCACTGCTTACTCCCATATGGATTTCGTAGCCTTTTAGAGGTAAGGATGCATGCTGCATGCTGCCTGTTTTATTTTGTCTTGTATCGTGTATCGTGTATCCTGTATCTTGCATCGGTTGTATTAATTCCGCTTCCACCTGGCATGTTGTCTTAATTCTTTCAAGCGTTGTCTCGATATCAAGCAGTCCAAGCCCTTCTATCTCCCTGTGCCCGCTCTCCATTTCATGCGGGTCATAAATTTTTTTCCCGAGCATCTGATACCCGCCGCAGACGCCGATAAGGGGAAGGCCCTTCTTTACAGCCCTCTTAATGCTTTCCTCAATCCCGTGTTCCTTCAAAAAAAGGAGGTCTTTTACAGTATTCTTTGAGCCGGGGATGATGACAAGGTCTGCATTCTCAATATCCGCATCTCTTAATGAATAGATAAGTTCAACATCAGGCTCATACATAAATGGATCAAAGTCTGTAAAGTTGGATATGTATCTCAGACCAAGAACTGTTATTTTTATGGACTTAAACTGTTCAAACTGTTTAAACCGTTTTAGCCGTTCAAGCGGAATTCCGTCTTCCTCATGCAGTCCGAGGTCACCGAGATACGGAATCACGCCGAGCACAGGCCTTCCGGTCTTCTCATATATCATATCGAGTCCCGGATTGAGGATATTTATATCGCCTCTGAATTTGTTTATGATGAATGCCCTGATATAATCTGCGTCTCCGCCGAGAAGGCCGATAGTTCCGTAGAAGGATGCAAATACTCCTCCCTTATCTATGTCTCCAACGAGTATCACAGGGGAATTTGTGTGTCTTGCCACTCTCATATTCACAACTTCATCCTTGCTAAGGTTGATCTCAGCAGGACTTCCGGCTCCTTCTATAACTATCAGGTCATATTTTTTTGATAATCTCTCATAAGCCTTTGTCACTGCATCCCATGCCTTATCCTTGAATGAATAGTATTCATCTGCCCTCATATTAGAATGGACCTTACCATCAAGAATCACCTGGCAACCTGCCTCGCCCGAGGCCTTAAGGAGTATGGGATTCATATCAACAGAAGGCTCAACCCTTGCCGCCTCTGCCTGCAATGCCTGAGCCCTCCCAATCTCACCGCCATCCCTCGTGATAAATGAGTTAAGAGCCATATTCTGTGCCTTGAAAGGTGCGACATTAATACCCATGTCACTAAGTATCCTGCAAAGACCTGAAACAACAAGGCTCTTTCCAACTCCTGAACCAGTGCCCTGTATCATTAATGACTTAGCCATAAAGACAGTGAATAGTGAACAGTGAAAAGTGAATAGTGAAAAACATAAAATAAAAACCGGTCACTTTAATTCAATTCCTCCATTTAGAAGTTTTACAACAGGATATTTGTCCCAGAACTCGATAATGTTTACTGCTGCATAGTCTTGCTCAATCCTGAAGATGTTTTCTAAAGGTATTCCAAGTATATGGCAGAGGATTATCCTGTTAACACCACCGTGGGAAACTATTGCAATGTTTGAAGAAAATGCATGATTCATGATGCATGATTCATGATTTTTTTCGTCCTGCATCTTGCATCCTGTATCCTGTATCCTGTCATGCCCTTTATGTATCTGATCACTTATGATTTTGTCTAAAACATTTATCACCCTATCTCTAACCTCGAGTGTACTCTCCCCGCCCATAGGACTGTATCTCAGCGGATTTGTTGCCCATGCCTCAAACTCCTGAGGGTATTTCTCTTTTATTTCTGTAAAAGACATTCCCTCCCATATGCCGAAACTTCTTTCCCTGAGGTCTTTCATCTGGATTGGGTTCAGATTGTATGGCTTTGCTATTATCTCAGCGCTCTTTATCGCCCTGCTAAGATTAGAACAGTAAACTGCATTCAGTTTATTGGAATGATTTTCACCCCCTCCCTTGCCCTCCCCCCTCGAGGGGGAGGGATGGGTGGGGGTGACTATATTCTGGCTTAAATATTTAGCTACCTGTTCCATCTGTCTTATTCCCTTTTCAGACAGTGGGACATCAATGCTGCCTTTGTAGCGTTTTGTCTCGCTGCCCTCTGTCTCACCGTGCCTTATTAGATAGAGTGTTGTAGCCATAATGCCGCCACCATTAAAAACATTATTTCTGTAATCTCACCTAATGCACCAAGGGTGTCTCCTGTAAGTCCTCCGAACATTCTTCTGCAGAACCTCACTGATAACAGGCAAAATATATAAATGACCGCAAATAATATAATTAACAGGAATGCAGTAACCCTGGAATAGGCTGTATTCTGCAATAGCTTTGCAACCAAAAGAACAAAGGAAAACGTAATCAGTGTCGAATAGACAAGGTCTTTCCTGTTTATGTTCTCAATAAAAATCCTTCCAAGTCCGTCTTTTCTTGCAGATGTGCCGTGATACATTGCGGGAACCATCAGCCATTTTGAAAACACGGGCATTAGAAAGAGCAATGAATATCTGGTTATTGACGCAGAATAAAGAAGCAGGTTGTCGATAAGAAGATATTTGAGCAGTATTGTGAGGACAAGCGCTGTTACACCGATTGCTCCTGTCCTGCTGTCCTTCATCACCTCAAGCCTTCTTTCCCTGTCTGCTTCCCTTATTCCGCTTGATTTCACGGCAAGCGCATCAAAGGTATCCGAAATTCCGTCGAGGTGAAAGCCTCCGTTGCTTATTATCAGAACAATAACGATGATCCCGCTCGTAACCTCAGTGGAAAAGACCCTGCTGAGAAGCATCGTAGCGAGCATTACGAGAATCCCCTGAAAAGCTCCTGCAACAGGAAAATACACAGACGCCCTTGCCATATCATTTTCCGTAATATCACCTTTTACCTTTACCGGAAAAATGGTAAGGAACTGTAATGCGATCAGAAAATGTTTAAACATTATTCACTCTCATAACGCAGGGGGAAACTGTCTTTGAGCGGTTTTTTTTGCCGATAGACCTCAAAATAATCTGAAGTCGAGAGGCAAAAACCTCGGAGTCCCGATTTTATCGGAGCGAGAATGAGCGAAAAGATTGTTTTCCCCTGCGTACTATAAATCATATTAATTACCCTTCTCAGAAACCTCTGCCTCTCCGAATGTCGCCATCTCCTTGTATATCTTCAGTCCTCCCTCTATCAATAGCATCGCAAGCGCAGCGCCTGTTCCTTCCCCGAGCCTCAGGTCAAGGTCAAGGATAGGTCTCAGGCCAATCTTCTCGAGCATAATCTTATGGCCGATCTCAACAGAATTATGAGCAGCAAACATGTAATCTCTTGTCTTTGGCTCTATGCAGTATGCTACCAATGCGCCTGCAGTTGATATAAAGCCGTCAACCACAACAGGAATCCTCTTTGATGCCGCGCCTATTATTAATCCTGCAATCCCTCCAATCTCTGCTCCTCCTATCTTTGAAAGGACATCAAGTGGGTCCTTTGCATCAGGTTTATTTAAAACTATTGACTCTTCGATTACTTTAATTTTATTCTTTAGCGCCTCATCTCCTATTCCTGTGCCTTTGCCTGTCACTTCTGATACAGTCTTTCCTGTAAGAACCGCTGCTATTGCAGAAGACGGAGTTGTATTTGCAATGCCCATATCGCCTGTGCCAAAAATTCTATACCCTTTCTTTGAATATTCATAAGCAAGAGCAATTCCTGCATGAATGCATCTTTCAGCCTCTTCTCTCGTCATGGCAGGCCCCTTTCGCATGTTCTTTGTTCCGCTGATTACTTTTCTTGAAACAAATAACCCCCCTTTAATTCCCCCCTTGGCAAGGGGGGATACAGAGGGGTCAAAATCAAAATCCACTCCTATATCAATGACAACAACATCAGCGCCTGCATGCCTTGCAAGAACATTTATCCCGGCGCCTCCGTTCAGGAAATTGAAAACCATCTGCCTTGTCACTTCCCTCGGAAATGCAGAGACTCCCTCGTCTGCAACACCGTGGTCTCCTGCAAATGTGAATATAACTTTTTTATCGAGAACAGGCATCGTGTTTTCTGTTATTGCCACAAGCCTCTTTGCAAACTCCTCAAGCCTTCCGAGGCTTCCGAGAGGCTTTGTGAGATTATCAAGCCTTTTCTGTGCAAGCTCGTTGAATTTCCCGTTTATTGATGCTATCTGCAATCCTGTCCCTGAAATCATAAATCCCCCATTCATTCGTTATTTAATTGAACTTTTTATCTTCAGCGGTATTCCCGCTACCACCATATAAACATCATCAGCTATCTCTGCTGCTTTTTGGTTCAGCATCCCTGCCAAGTCCCTGAATCTCCTTGCTAACTCGTTCTCAGGAACAATCCCCATTCCCACTTCATTCGATACAATATAAAGAGTGCAACTCGTAGAAGACAGTGAATCTAAAAACCGACTAATCTCCTTTTCGACAACCTTATCGTTAATCAACAAGTTTGAAAGCCAGAGTGTAAGACAATCAACTAAGATCACGCTGTACTTGTCCTTAATTTTATTAATGGCATCTGATATATCCAGTGGCTCTTCATAGGTATCCCATTCATCTCCCCTGTCTTTTTTATGTTTCTCAATCCTTTCTTTCATCTCCGCATCCAATGCCTCTGCTGTGGCGATATATGCCTTCCTGCCTTTTATCTTCAGGGCCTCGGACATTGTAAAAAAGCTCTTCCCGCTTCTTGCACCGCCTGTGACAAATACAATCTTCTTTATGTCGCCTGCCATTTCATTCCCCTTCTGGCCTTTGCCATAAGCTTGTCTTTGTCTGTGTCTCTACGCTTTACCATGTCTCCTATGTGCACGGCAATCCGGGAGGCTATGCCCCACCCTCTCACATCTTCAGAGAAAGGAAGCCCAAGATGTTTTGAAGGCGTAACATAGCATATAAAATCCGCCCCGTATGCTGAGGAAACAAGCATTAATTGCAGAAATACAAACAATAGTTTTTTCATGAAAATTTTTTCCTTTCGTATTTTGTTATTGGGATTGAGATTGAAAAAAATCAAGGGTGCTAACCAGAATCGTGTCTCATAACTAACCTCCTCTTCCCTCGAAGGGTTTTAGTCTTGAGATATGGAGGGTATCCTGACTCAGGTCGTTGCGACTCGTTTCCGAGGCAATCCTACTTGCCAGCCTTCCCATCCCGATTTATCGGGACAGTGGCCAGTGTCGGTGTTCAGTGTCAGTTTTACTATTCACTAATCACTATTCACTGTTTTTAATGGCTTTCGTTCCCTTTACAGTTGCGGGGCAGCGGAGGATTTTCACCTCGCTTCCCCTCTCACACCTCATTCATGCTGCCAAAGGCAGTAGAATTCCTTTTTACGTTTTAAAATTAGATATGTGCAATTATATCAAAAACCAGATAAATAAAAAACTGGCAAATTGGTTTTTAACTTTTCATAAATATTACCCATTGTCTAATACCGAGTATAACTTAAAAAGGCCTCAACCACCTTTGCTATCTCCCCATGTATTTCATTTATGCCCTTGGCGGCCTTAACCAGTTTTATTCTCTTAGACTCTTTTGCTGCAAGCCTGAGATAACCCTTTCTTACCTTTTCATGGAACTTAATGTCTTCAAGCTCAAGTCTGTCCCTTTTGTTAATGCGCCTGTTTCTCTTTAGTCCGGTCTCAACATCAAGGTCTAAAAGTATGGTGATATCAGGCCTGAGTCTGTTCGTTGCCGTCTTATCAAGGGAATCTATTAGCTTGAAGCTGATTCCCCTTCCAAATCCTTGATAGGCAACTGTTGAATCGCTAAAACGGTCTGTTATTACAATCTTACCGGCTTCAATTGCGGGGATTATCTTCTCCTTTATGTGCTGAACCCGGGCTGCGTTATAGAGCAAGAGTTCTGTCAGATAATCCATCTTTTTATGCCTGGTGGAAAGCAACACCTTTCTTATATGCCTGCCTATCGGTGTGCCTCCTGGTTCTTCGGTAAGCACTGTCTTATATCCTTTTTTTGAAAGATACTCTGATAATAATCTTGCCTGTGTTGACTTGCCTGTGCCTTCTATGCCCTCAATCGAGATGAATATCCCTCGTTTAGATCTCAATCTTCTGCGGTTTCGTATCATAGAAATACCTCTTTCATACGCGTAAGAAGCTGGAATATTTTCAATGTATCTTCAATGCTCCTTGAACCTGTTCCGCATGAAGGCGTAAGGATTATACGGGAGAGAATGATATCTGACGGGATTGACGCTGAAAGTTTTTCTATCCTTTGTGAAAAAGCATTTTTCATTGATTCATATGTCTCATTCCTTATAGCGTCTGTTGTGGGCACAATTCCCCATGCAAGATATCCGCCTTTATCGAGAAATTTTTTCAGGTTGCTGTGATACATTAAAATCGAATCAAAATATGCGTATGCATCAAAGTTTAATATGTCTATACTGCTCTCAAGAACAGACGGCCAGTCAGCATTGCCACAGCAGTGCATCCCAGAGATGCCGCCGGCAGCCTTTATAGTATCTGACGCTTCATTAATCAGTCTGAACGCTTCATCAGGATTAACACCCAGATAAACCGTGCTCCCGAGCGCAGACAGTATAGGCTCATCAATAAATATAATTACATTATCAGAGAACTGACCGAGCACATCAATCTGCCACCTTATCTTTGCCTTAAGGAGCATTAAGGATATTTCCCTTAATTCCTCGTCAAAATAAACAGGTCTTCCGTCATTGTCTTTCAGCCCGAGCGTAAAGGTAAGCGGCCCTGTTACATGGCCCTTAATGAATCTGAACTTTGTCTTAACTGTTCTTAAAAATGTATGGAGTCCTTTTGCATAGTCTTCTGAGATTGCAATCCTGCTTTCATCATTATAGGTCTCATAAAATCTTTCGAGCTCATCGCTCTTATTCTTCTCGACCCATATCGTTTGTTTCTCCACGTCCATTTTCAGATAAGGCATTCCCTCAGAATACTGCGGGATCATCCATTCCCTGAAAGACAATTTGGGAAGCTGGGGCCAGAACGGGATATCAAATGTCTCAAGTATGAGACTGCAAGCCTCTTCTGCATTCGTATGCGGAAGGCTCCCGATGCCTGTTGTTGAAAAAGGTTTTAGTTGCATTTAAAATGATACATTATTGCTTGGACTTGTTTCAATTTCTTTCATAGATTACAGCCTTCAACCTATTTTTCATTTACTCCTAATGTGAGGAGTGTGACTGTGAACGGAAGCGAGATGTATAATCAGAATTTTGCGGCGCAGTAAGCAAATATAAGAGCAAAAATTATTTGTTCCCTGCGCATTTAAAATAGTTTATCAGGAATTAAATTTTATGTAGTTTTCCCAGCAGTAGAGGAGTTCTTTTGTTGCCCTAATGTCTCCAAGACAATATTTTGCAATATCAACATATCTCTTATTTAAAAAAAGGTCTTTAATTTCATATCCTGTTATTCCGTCTTCTTTAGGGCTTTTTATTCCAAAGGTCTTGCACCACATGTCGAGACTGAATCTGCGCCTTGACGCCCCATAAAAGGTAAGCTGGTCTAATAAGTCTATGTGAGGGCCGTTATATCTGTTTGGCATAAGGTCTTTTGACGGCTTTATCTTATGCACAGCAGAACGAATAAGTATGAAAGGGCAGTCGAATCCCCTTCCATTAAATGTGATAAACTGTGTATAGCTTTTTACTGTATTCCAGAACTTTTCGAGTATCTCTTTTTCAGTTCCGGTCTCAAACTTTATCCCATCTTCTTCGAATGCAGAACCGCCTGATTCAGGCGCCTGAAAGTAAACAGCGCCCTTATCTGTCTCAGGATTTAAAAGGCCAATGGTAATTATCTCACCTGTGAGGGGATAAAAAGACAGGCTTTCTTTAACATCCTTTATATCTTCTTCTGTCTCCGTCCATCTGAGAAGATAATCCTGTGTGTTCTTGTCGAGGGAACCAAAGTCTTTGCCTGTTGTCTCTATATCAAAAATGATTCTGGACATTCAAAAATAGTAAATAGTGAAAAGTACATAGTGAATAGTTTAAAACAGAAAATTACAGATTTTTGCTATTCACTGTTCACTATTGACTGTTCACTGTCTTTATTATGATGCCTTTGGCAGCTCCTTGAATACCTTCCATGTTTTCAGGAGATCTATCGCTTTCTGAAGCTGCACATCGTCATCTCCGCTGACCTCAACAGGCGCCAGTTCCTCAGGTTCTTTCGGTTTTTCTTCTGCCTCGTCGTTCTTCAGATGTCTTTCGAGGTCTTTTTCCCTTAAAACAGGATGACTTTTTGAACCGTTTTTAGGCGCAATCTTGACAACGATATCAGGAGTTATGCCTTTTGACTGTATTGATATACCTTTTGGGGTATAGTACCGTGCAGTTGTAAGTCTCAATCCTGAGCCGTCGCTAAGAGGGATAACGCTCTGAACAGAGCCCTTCCCAAATGTCTGCACTCCAAGTATCACCGCCCTGCTCCAATCTTTAATAGCACCTGCAACAATCTCAGATGCACTCGCACTTCCCTGATTAACGAG
This sequence comes from Nitrospirota bacterium, assembly GCA_016208915.1. GTDB lineage: Bacteria > Nitrospirota > Thermodesulfovibrionia > Thermodesulfovibrionales > UBA1546 > JACQXE01. The sequence goes on along the minus strand of JACQXE010000027.1, from coordinate 28,786 downwards.
CACAATCATGGGTATGGAGTTAAAAAGCCTTATGTCATTTTCAGTAAGTTTTGTATCTTTCTCAATCTCGGTAAGATATTCCTTTTTCTCTTCTGCCCTTCCTTTTATGGAGACGACAATCTTCCCAGCCGGTATAAACTGGCTCGAAACCTCGACAGCGCTGTTCAGTAGCCCGCCAGGATTGTTTCTGAGGTCAAGGATCAGAGCGGTTAGCTGCTCTTTTGCGAGTGAAGACAGGGCAACCTCAAGGTCAGATGACGTCTTTTCCTGGAACTGATTGATCTTTACATATCCGATGCCATCCTCCATCACCTTATACTTCACACTTTTCACCTTAATTATCTCCCTGACAATTGTAAAATCCTTTACATCCTTCCACCCCTCACGCATTATCGTAATTGTTACAGAAGTTCCTTTCTGCCCGCGCATCTTATTTACTGCATCGTGCAGCCCCATGTCTTTTGTAATCTCATTGTTAATCTTTATTATCTTGTCGCCTGCCTTTATCCCTGCGCTGTAAGCCGGCGTATCTTCTATAGGCGCTATGACAGTTAGAAACCCGTCTTTTAGTCCTATCTGTATCCCAATGCCCCCAAACTCTCCCTTTGTGTCAACCTGCATCTCCTTATATGCATCCGGCGGCATAAAACCTGAATGGGGGTCAAGGGAATTAAGCATGCCTTTGATGGCGCCGTAAATCATGTCTTTCATCTTTACGTCTTCCACATAGTTTTTCTTAACCAAAGTGAGCACCTCGGTAAAAACCTTCAGATGCTCATAAACCTCTCCTTCAGCGCTTACACTGCCGGCTGAAAGTCTGCCAATAAAGATTCCGCTTATCGTGGCTGTGAGTATAAGAACCCATATTAAAACCAACTTCTTATACGTTTTCATTCTGTTCCTGACCTCCGGATCTATTCCCTCTTTGCAGGTATAGGGAAGACTTTATCTTTTTTTTAACCATTGGGTCGGATCAAGCGGTTTGCCTTTATACCTTACCTCGAAATAAAGGCCAGGAGCATTTATCGTTCCTGATTCCCCTACTCTTCCAACGGCCTGCTCTCTTTTTATTATATCTCCAACCGGATAAAAAATCTCGGATAAATTTGCATATAAGGTATGATATCCTTCCCCGTGGTTGATTATTACAAGCTGTCCGTAGCCCTTGAACCACTCTGCAAACACAATCTTGCCGCCATAAACCGCCTTTGCCAATGAGTTATCCTCTGCCTTTATATGAATGCCGTTCCTGAACACAGGGGTATTAAACTGGGGGTCCTTCTGTACACCGTATGCTACTGCAATTTTTCCATTGACCGGCCATGGGAGCCTCCCCTTAAGATCATGAAATCCTTTGGCAGCATATGTATCAGTCTCTTCTGAACGCCTTATTATCTCCATGAGCCTCTCAGAAGCCTCTTTTAATTCTTTCAGCATCTTCTCGTAGGAAGATTTTTCTTTTCTCACTGAAGATAGCAGCTGCTGCTTGCTCTTTTTCTTCTCTGACATCATCCTCTCATTTGTTCTTATTGTCTCCTCATCCCTTTTCAGGTCTGCGTGAAGCAACTTCAAATGATTTTCTTGTACGGTAAGACTATTGATAATTGTTTTGTATCCTTCCTGCATTTTATAGTCATAAAGGGTTAATTCCTTTATATAGCGCCACCTTCTCATTAATTGCGCCATGTCATCAGATGTGGAAAGCAGCATTATAATGTCGCCTGAATAGCCGTGTCTCTGCATAATTCGCAGTTTTCTCTTGAGCCATGCAGTCTGCTTTGTAAGCTTTGCCCTGTTTTCTGACATCTCTTTCTCAACCTTATCTATCTCGTTCTCTGTTGCCCTGAGCTTAGCTCTCGATTTCCTTAGCTCAGTCTTGATACGGCTCAGGTCCCTGTTGGTCCTGTCCATTTCTTCAAGGATAGAATGCTCGGCCTTTTTTGTCTTTTCTATCTTTCCCCTCTGGAGATCCATCTCTTTCTGAAGCTTTTTATACTCTTCCTGCTGAGCTTCAACTCCGGTTTTATTGTCTTTGGCAACAGCAATAACAGGCATAAACAAAAGAATTACAAGCAGAAAACGCAAAAGCATATTAATAAAACCTTATTCTTCCGAGTGCTATTAAGGTTCCGAGTATACCGAGCATAAACCCTACAAGAGGCAGGGAGACAAAAATCTCAGATGGAAATACAATAATCTTAAACACAGGCATTGTGGCAGCAAGCTTATGAAGCAGGAAATAGTTAAAAACGAGCGCGCCGGCCATAGCTGTCACACCTCCGCCAACACCGAGTATCCCGCCTTCAATAACAAAAGGCGCCCTTATGAATCCCCTCGTAGCGCCTAACAGTTTGAATGTCTCTATCTCATCCTTTCTGCGGTAGAAGACAATCTTTACTGTGCTGTAGCATACAAATATGACTCCTGCGGACATTATCACAATCAGGAGCAGACTGATTGTATTTGCGCCTGTTTTTATAGAATATATCGAATGGAGAAACTGTTCCCCGTATTCGACCTCTTCTATGCCTTTTATCTTTCTGAAATCAGAGGCAAGGTTTTTTACACCTGAAACACTGACTAAAGCCTGTTTAAGTTTTACCTCTATGGAGGCAGGCAGAGGGTTTTCATCAATGCCCTCAAGAACATAATCCGCATTCTTCAGCACTGTTCTGAGTTCCTCCATCGCCTTATTCTTTGATATAAAACGCACCATTTCAATCGAACTGTTCTTTTTCAGAGCAGTGACAATGCCGTCTATTTCCTGTTCCTGCAGTCCGTCGTTCAGATAGAGCATCACCGAGAACCTCTCAGGAAGCTTTTTGGTTGCAAGGTCTATGTTATAAACGCCAAAAAATGTAAGTGCAATCATAAAAAGCCCTGCAGCTATTGTAAGAACAGAAAGGACATTTATCCATTTTTCACGCCAGAGACTTTGTATCGCAAGTCTTAATGAGTACAAGAGATACATCAGCTTAACTCCTCTCCGGCAAGGTTGCCGCTGTCAAGCCTTAAAATCCTTCTGCCTGTATTCCTGTAAAGCTCTTTATTGTGAGTAGCAACGAACACTGTTGTACCCTTGGCATTTATATCCTTGAACATACGTGCGATTCCTGCTGCAGTATCAGCATCAAGATTGCCTGTCGGCTCATCAGCAAGGAGTATTGTTGGTTCTCCTACTATTGCCCTCGCAATAACAATCCTCTGCTGTTCTCCGCCTGAAAGCATTCTCGGAAAACTGTCAGACTTATGCCTCAGATTCACTATCTTCAGCGCATCCATGACCCTGTCTTTAACCTCCTCTTCATCAATCCCGCGTATCCTCAGGGTCATTGCAACATTGTCAAAAACATTTCTGTTATCAAGGAGTCTGAAGTCCTGAAATACCACTCCTATATTCCTTCTCAAAAAGGGAATGCTTGACTCCTTGAGCTTGCTGAGTTCCCATCCAGCTATGTTTACACTTCCCTGATCAGGTTTTTCAGAGAAATAGATTATCTTAAGAAGGGTTGACTTTCCTGAACCGCTCGGTCCTGTCACAAATGCCATCTCGCCCTTTTCGATAGAAAAGGTTACATTCCTCAGTGCGGCATTATTTTCATAAAACTTTGAAACATCGTTAAAATGTATCATTTCTGTCTGCCCAACAAAGACTCCTCAACAACCTGTACAATGTTTTCTGGTGTTAAGCCGTACAACTTCATCAGTTCATCAGAGGGGCCTGAGCATCCAAATGTATCCCTGAGCCCTATCCTTTTCACAGGTACAGGATATTCCTCTGCCAAAAATTCACACACTGCGCCTCCAAGCCCGCCGATAACTGAATGTTCTTCTGCTGTTACAATAAGCCTCGAAACCTTTGCAGCCTCAAGCACTGTATCATTATCCAGAGGTTTTACGCTTGACATATTTATCACGCCTGCATCTATCCCTCTGTCTTTAAGAATCGACATTGCCTTTAAAGCCACACTGACCATTATGCCTGCGGCTATGATATTTACATCTTTACCTATATGAAATGTATAAGCCTTGCCTATGCTGAATCTGTAGTCCTCGGGCATAACAACCGGCACCTTAGACCTGCCAAGACGAACATATACAGGACCATAGTGTTCTGATATCGCCGAAATAACCTGCTTTGTCTCTATGCCGTCTGCAGGCACAATCACAGTCATATTCGGCAGCACTCTCATAAGTGCTATGTCCTCTACTGCCTGATGCGATGCGCCGTCTTCGGCAACTGTTATGCCGCTGTGAGTTGCAACAAGCTTAACATTCAGGTTCGAATATGAGATTGTCTGTCTTATCTGTTCCCAAGCCCTGCCTGTCTCAAATACAGCGAATGTAGATGCAAAAGGAAGCTTTCCAGCAAGCGAAAGACCGCTTGCTGTGCCTATTAAATCCTGTTCTGAGACGCCTATATTGAAAAACCTTTCTGGAAATGCCTTGGCAAAAGTGCCTGTCTTTGTAGAAGCAGAGAGGTCTGCATCAAGAACAACCACGTCTTCCCTTTTCCTGCCGAGTTCGAGCAGCGCTTCTCCGTATGCATCTCTTGTTGCCACCCCCCCTCCGCTCCCCCCCTTACTAAGGGGGGGATTATGGGGGGGTGCTAATTTTTGACTTTTGATTTTTGATTTCTGTATTTTTTCACCCATTGTCTATGTCCTCAAGTTCCATTAATGCCCTTTCGAGTTCTTCCTGCGTTGGAGCCAAGCCATGATATTTAACTTTGCCCTCAAAAAAAGAAACGCCTTTCCCTTTGACTGTTCTTGCTACTATCATAGTAGGCTTGCCCTTTACTTTCTCAGCTTCGTCAAGGGCATTTAGAATAGATTTCATATCATGTCCGTCAATATCTATTACATGCCAGCCAAAAGCCTCCCATTTCTTTACAATAGGTTCTAATCCCATTACATCACAGCAAGGTCCGTCTATCTGAAGACCGTTATTGTCAATAATTGCACACAGATTATCGAGCCTGTAATGCGATGCTGTCATAGCAGCTTCCCATACTTGCCCCTCCTGAGTCTCGCCATCTCCTAACATGCAATAAACGCGAGAGTTAATTCCGCTCATATTCAATCCTATTGCAATGCCGTTTGCAACAGACAGCCCCTGTCCCAAAGAACCAGTTGATACCTCTACTCCTGGAAGAAGCTTTGAACAAGGATGTCCCTGCAACGGGCTTCCTATTTTGCGCAATGTCATAAGCAATGACTTATCAAAATATCCTGAAATAGCAAGAACAGCATAAAGAAGAGGCGCTGCATGGCCTTTTGAAAGGATAAACCTGTCCCTGTCTTTCCATGCAGGGTCTTTTGGATTGTGCCTCATCTTGTAAAAATATAAAGCTGTTACTATGTCCGCTGCTGAGAGCGAACCGCCTGTATGGCCTGAGCCTGCCTCTGCAAGCATTTTCAGAATATCGATCCTCACTATATTCGCCTGTTTTTTAAGAAACCCTATATCTCTGGAAGCAGCAGTCTGACTCATATTTTCTTTTCCCTTTCCATTATATAATCCAGAAGTATATCGTCAAGGGTTTTTTTTATGTCTTTCTTTTTCCCTATAACAGGTTGTTTAACAGAATCCGTTGTGACAGCGCTTTCTATTGTTGGTCTGCACTCCTCTTTTTGCCGGAGATTAGTTTCCGCCTCAGCAACAGATGTGTGTTTTCCTGCAATCAATTCCTTTAGCATTGTCTTATGCTGTTCCTTCATCATTTCTCTCACGTTTTTCTGGACATCAGGCTTATCAATCAGGTGGGAATAGTTTATTTTTTTGGAAGCAAGTATCGTGCCTTTATAAAACAAAAGGGTGACTATAATCGGATTCTTCAACCCGCTATCCTCTGTCTGCACATGGTAACCCTTCCCCTTGTAGGTTATGTTATTGTTATAACCAACAAGCATATCTGTGAAATATTCTCATAGAATTTTTAAATAAAACAAGCGAATTATTATAGTATAGCGGCGAGAAAAAATGGAAGAGGCCATCAGAATTCATATCTCACTTGAAGATAAACGTTATCGTTCTTATCCAACTGCCCAAACTGGTTCCGCTCTTCACCGCCGCCGAAGATATTCCCGCCTATTGCTGCCCAGACGTGGTCTGAGAAGTTATATTTTATTTCGGGATTCAATAAATAATCGCTGTCTGAAGGGCTCCAGAAAGAGAAAAAGGAGAGTCTAAGAGTCTGATGGATCAGAAACTGCGTCAGACGGACAGATGCAAGATCATGCAATCTCTTTTCCTTTGGAAATCCTGAGGGCAGATTTTTTACATAAGCAGAATAATCATGCATATATTCACCGTAATATTGCAGTCCGATGGTGAAATCTTCCCAGATCTGTCTTTGATGCCCAATCAGGACTCTTGTCTGAGAATTCGGTATCATAGGGTTTGCACCGCTTCTGTCTTCTCTCGAATCATAATATCCCGCCTCAAGGCTCAGGACCCCCCCATCAAGCGCTCTTCCCTGAAGGCTTGTGCCATAGACAAAAAGCTTGGGATAGAAAAGGGTAAGCTTTGCCGGCATTATCGGATTGTCAGACATCATTGAGGGCTGACGGAAAAAACCACGATAAAAATACAGGGACGCATCAAAGCCGGCAATCTCACGATATGCCCGAATCGCTACTTCCGTGTTTTTTAGATTTACAGCAGGCTCCTTCTTTTCACGATCCGTTATAAACGGCATTGGATCAAACATCCAAAATCTTTTTGAGTCAGGGAAGTTGTTCGGCTCAAAAAACTGGATAGCAACAAGCTCAATAGAGGCAAAACCGGGATAAGCTCCGATCTTTACACCGTCGACACCCTTTTTGAGGTACTCAAGTGGCCTTCCTGAAAAAAACGCCTCGTAGTCCTTCGGAAATACATCATTGATAAAGATCAAATCACCGAGTCCCCATGTAAGAATCTGCCTCCCAGCCCGTATGTCCCAGGTCGATGCAGTATAGTCAATATACCCCTCCCGCAATTCAAGTTCAGTCTTCCTGTCGATATGATCATAAAAGGCATCGGGCTTGAGAAAAAGGCGAAAAGGGTCCTTCGAGGCTTCAAGCTTTAGCTGAACCCTTTCTCCGGCCCACTTGAAGTCGCCGCCGGACGGATTTGAGGAAGAGATATCGGAGGCATAGTTGCCTTGGAAAAAACCATGCAATGAGATGTCAGCCGCAGAAGCAGGGGAAAACAAAAACAGAGTTATTAGGAAAAAGATAAGTAATTTCAGGTTATTGTTCATCACTTGCTCCAGATGAACCACAGTTTCTTGCAAGAATACAGATAAACCCTGCCTCTTCTGATAAGCCCGAATGCGCGGACTCTTCTAACGGCGTATCAGACGGCTTCCGGCGAAGAGTAGACGAATAAGCTTCTGCGCTAAAACCTGTCTTTTTGAGCAGTCCCGAAATTTCTCCCTCACTAAAAAATCTTGCATATTTATAAATCGGATGTCCTTCGGACTTCTTCTTGAGATAAAGTTCTCCCCAAGTGCTTTCACGGTTAATGAAGCCTATGATCAATCCGCCGTCCGGTTTCAGAACCCTCTTCGATTCAGCTAAAACTTTTTCAGGGTCTCTTACAAAGCAGAGAGTAAAAAAAATGAATACGACGCCGAAGGAGTTATCCGGAAAGGGCAGCGACTCACCTTCAGCGTTTTTTGTCTTGATGCCTCGGGTCATAGCCATACTGAGCATTTTGACTGATGGATCTATTCCGAAATCTATCTCTAATTCTCTTGCAAACCTCCCTGTCCCAACGCCGATTTCAAGAAACGGAGGTTTGAGGCCTTTCATGAGAAGCCTTACTGCAGCTGCCTCTGATTGAAAAAACGCTTTGCCCTCAGTGGAATCAAACCATTTGTCATAATCGTCTATCTTCAAGTTAATTCTTTCCATACTCAATACCCCGTGAATTCAGGAGAAAAATGATTTTCGTCATGAGATTTCCTTAATCTCTATTCGATCCATTTCTTTGGCGGCTGCTTCAGAAACCTCTCTGAAAAAAGGCTGTCCTCAATTCCGATGTTGTAGTCCACTTTCAGATATGTGACTTCTGTCATATGGCTGCTCTGAAGGTTTTTCATTGTCCTCTTTGTAATGGTAGGAAAGCCCTTAACATCCTTGAGCTCATCAGCTGTGAAGACCTTGTAGATTTCTCCCCTTTTGTCATAGTATTCCTCCTTGAGAGGAAGAAAGCCAGTTTTCTCTATCCATGAAAGTTTGTACCTGTATTCCATGTCAGCCGCCTTAGGGGTGCTCTTGACCACGAAGCAGTCCTTGCCGTTGTACTTCTCTTCTTTTGCGATACTGTGATTGTCATCTTCGAGATTTCTCCCGGATACATCTTCATAGGTGAAATCAGAGCCGACGAAGCTTGAATACTTGTCTTTTGCTGCGATCCTTCTCACCATGCTGATCGCAGGAATGAAGAGCCAGCGGTCAGCGTCTTTTCCCGGATATTTGTAGACCATGAACGTCATGTCCTTAACATCGGCAGGCTGGAAGAAGTAAATGAAGTACTTCTGCTCTCCGCCGGGTAAGCCGTAATTTTTTCTCAGCATCGTCATCTCTCTTATTCGTTCCTGGCCCCCCTTGCTGACAAGTTTCATCATTACACGGGACTTAAAGTCCTTCCCCTGGTAGAGAAAGGCAGCCTGTGATTTCTTCATGATCTCATCTGGAGTAGCAGCGAATGAGCTGCCAACTATGGCAAGAGACACCATTATTGATACAACAATTATCAAAGACCTTTTCATATTTTATCTCCTTTCAACAGCCAGCCCTGCATGAGTGTTATCAGAGCAGGCAGATAGATTATTGTCATTATTGCGCTCAGCATCATCATGGTGATGATAAAGGCGCCCACGGTTATATAAGTAGTAAGAGGCGCGAACATCATTACAGCGAACGAGGCCGCAAAGAGCACTGCATTGCGCATAATACCTTTCCCTGGCCGGGCTGCAGTCCAGTGCAGGGCATCCGTCAGCGACTCTTTGCCCTGCATTTCCCTTAGTCTCTGTTTGAACCTGCCTATAAAGTGGATCGCAAAATCAACCGCCATGCCGAGTGACAGACATGAAAGCACTGATATCGGCATGTCAAAGTCCTTTCCCATAAATCCAACAACTCCGTATATAAAAAGGATGGTGAACAGGAGCGGGGTATACCCGACTATCGCCCATTTTACAGAACGGAAGTAGACGGCAAGGATGACAAAGACGACTATCAGGGCAAGGATAAAGCCTTTTACCATATCCCAGAGGACCTCATCATTCCATACGAGATTGAAATAGGCGATGCCTGAAGGTTTAAGCTCCATAGCAATGGGGTTGGCTTTCTTATATTCATCCACTGCTTTTATCACATCCCTCATCGCCTGGGCGTCCCATGTCTTGAGCTGCACCCAGATATTCGCCCTTCTAAAAGGGTAGTCAACTACATTGTCCAGATCAGAGGGTTTAGCGGACATGGAGAACAAAAAGATGTATTGCCCAATCATTTCCTTTGTTTCAGGAACAACATCGTATTTTTTGTCATCGTCATGAAGGACACGGCTTATCCGCTTCACGTAGTCAACGACTGACGTCGTCTTGCCGACAACAGAGAGTTTTTCGAGGTAACGCTGGAGCCCCTCGATATAGCGCATAGCTTCAGGGGTTTTAATGTAATCGTCTTCCTCTGAGATTGCGACCACATAGCCAAGAGATGTGCCGCCGAGGGACCTGTTTATGACCGTATCGGCAATTCGAACGTCGCTGTCCTTCTTGAACCACTCCACCAGATTATTATTGACCTTCATTTTTGTTATCCCGATGATTGATATTACAAAAAGCACAAGGCCGATTATGACTGTTGTCTTTGGGCTATGCGTGCCTATACCAGCAAGTTTCTGCAGAAACCGGGATGTCCTGCTTAATCCGATATCTTCCGTATGTGCGATCTTTTCTATCTTCTCATCCTTCACAAAGGTAAACATCGCGGGTATGAAGCTGAAACTTAAAATCCTCAAGACTATCGTGCCGAATGCTACAAGTCCGCCAAAGACCTTTACCGGAATAATATTCATGAATAAAAGGACAGCAAACCCTGCGGCTGTTGCCAATGCAGTATAACGGACCGGCCTGCTCACCGCATGCATGGTCTCGATTATTGCGGCCTTTTTGTCTTTCTTCTCCTTGTAGCGGAAGTAGAATTCGTTGAAGATATGCATGCTGTCTGTTGCAATAGCCATCAGAAAAACAGGGGCCATCGAACTCATGATGTGAATAGGATAGCCAAGCCATATAAGCAGCCCCATGCTCCAGACAATGCTGATCATGGCGTCCATCATCAGGGTGATAGAAAGGAAAAGGTCTCTGAACATCATATATCTGACAAAAAGCATGACAGCCCCTGCGATAGGCGCGAACACGGCCATGAGCTTGAACATCTCAGCCCCGAATGTATCGCGCGCAACAGGGTCGCCAGCCACATAATATTGCTCGTCGCCTTTCTCTTTTTTGACGATCTCCCGTATCCTGTCAGCGATCTCCTTGCCGTTCGAGCCTTTTTCGAGCGGGACATAGATGGCAGTGGTCTTGCCGTCTTTTGAGATGATGCGGTTCAGAAACAAAGGATTTTCATAAAGCATTTTTCTCAGATATTCAATACCCTTTTCATTCTCAGGAGGTGCTGTCATAAGCGGAGCAACTCTTACAGTCGAATCCTCCACAGTGACATTATCAATGGTAGTGAAGCTTGACACATCCCTTGCTGCAACACCTTTTATCTTCAGTATCTCATCTGTTATCCTCTGTATCTTGCCAAGCGTGTCCTTATTGAGAATGCCTTTTTCATTTACAATCCCGACTGCTATCATGTCTTCATAAAGGCCGAAGGTCTTTTCGACTTCATCGTTCCAGACCCTGACATCAGAAGTTGCCGGGAGCATGTTCTTGGGGTTCGTATCTGTCCTCATCTTCGGGAATTGTGTCAGGAAAATAAAGGAGACGAACACAGACAGAAATACGATCAGCTTTGGATGCTCTACAGAAAATTCAACCAAGGAAAACTTTTTCATTCACTCCTCCTAAACATGCAAGCATAATAATATTTGCATGCAATAATATTTTTAAAAAGTCAAATTCATATCAGCCGGAACTACAATCTCTTTATAGTATGTCGCAGGGTTCGCAAGTTCCACCCCCTCAATGAAATCAGCCTTGCTCATTCCGAAAAGGGGGACGTTCAGTGGGCATGCAAGCAGCTTTGCCCCTTCCATATGAAGCATAACAAATAAGTCCTCTACGCTCGGAAGATCCATCTCCTCCATCCTTTTCATAACTGCCTCTCCCATTTCTTTTGGTTGATCAGGCAGGCACTGCAGATTTCTTGCCTTCTCCTTATGAATAGCGTTAACTCCACGCGAACCGAAGAATATGGTTACTTTTGACCCTTCTCGCAGAAGGCTCAATGCTGTCATAAGTGCATTGTACACCTGACAAAGTTCATCATGGAAGCACATTATTGATACATTTTTTGAAACCTTTGTCATTGTCATAACTCCTTTCAATCATTAGTTCAAACGGTTCCATAAATTTACGGCCATTGGCTTAGCCCATGTTTCATCTTCCATAAGAAATACCTCTCGAACCCAAGCTTCATCCATTTTGCCCAGATCGCTTTTTTTAGTATAGTCTTCTGCCTTGGTGGCAGAACAGGTTTTGCCTTCATAAAGGCAGCAGTATTCCCCATATCCATAAGACAGATGACTGATAATTCCTCAGGTGTCGGCAATATTTCATTTTTTATTTCTGCTGCGATTGTAGCTGCTGCTGTCTTTGCCATCCTCACTGTCATAAAGCCTGTTTTGGGAACGCCTACAGGCACCGGAGTCGGTTCAGGCGGAGCAATTGCCATTGCAACTCCAACAGCAAAGATATTTTTATGTTTTGTGTGCCTGTAATTTTTATCAACAGGGATAAAGCCTCTTGGATTTCCAAGAGGAGCGACAGCAGGAACACCCTTAAAAGGCGGCGCTATCATTGCAAGCTTAAATGGTATCTTAGTCCCATCTTTTAACCTTATCTCTTCAGGCGTGACTTCTTCGATTGCCTGATTTACAATGGGTTTTATATCCCTTTCAGCAAATTCGTCTTCAATAAACCGCCTCGATTTACCAAAACCACCTACACCCATATGTCCGAGGTACGGCTCTGAAGTGAGATAGATTATCGGGACTTTATGACGCATTTTCCTCTTTCTTAATTCAGCATCCATCTCGAACGCAAGCTCATATGAAGGACCGAAACAGCTAACCATCTGCGCAGAGCCGAGAACCATTGGACCCGGATTTTTGAGTATTCGCTTCCATGTCTGACCTGTTCTTGCTGCATGATCGAGGGTAAATGTGCAGTCTGTATATCCTTTTTCAGGCCCGAGTCCGGGGATTTCTTCGAATGAAAGATAAGGACCAGTTGAAATAATCAGATAATCATATGGAATTTCTTTTTCAGAGGTTAATATTTTTGATGCCTCAGGAATGATCTGTTTTGCAGCCTCACAGATAAATTCTATTCCTCTATGCCTGAGTATTTCGTTGACTTTAAGGGTTATATCCTCTGGCCTTCGCCAACCCATTATCAGCCATGGCAATGAGGGAAGGAAAACAAATCTTTCATCATCGCTGACAACTGTTATATCGGCATTATTTCCAAGCAGTCTTTTAAGTTCAAAAGCTGCTGTAAGTCCTCCAAACGAGCCCCCTAAAATAACTATCTTTGCCATATTCCCCCCATATTATAGCCTTTAGCGATTAGCTGTCAGATTTCAGCTAAAAATTCTTTATCCTCTCTTGCTGAGCGCTGATAGCTAAAAGCTATTTTCAAAACATTCCCACGACCTTGTCGCTTTCTGTCATTAAGTCAACAACGCCATCATAATTTATTTCTTTCACACGATCTCCAAAGTCACTCTCTTTCAGTCCCCTAAGCTTTCTGTCGTCGTCAAGGATATACGCAGTTCCAACAAATCCTAAGTCTTCAAGTTTGCCGCCCTGTACGAAATATGCCCCATTCTGCAATAAGACAATATCTGCGGCCATGTCCCGCGCAAACTTAATGCCCCTTTCCCCATCTGTTGTATCTGGTGCACTTTTAACTATTACAAGCATGTTAACCTCCGTTTTTTGATTTCATATGCAGGATATAGCCTCCACTAAAAAATCATTGTTGTCTTTGCTTCTTTTATAAGTTCTGCTATCTCTGATCCATCCACTATTTTCACGCTTTCTACACTATCTGCTGCCTCCATATGATGTTCTCCTACCGAGAGCTTTTCTGCATAGACATCAACGCCCATATCAATACAGTCTTTCAAAATACCTTCAAGATTAGTAAAACCTGTCCCAGTGTCATCCTGCCCTTTTTTTGAAAGAAGGACGCCGCTGTCAACAAGTATAAGCAAAACTGACATATCATCTGAAACAGCACCGAGGGCATGTCTTACTGCCTCGGCTGCATTAATATCACCATATGGCGATTTTCTGAGTATAATAGCTATCTTTCCCATATTCTCCTCCTATGCTCCGATATTAAGCCAGATATCACTTTCTTCCATTGTTTTGAATAATCCTTTTAGCGAACCGATTTCTACACCGTCGAGGTAGTCTTCTTGCGCCGCACGGCGAAAGTTCAGACAGCCGCCTCAAAGATAGACCTTTAACCCTTTCTGGATTAGTTCAGAGAATTTCTCTTCCGCATTTGTTATCCCCTTTGCCTTCTGCTTTTTAAGGAAACAGTAGACCCCGTCACCGGAAGCAATGAGATTTACAGCATGTCCTTTGTTCAGCGCAGATTCCGCGATCTTTACAGCGGTGTATGTATTTTCATAAGAATATGGTGAGGTCGATAAAAATAAAGTAAATGTCTTTTCCATAATTACCTCCTTCTTTCTCCTGGATATTTCCCTTTTTTTGTTACCGGACAGCATGCAGGTGCAGGAAGTTCTTCAATATAGTCTTTATTGATGATTTCGAGCATGTCCGGGATTATCGGGTCTACAAGAAAATAACATTTAAGCCTTCCGTCAATATAATAGTCTATCACCCCGTGTTTTCTGAGGAGTGAAAGATGCTGGGAGACATTTGGCTGGCTTATCTCAAGAAATTTCTCAAAGTCGCTCACGCATTTAACACCCTTAAGGAGTTCCTCAAGAATCCTGATCCTCACTGGATGGGCGATAGCTCTTAAAAGCTCCACCCTTTTTCCCAACGACCGCATAAACCCTCTCTCGACGTTCAAACATGATATTGTCTTTGAACGGTTTCTTTTGACGATAGTCCAAAAAATTTAAGTAAAGAGGCAAAAGCCTCTTCGCCTCGGCGACCCGCCCGAGGCGGGAATCCGCCTGAGGCGGAGGAGGCACTTCGGAGCGACCGACCTGCCTGCCGGCAGGCAGGGAATGAGCGAAAAGATAATATCATGTTTATCTCTTATATAAAAATATAATAATATTTGCATATATTGTCAAGCATTATTTTGTAAGAAAAAATCCGCGCTCTGATAATCTTATTGAAATGGTATTTATTTAACCTTTTCTTCTCATTTGTCTTGAAAAATTCAGGTTGTCTTGCTTATCATAGAAAAAAAGAGACATAAGCCTCTTTGCAAAAACTTTTTTTCATCTTTGCGCCTTTTTGCTTTTAATTCCCCCATTGGGAGCATCCGAGAGTTTCTATACAGTGCAGGCCGGCACATATACCCCAGCTGCATTCAGATATGCAAACAGGCACTTTGACACGCTTTTCAAAATGCTTGATGAAGACGAGCGGAATTATCTCAGAATAGAGAGAAGGGGTAAACATCTTGTTGTAAAGGTCGGAAAGTTTCATAAACTCACCGACACGGATAAGCTGTTAGAAAAAGTGAAAACCAGCGTATCTGATGCCTTTGTCTTGATAGAGAATGATTTCGAAAAAATTCAGGTGGTCAAACTATATGAAAAGCCCTCTCCAATTTCAGCCATAGAGACTCTCCACGACAATAAAGATCCTCTCGAAAAGAAAACTCCTTTAGTTCCTGCCAGTAAATCAAAGTCTGTCTCTGTCCTTGAAGAATATTACACCCTGCAGATAAAAAATTTCTCTAATCTTGAGGATGCCACAAAGGAATTTGAAATATTGATCCGGAAACTAAAAGAAAATGAGCGTACTAACCTGAGAATAGAGAAAGTCGCCGGTTATTTCAGCGTGAGGATTGGGAAATTCATGACCTACAGCGCAGCAAGGGAGTTTCTCGCATCACTTGGCAAGTTGGTTACTGATGCCGTCATAATGAAAGGCAAAAGCGCTGCTGAACAGATTATCAGTGTTTATAAAGATGTCCGGTCGCCTGAAGTGATAACCATAGAAATTTCTGAGAAGAAAACCAATGACGATAAAAAAATGCAACAACCTGATTCAGAAGAACAGAAAAAAGAGCTTGAACTTCTCCTAAATAATGTTTCATCCCAGTACTACAAAGAAGATTATGGGAAAGCCGCCGAGTTTCTAAGAAAGGGAATCGAGCGTTGGCCTAATAATTCTGACCTTTATTCATGGTACGGCGCTACCCTGCTCAACATGAGGTTTCCTGACAATGCACTTCAACAGTACCGGAAAGCAGTTGAACTCTCGCCGGATGTGCCTGATTTCCATGCAGGTGTCGGGCTTAGTCTGGTGAATATCTATATGGACAGGGCAAAGGAGTCGATTGATGCCTTCAATAAAGCCCTTGAGATTGATTCCAAAAATGTGGGGGCACTCGAAGGTCTCGGTTTCGTATATGCGAGTATCGGCAAAAAAGAGCTGGCTTTAGAACTATATAACCGTCTTGAACCCATTGATAAAGCAGCAGCCTTCAGGCTCTATCAGGCGATAACACAGGGAGTTGACTGGGAAGGAAGATGAAGCTCAGCCTGCAGAACATTTTTTCAGAATCAGTGGCTTTTGTGTTTAGCGATGGATAAATCATTAAAAGACAGGTTCCGGTACTTTCTCAAGGATATTGTTCGTCAGACAATCGATTTTTCAGGTACTGATCAAAGCAAGGGAATACAACCGCCCCCTCTTGAAAAACCATGCCCCAAAGACTCTAAACGCATTCCTCTTGTCCCTATTGCAGAACTTCAGGACATTTCAACTGTGAGTGTCTTTACTGCCATTGCTAACCGGCGGAGCCGCAGGATCTTCCGCGAGGAGGCATTAAGCCTCAGAGAACTATCTTTCCTGTTATGGGCTACACAGGGAATAAGGAAAATTGCCAATCAGGGCACGGCTTTCAGAACCGTGCCCTCAGCCGGATGCCGCCATGCCCTCGAAACCTATCTCTGCGTCTTCAATGTTGCAGAAACTGAGGAAGGAATCTATCGCTACCTGCCGGTAGAGCACCAGATTCACCTTGTATCAAAACCAAAAGATCTCTCGCTGAAAATAGCTGAAGCAGCACTCGGCCAGGACTTCATAGGGAAGGCTGCTGTAACATTTATATGGACTGCTGTTCCATATCGCATGGAATGGCGATACGATACTGCAGCTCATAAAGTTATAGCGCTTGATGCAGGACATGTATGCCAAAACCTCTATATCGCCTGTGAAGCAATTCATGCCGGCACATGCGCTGTAGGCGCATATCACCAAGAAATGATGGATAAACTTCTCGGTGTTGATGGGAATGAGGAATTCACCATATATCTCGCCCCTGTAGGAAAGGTTTAGGCAGACGGGTAATCCTGAAAATTAACATTAAACACGAGTTCTCTTGCCGTAATGCCTTCTTGCCTCGCTGATGGAACTTCTGGGGTTGGGATTTCTGTACCCCGGAGACCGTTTTTATGCGTATTGTATTGCAACTTCGTAGACAATAGCTGAGTGGTCTGGGGAAGTACCACTTTCACAACTGAGATCTCCTTTTGCCGTCTCTCTGCGGTTTCTAATCATCGCAGCTATAACCTGGGTTAGATCAAACCCACCATCAACACAGCCACTGCTCAAACAGTCTACCCTGAAGATAGCATAACTGCTGGGAAAGAAATTAATCATCCGGGGTAATGATTTTTGTATCCCCGTCTGATTGTACATCATGTTGATGACTATGCTTGCAACCTCAGGGAAGTGTTTAGCTACAAAGCCTGCATCAATTCTCTGTTGAAGCCTTTCTCTCCTTGCCGCACTCTTTCTGCTGTTCATGCTGTTGTTCATGATCCTCCCAAATGAAAGGGCTCCCTCAGTCTGAGGGAGCCTTTTCCATCTAATTACAGTTTAACTACATTGATCGCCTTGGGGCCTTTCGGGCCTTTTTCAGTATCAAAGCTGACCTTGTCGCCCTCTGCAAGGGATTTAAAGCCATTGCCTTGGATTGAAGTATGGTGGACAAATACATCACTTTCGTCTTCACTTGTAATAAAGCCAAAACCTTTGCTGTCGTTAAACCATTTCACAGTTCCATTAGCCATTTCTTTTACCTCCTTTTCTGTAAACTCAAATCTCAGAAGGTCTCAATAAAAAAAGGCCACAAAGTCAAAAGTCTTTGTGGCCTCATAAACTGCAAAAACTTCTAAAATTCTGGTGTTAGTATAACCGGTATTCGAACAGTTAGTCAAGATAATAACAAGCGCGTTTTTACACTTTTGCTCTTAGCTCTAAGCTCGGAAGAGCGGAAGTTGTTCTGTTCTTTTGTATATTTGTTTTTTTAGCCTTCTGTGCTTCCCGCCTTTAGCTCTTCCGCACTTCTGCACTTCCGCGCTTTTGACTTCTGACTTCTGCACTACGGAACTTTTGCGCTGTCGTTGTGGGGGCGGAGGGGGTTGTTATCAGGATGAAATCTTTGAGATGACTATTTGAGGCTTTGTTTTGTTATAATTACCATTATGAAAGCGGCAGACGGGATAAAGAGGTATTCTTTAAAACCAAAAGGCAGAAATATCGAGATCGCTCTCGAGCTCCTTGAACTTTCCCTAATCCTCAAGAAATCAGTTAAAAAGGCTGCAAAGAAAAAATAGTGTCTATAATAGTAGAAGCTTTCAAAAAGGCCATCACATTTTTTGATGAGATCAAGAATGAAGGAATTATTGAAGACTATGCTTTGATAGGCGGGCTGGCGCTCTCCGCCTGGATAAGACCACGTACTACAAAAGATGTTGACCTTGTGGTTGTAGTCGCAAAGAATTTTAAATGGTCTGATATAGTCTCTATAGTTGAAACCAGATTGCAAAAGAAAATAGTCTTACACAAAGGAACCAAGCGGATGCATATAAAAGAAAAACTCTCTTTTGTCGCAGGACAGATAGAAGTTGATGTTATAAGCACTAAAGATTTTGAATTGGCAGCAGAGGCAATAAAAAAATCGGTTACCGCTGAAGTATTTGGGAAAAATGTTAAGGTCGTAACTCCCGAATATCTTATCCTTTTAAAGCTCCTGCCGTTAAGCAGTCAGGATGCAATTGATATTAAGGCTCTTTTTAAGAAAGCAAATATGCGACGACTCAGGATACTTGCAGAAAAACACTTTCTTTTATCGAAACTTGAGATCGTAAGTAAATCCTAAAAATTCTATCTGAAACTATACCCTTCTTTCCCTTAAACTCCATAATTCCCTTGTCCCTTTACTTTTGCTTTAAAGCTTCTTCCGCTATGAGGGGTTTTATGGATAGTATCTGTAAATTTCTTTTCTATGAAGTGCCCTGCAACACTCTATAACTTTGGATTCAATATCAATCTCTACGCCGAGGCGATAATCACCGAAACGTACTTTGTAAGATTTCTCATAACCGACAAGTTTTTCTAACCCTCTGATGTCTGCCGGATTTTCAATTTCAGGGAGAATATCAAAACACAGATGCTCGGCTTTTATTCGGATGTCTTTGGGGAGTTTTTTCAGTTCTTTTAGAAAAGTCTTTTTATAGAGGACTTGAAATTTCAAAAACGGGTTCTTTTGCCGTAAAACTTTTTTGCCTCAGCTATCGAAAGAGATTTTTCATCTTTAACGTCAAGGATGTACTGCCCCAGAGCATAGTCTTCCAATACCTCTTCTATCTTCTTGTATGTTTCAAACGGTATCTGGACAGCAATCTTCTTGTTTTTATCATCAACGATATATTTTTTAGTTAAAGTTAACATCCTGCCTCCTGTAGAAGCATTATAACCATTATCAACGCATGGTTGCAATACATTACTTTGTTGCTCTTTTGCTCTGCCGCACTGTTGAACTATTGCTCTATTGAACTTTTGACTTTTGTACTTCTGGCTTCTGCACTATCTTGTGGCGGATTTTTTTGGGGGCGGAGGGGATAGACAATTTTTTATTATTTATGATCTAATACCATAGCAATTTAATCGGAGGGATTTTTGGAAAATATCAGAATTTTAAAATCTCCGTGGAGATCTGACTTTATCAGGCTCATAAAAGAATCTCGAAAGAGTATTCAACTTGCAAGTCCTTATATCAAAAAAAGTGTTGCCTCATTAATTGTTGACCATGCAAACCCAAGCGTTAAAATTGATTACCTAAACAGCTTTAAGCTCTCAAACTTTTACAGAGGAGCGTCAGACCTTGAAGCTCTGGAAATCCTTCATAAACGAGATGCGACTATCAAAAGCTACCACCAGTTACATGCAAAGGTCTTCATCTTTGATAAAAGAAAATCTGTCGTGACCTCAGGCAATCTAACATCCGGGGGATTGCTCAATAATTACGAGTATGGTCTTTTAATCAATGATGAAGAACTCTCCTTTAAAATAGCCGAAGACTACAAGAAAGTTTTTAAAGATACTGAAGCAACAGGTATAATCACTGATGAAATCATTGATAAAGCTTACCACATACTTCAGTCTGTGCCAAAAGAAAAGAAACCGAAATTTGAGTTAAAGGATAAGGAACTTTTCAGGAAAGTTACAGAAGAGGATTTAGAAGCTGATAGATACGAAGGCGGTATTGAATCTATTCAGAAAAATCTGACCGGCTGGGTGAAAGATGTGTTTGATGTGCTTAATGAGATTGAAGCAGATGTCTTCAGATTAAATGCAGTTTATAAATATGAAGATAGATTAAAAATCTTGCATCCGCGCAATACAAAGATTCAAGAGAAAAGCAGGCAACAGTTGCAAAAGCTGAGAGACTTAGGACTATTACAGTTTGTAGATAGAGGGGTTTATAAGAAGTTATGGAAATAAGATTTAATTTGCTTTATTATTTATTGGATTTAAAATATCTATAAGAATGGAATTAAAATGGCTTTAAAAATTACAAAACATGATATTGGGGCAGAAGTTATATCTATCCTAACAAAGGGAATATACCCGGATCCACGTGATGCTCTTCGTGAGTATATTCAAAATGGCGTTGACGCTGACGCTCAGAATATTGAGATAAAGATAAGAACAGATTCCATTGCGATCGAAGATGATGGCTTTGGTATGGATAAAGAAACTTTAGAAAAGGCTATTAGAGTTGGTATCTCGGATAAAAATCCTTCCGTTGATGTCGGATTTAGGGGTATCGGCATTTACAGCTCATTTCATCTATGTAAGCGACTTGATATTTATTCAAAACCTAAGAACAATTCATCAGCACCATCTCTTTTATCTTTTGATTTTCATTCTATGAGAAATAAATTAAACGACCAACAATCTGCTCGTTTAACTGGCAAAATAACTAGTGACAACCTGATAGACTTACAATCTTTACTCCAAGATAATATCACTCTATCTAAATTGGAGGAATCTGATTATAAAAAAATAGGAACACGTATTGAAATGGTCGGGCTTGAGCCAATTTTTTTTAAATCACTTTCAAAATTCGAGGAGGTTGCCGATTATCTTCAACAAGTTGTTCCCCTTCATTTCAATAGTGACAAATTTAGATGGGCAAAGAAAATTGAGGACAGAATAACTACAATATGTAAGCAGCATAACGCGGAATTTAAATTAATTAATTTAACCCTACAGGTTCATAGTAGAATCGAAAAGCTATACAGACCGTACACAGATGAGCAATTTAAGGGATATCCCAATGAGCCTTTTTTCAAGGAAGTTAAAAATAAAGATATTTTCTTCGGCGTTACGTGGGGTTGTCTTAATCCGGCAAGGAAAAAAATTGGAGAGAAAGCTTTACGAGGCTTCTTAATAAAAAAACAGGGGTTTGCAATTGGTGATAGAGCAGACGTTGGTAAATATTTTGGCAGAACTACTTTTTTTGACCGCTATATAGGAGAAGTTATCGTCGTACATCGTGATTTATTACCCAATGCTGCCAGAAGTGATTTTGAAATTTCTCCATTAAGCTCCCTTTTTTACGAAGGCTTAAACAATGTGGCGAGTTATTACAACAATAAAGCAAATGAATATCAAGAGTACACCAAAGGCGACGAGCAGTTAGATACCGCTATTGAAAAGCTGAAAGAACTATATGCGAATGCTGGATATTTTGCAGATCATCCAGAGCATTTGGTGGATATGATTGTTGAAATAAGAATGTATTATGATCAAATTAAAGGAAGATTAAACAGAAAAGCCATTAGGTCGGATAGGATAAACGACGCTGAAAGTTTTGTTAAGAGCGCGCGGACGCTTGAAAAGAAGATACAGGAATTAATAAATCAGAAAAGACAAAAAACAAAGATATTAAAATCCAAAAAATTACCCGAAATAGCTATGTTAGATGAGATTAAAAAACTGCCATCCACAAGAAAATCAGTCAAAGAAAAAGAACCGGAGAATTTACTCGAAGTGTTTGAATCTCTCGACTTACCACTGAATGATCAATTAAGAACAGTGCTTGAATTAATTGATGAAAGATATATACAAGGAACTTCTGTAAATAAAGAAGACTATATAGATAATTTAAAGAAATTGAAGTCAGAAATAGAGGATCTATTTAGCGAAGAATAATGGGAGATTATAAAGACAATCCAGCTAAAGGCATAATAAGAACTGAATGGGGCAAAAAACTCGTCTCATTTATCTACTCTACTCTAAAATATAAACTTCTTTACCTTGGGCTTCCTGGAGTTGATTTATCTGATATTACAGAATGGCTTGATTATATCGATCAAATTATAGCTTTTCAATGCAGAGATTATCCCAACCCATCGTCAAGCAGCCAATCACGAAGCAAAGTTGTAGCAATAGAAAATAAATTGAAGGATTTGGAAAGAAAAGGTCTGATTAAAACATTTAGTCTATATGACGGATATATAGAGGAAGTAGTATTGCGGGGTCGTGATATATCTGGTAATATTTTTTCGCAAAATGATGTGGTAACAATCTATAATCTCGATTTTTGCAATGAAATAACGTCGCCGCTGCCTATTGTTGATGATAAGGGGAATACACAGCGTGTCTATAAATCTCACGCGATAAAGAAATTATTAGAGATTCAAAGAGATATTACAGCGAGCTCGCGCTCCAAAAAATTTATAATGTTTCTAACTGTTCATGCTTCACACCGAGACAAAGAAATGCAAATATTTCAAAGTCAACCAGAATCGAAATATTTAAAAGATTATTTTCATAAAATTAAACGATTAACACAGGAAGAAAAACAAATAAGGTTCTTAAAGTCGTACATTTTAGACATCATAAGATGTAATTATGAGCACTGTAATTTTTCCTGTTATCTTTTACCAGCAATTTATTACAAAGGCACTGGTGAGCATCGTCTTGTCACTTTCACAATCGCTGGGGCTTTAGACACTAGTATTAGAACTTACCATATACAAAAGCCTGAAGAATTTCTAAGAACTCCTTTTCTAACAGTAGAAAAAAAGAGGTTAATATTATATTCTAACTCCTCAATTGAAGACCTGCCAGTAAACACTATTGATCCTACTGACATAATTAAAAACACGAAACATTTTGCAAAGTTGTGGCAAAATCAAAAGATGGGGAACTAATTGTTGAAGACCAACATTCTTCTTGTCGAACCAAATTTTCCTATCCCAGCAAAAAGCAAAAACCACTGCAATTTTCTTCCTATTGGTCTCCTAAAAATTGCTGCCTACCACAGAGAACGCGGTGACAAAGTTGAATTGCATAGAGGAAACTTCCGGGCAAAAACATATCCGAAAGAGATAAAGATTACGTCTCTGTTTACCTATTGGTCAGCGCATGTATGGGATAGCGTTAATTTTTATAGAACCCTCTATCCAAAGGCAAGAATTCAAGTGGGTGGCATATATGCTTCTTTAATGCCTGAACATGCCAAGCAGTCTGGATGCGATGACATACAAGTTGGGCTTTATCGAAACGGCATAGCAGAGAAATATGAACCAGCTTACGATATGATAGATGTTGATTATCAGATAATACATGCTTCACGAGGTTGCTTCAGGAAATGTAACTTTTGCGGCACATGGAAAATAGAACCGGAAGTCACTTATAAATCATCTATCAAAAATGAAATCAAAAAGAAGAGGCTTGTTTTTTATGATAACAACTTGATAGCAAACCCTCACATTAAAACCATCCTTTCAGAAATCGCTGAATATAAATTGCCCGATAAGAGTAAAGTTCATTGCGAGAGTCAAAGCGGATTGGATGGCAGGCTCCTTATCAAAGACCCTGAAATTGCTATTTTTTTAAAAAACGCGCATTTTCTTCATCCCCGCATAGCATGGGATGGGCCATACAGGCTTTGGCCTAAAATTAAAGAACAAATACAGGTTTTAAAAAATGCAGGATATTCTACTGATGACATTTTTATCTTTATGCTTTTTAATCATGACTTTTCGTATGAAGAAATGCGGTTAAAACTTGAGGCTTGTCGGAGATGGCGCGTCAGAGTAATCGATTGTCGATTCAGACCGTTAGATAGTATCGCTGATGGCTATAAACCTCAGGCGAAAAACCAATCAAATGAAGAATATTATATTCACAAGGGTTGGACCGACAAACAAGTCAGAACATTCAGACGAGCAGTGAGGAGACAGAATATTGCAATCCTTTTGCACCTGCCAAATGGTAGATATATTGATGGCGTAGAAAGAGAATATATCCCTACCTAAAGCTTTTTTCTCGTGTGACTTATAGTCTATAGACAAAACCTATCATTTCGATCAATGATCGATCACAGAAGACTGTGACGATTTTTGATTATTACAAATAGTCTCTTTACATTCCTCAGCTATTCGATCAAAGATCGTCTTTGAGATTCTGAAACAAGTTCAGAATGACATATCACGAAGGCGGGTTTGGGTTTCCAGAGGCTGCAACCGGAAGACTTTGAGCTTGAATGCAGCACAGTTTGGTCTTTCCCGAAGAGGGGTAACTGGGCAACCCACAGATCCGACTATCGCGGGAACTGGTCACCGCAAGTTGTAAGGAATCTCCTTCTGAGATATTCAAATGAAGGTGATACTGTTCTTGACCCGATGGTAGGCGGAGGAACAACGCTAATTGAATGTAAGCTCACTGGAAGAAAGGGCATTGGCATTGACATAAATCCAGAAGCGATAGAAATTACTAAAGAAAGATTGAATTTTGATTATCTCTATTCACATCCGCAGGAATGTTTCATCGGCGATGCAAGAAATTTTAAAATGATAAAAGACAATTCAATTGATTTAATACTTACTCATCCCCCATACGCGGATATAATCAAATATTCAGAGGGCAAAATTAAAAAAGACTTATCCAATATCCACTCCGTTGAAGATTTCTGCAATGAAATCGAACTCATTGCAAGGGAATGTTTCAGGGTTTTAAAACCCGACAAATACTGCGCAATTCTTATCGGCGATACAAGAAGGAATAAGTTTTATATCCCTCTCGCATTCAGCGTTATGGAGCGGTTTATAAATGCAGGTTTTGTCCTGAAGGAAGACATCATCAAAGTCCAGCATAACTGCCGCGCCACCGGCTTCTGGAAGAATAAATCAAAGCTCTACAACTTCCTCCTCATCATGCACGAGCATGTGTTTGTGTTTCAGAAACAGTGCAAAAGCCCATAGCGCAGAAGTGCCGTAGCACAGAAGCACCTAACCTGTGGGGGAGAAAATTTGAGGATGTGATAAATTTGCTTGAGATGGTATAATTTAGAAAATGAAAAGAATAAGGCTATATTTAGACACATCAGTTTTAGGGGGGCTTTTTGATACTGAAGATACACAGAGAGTATTAACTGTCGAATGCCTCCTGAAGTCAATTAAGGATGAAATTTATGAAGGCTTTGTGTCGCCGCTGACTATAGAAGAAATTTTAAAGGCTCCTAAAGAGATAACAGAGCAATTAACCAATAGGATTGCTGATACACGGCTGGTAATACTTGAAGAATCGGAAGAAAGCATAACGCTTGCCAATGCATATGTCAGCAGTGATGCTATCCCAGTTAAATTCAGGAATGATGCCAGACATATCGCAATAGGTGTTTGCAATGAAATCAATTATATTGTTTCATGGAACTATAAGCATATGGTCAATATTTCCGTTCGCAGGCTTGTAAACAGCACAAATTTGAAAATGGGATATAGTCCTATCGAGATTATATCTCCGGAGGAGGTGTTAGGAGATGGAGAAGTGGAAATATAAATCTCTCGAATGGATTCACAAAGTCAGAGAAGAAGACTATTACGAAACAAAAAATCTTTCGCCCAAAGAGATAGTTGAAAGGACTCGCAAGGCGACAGATAATGTTGTAAAGTCTCTTGGATTGAAGATTGCCAGCCATAAGGAACACATACGGACAAGGTAGTGCTTCAGAGTTCTATAGCCGGACAAATACTGCGCAATTCTCATCGGTGATACTCGTCGGAAGAAGTTTTATATCCTATTGGCATGCAAAGTCATGGAGCGGTTTATGAACGCGGGGTTCATACTGAAGGAAGACATAATCAAAGTCCAGCATAACTGCCGCGCCACCGGCTTCTGGGTCAAAAAATCAAAGGAATACAATTTTCTTTTAATAATGCATGAACATGTGTTTGTGTTTAAGAAGACAGGGTTCGAGGGGACAATGATTCGAGGGGCGAGTGAAGGGCAGCTTTAAAAGACTAAGGCTTTTTTACAGAGCGGTAATCTTTACCCCTATGCTCAATCTCATAGATTTTTATCTGTTTGATATCATCATAGACCCAGTAAAGAATCCTGTAGTCGCCAACTTTTATTCTGCAGAGGCCACGCAAGTCGGCAGGCAATGATGTCAAAGGGTGATGGATAATTTTGTCGGCATTCTCTGAAATCCAGTCGATTTTTTGTGCAATTCTTTTCTGGATAGGCTTATCAAGTTTTTTGAAGGATTCTTCTGCATCAGGCAGAAGAGTTATCTTATACATAACTCTTTTTTAAGAGATTTCCAATCCTTGCCTCTGCCCTGAATATCGTCTCTTTTTGCCTTACGCATTCTTTTTATGAATTCAGGATTTTTAGATAAGAGCCAATCCTCAAGGTCTTCTATAGTAGAAGCGGTCTCAAAAACACTGACAGGGAATGTCACTGTTTCAGATATCTTCTTTGCTAATGACATAAAACAAACTCCTTTTTTGTTTTAATTATACCACAAAGCGCCATATGCTGACATCATCAAGTATTCAGAGGGGAAAATTAAAGACGACCTCTCAAATATCCATTCAGTCGAAGATTTCTGCAATGAGATTGAGCTGGTTGCAAAAGAATGTTTCAGGGTTTTAAAACCAGACAAATACTGCACAATCCTTATCGGCGACACAAGAAGGAATAAGTTTTATATCCCTCTCGCATTCAGCGTTATGGAGCGGTTTATAAATGCAGGTTTTGTCCTGAAGGAAGACATCATCAAAGTCCAGCACAACTGCAAGGCAACGGGTTTCTGGAAAAAGAAATCACAAGAATACAATTTCCTCCTGATAATGCACGAGCATGTGTTTGTGTTTCAGAAAAGCGGGGAAGCAGGGAAGTTAGGAAGATGACATTAATGCAAAACTGGATCTGCTTAAACAGCCAGATACTTAAAATCCAAAACTTCCTGAATCAATTTAAAATCTTTCTCATTTCTTGTAATCAAAACTGCGCCGATGTCTCTTGCGGATATGGCGATGAGAATATCAGCAAGAAGGCTTTTGATTCTTAAAGGGTCGACCTTTTTGTCTTTTCTTAATTTCAGCATTATATTGCCGGCGACATACCATTGCCTTTCAGTTACTGATATAACAGTGAAATTATTCTTTATTTGCTCAATAAGTTTTTGCTCTTTAGCATCATATGCGCCTGAAAAAAGTTCCATCAGGACCACAGAACTGAAGGTAACATGATAAAGCCTGTTAAGGTTAATAAAGGTGTCGTAAACTGTACTTTTTCTGAAGTGTTCTACAAGAAAAGAGGTATCAAGGACAGCCTTCTGCCTCAATTAAAACCCTCGAATTTAAACTTTCCCTTGGTCTGCTCAATTAATTTTCTCATTTTTTCCTGATAGATTACATCAGAGAGGGCGGACTCTATTGTTTCCGTCTCTGTCTTTGCACCGAGTATTTTCTGGGCATCTTTAATTAAAACTTCATCAAGCCTGAAATGTTTAGCGACCTTTTTTGTTGCAATCTGCATATAACCTCCTGTTTGTATTGTATATACAGTTTAAAATATTATGGCTACTAAGTCAATAATTTCATAGTCAATATCAATGGCGTAACATCAAAGGAATGTTACAGTGTTCTAAAACCCGATAAATACTGTGCAATCCTAATCGGCGATACGAGGAGAAATAAAGGAATGCATGAGCCTGCCTACCGGACAGGCAGGCATGTGTTTGTGTTTAAGAAGACAGGGTTCGAGGATTCGAGGGTTCAAGGGGACGAGTGAAAAATTGCAAAATTGCAGAAGCGTAAGATACAAATTGCATCTTTTAAGGTAATTTTGATATTATTTGGGCAGGAGGTAAGTTATGACTGCATTAAAATACCATTCCGTAGTGCAAGAAAACGGCACAATTGACTTGCCTGCCGTTCCTCTACCGAAAGGTTCAAGAGTAGAAGTGATAATCCTTCCGGAAGAAGAATCATTTGAAATGATGCAGGCAGCAGAAAGCAGTCTGAAATTCTGGGATAACCCTATTGACGACGCAATCTGGAATAATGCTTAAACAGCGTGATATTATTCTTATCCCAATACCTTTTACGGATTAAACTTCACAGAAAAAACGCCCTGCCATTATAATCTCCAATGATAAATACAATGAAGCTCATGAAGATATTGTAGTAGTGGCCCTCACCTCAAATGTTGAACCTCGTGACTTTACTCTTATGCTGACAGGCAATGACTTGGAAGAAGGCACTCTAAAGGTTACGAGCATGATCAGAGTTGACAAAATATACACTCTGAATAAATCAATTATCCTGAAAACATTTGGCAGAGTAAAGCTTGATATCATTTCTAAGATAAAAGATTCTTTTCTAAAGCTTATTGAACAACAAAATCCTACTAGTTGATATGACCGCCTTGCAAAAGGCTTTACCTAAGCTAAATATTTCAGGGTTTTAAGACCGGATAAATACTGCGCTATTCTGATAGGCAATACGAGGAGAAATATTGAAAAATCTTCCCTAACCCCTGCCTACCGGACAGGCAGGCCTCTTTGCCAAAGAGGGGAATAATATTATACGGGCAACAAAAACAACGATTTATCTGCAATTCCTGTTTGTTGTATAATGGTATAAGATATAACAAAGGAGTCAACTATAAAGAATTCTCCTTAACACGGAAATGAGATTTATGAGAAAGCATAGCAAAAATAGTTCTAATCAACTTATGAGCAGTAGCCATGACAGCCTTTCTAAAAGGCAGTCCGTCCTGTTTTCTTTTAAGG
>JACQXE010000084.1 GCA_016208915.1 Nitrospirota bacterium | reverse complement strand
GAGGGACTACAATATTGGACAACACAGGCGGGGACATCAATCAAACCGACCACATTCTGAAGACAATGTTCCCGCAGATAGAAGACATGATAAATGTTAAGAAGTTCATTGACGATATGAGGCTACAGAGAACAAAGGCATCTATCAAGTCATTGGAGTGAACGAGTGCCACAGGACACTTTTTTAGGTAGCATTGTTATGAGGAGTGCAAATCGGTTTAGTGGCATGTTGTTATCTTGCAGTGGCACTCGTCGCTCAATTCTACGTTAGACATAAAAGATTGTAGTGGACTGATGGTTTTGGGCAGTTCGTCAGTCAGTTGGGCTTGCTGATTGAAAAGAAGATAAGTTGTTCAGCAAGAAAAATATATTCAGTAAATCAAAATATCTTTTTGGCTGTGCCGGATAAAAACAAAAGAGATAACGGCATCGGCATACTGGCAGACTGATGATTATCGCATATCGAATTATCACGACTGCCAGAGAACGGGAATGATTTATTCGAAAGCGAAAAGATTACGAGGTAAAGCAAACGTCGTTACTTATTGAGCATCATTTGGATAAAGGCATTTTGATTATCAGACAGTTTAAAGATGTTCTGAATGCGAAAGCACATACGGCGATGTGACTGAGAAGGCAGAGCACGGCATACGGTCTGAGATTGAATGATTCAGATGGACATCAGCTTAATGAATAAAGAAAGACTACATAAAGACAAAACAAAGGAAGAAGGATTGTCTAACCTGACGCTGCACTTGAACGAGTGCCACAGGACACTTTTTCAGCAACGCAGTAGTTTAAGGTTTGCAGATTATTATTTGGCTCTTTGATGTGATGCAGTGGCACTCGTCAGTGAGCTTATCGTTAGCCATCTCGCTTGTGGGAGGCAATTATTTCAGCTATGACATTTTGGATGTGATGAGCAGAGTAACAATAAGGGACTAATGAAAATAACTAGAATAGACAAATATTTAAAAGATAAAAAACACTTTAATCTTGGATCTGAAATAGGCAAAAAGACATCAGCGTTTATTGCTAAATTGGCAACTGAAAGTGAAAGAGCTGCTGTTGTATTAGGCACTGCGCGGTTAGATTATGCTTTAGAAAAACTCTTGAAAAGCATTCTACGCAGTAATCCGGGTGGTAATGATAGTTTATTCTCTGCGGATCAACCACTCTCATCATTTGCTGCAAAAATAGCGTTGTCTTATCGGTTAGGTTTAATTGATAGTGATTTTGAGCATGCTTTGCAAATGATAAGAAAAATAAGAAATGCATTTGCTCATTCTATAGATACAGAGTCTTTAAAGGACTCTCGACATCGCGATAGAATATTAGAATCCATGAAATTAGCAAAGAACCATCCTTCATGGGAAACATTATATGATGTTTTAGCTGATATTAAACCTGAAGAGCTCAGAAACTTTTGCTGTGTCATAGCAATTATTATTTCGACAATTGAATTAATAGAACTTTTAAACGAACAGGTTACAGTAAACTGTTCAGCATCATTTGATACTTCTATTATTGAAAATTGTCTCGATAATTTAGAGGATGGCTAACAACCAGATGCACGTGAACGAGTGCCACAGGACACTTTTCAGATGAGCAGTGACTTGAGGTTTGCAAATCGGCTTTTTGCTCTTCAACGTCTTTGGAGTGGCACTCGTCAGTGATCAGGACGTTAGATTTTACGAAATTAGTTTCAACTTTGTAAGCACATGAAAGATTAACAGAGATCGTCAATTTACAATTAAATTTATGAAATCAGATTTTAAACAAAATGTCTTAGACAAGCATCCTATATTTAAAATTATCATTGGTAGTCACTTACTAATTGAAAATTATCTTCGCATTGAGTTACAGAAAAAACTTATAAAACCAGATGCACTACTTACAGATAACGGCCCTACCTTTTCAGAACTCATAAATATTTGTGAAGCAACAGGTACTATCCAGTCTGATCTCGCTAAAGTCTTGCGGCAGCTTAATAGACTAAGAAATAAGTATGCGCACCGTTTTAGTTATGTGCCAACAGAAAAAGATGTTGATGCATTTTTAGATATCTTAAAGAAGATGGAATCACCATTTTTTATATCTGGAGTTCCCGGAAATGAAAATGAGTTAGGCTATGCTATAGCATCATTATGCGGATATTTTCAAAGAACATATGGTGAGTTATAATGAAAATCTAACAACCAGATGCACGTGAACGAGTACCACAGGACACTTTTTAGGCTGACGATGTTTTCAGTCTGCAAATCGGCCTTTTCCTTTCGCATGTCTTACGGTGGCACTCGTCAGTGATCAGGGCGTTAGGCAGATTAATTGTTCGGCAATAGAAGGATTTTTATGAAAGGTAAGTATTCTCCTCTGAAAGAAAAGCCACTGCGTGTTCCAGGTCAGTCCGCAGATGAGGCGATTGAAAATCTTATTGCTGACGACCAGACGAAGTACGTTGCCTATGGCAGCACTTTTATTGTGTTCGCTATTTATGAATGGGTACGCTCATTGACAGCCGATACTTTCCATCCAATTTTGATAAGTATTGTTGCCGGAATTGCAGTGTTCTATTCAGTGTTTCGCCTTAGGCAGATTCGTGATAAGATACGCAACTTCAAGATGGGCAGAGACGGTGAGAGAACGGTAGCTGAGATTCTCGATGAGCTGAGAGAGCATGGGTATGCTGTCTTGCACGACATTGTTGGCGATGGGTTCAACGTTGATCATGTCGTGCTATCTTCTCATGGTATTTTTACTATCGAGACTAAGACAAGAAGTAAGTCGGATGGATCTCAGATAGGTTTTGCTGGAGATAACATAATTATAGGAGGACGCGCTTCGGGCAATGACGCGATAATACAGTCAGAGGCAGAAGCAAAGTGGCTGCGTGACCTATTAACGGCAACCACCGGAAAACGATTGCCAGTAAAGCCCGTCCTTGTCTTCCCGGGATGGTTTGTCGAACCGATGCCAAAGGCAATCAAAGAACGAGTATGGGTTCTTAATCCAAAGGCAGTACCTTCATTCATTGCAGGTGAGTCGGTTCAGATTGCAGACGCAGATGTACATTTGGCAACGTTCCACTTATCCAGATATGTTCGCATCCGAGGGCAGGAAACTGCCTAACCATGCGCTGGAGTTGAACGAGTGCCACAGGCCGCTTTTTCGGCATGTGATTAGTTTGAGGATTGCAAAATAGTTTTTTGGTGAGCGAGCGCGATACAGTGGCACTCGTCACTCAGCTTTACGTTGGGCTTTAGGTCTTGAGAATAACATAGCAGTTTAATTACAAACCATTAAAAGGAGAAGGAGGTTGAGGGGATGAAATTTACCGGGGTTGGTGTATTTATTTTGGGAGCAATGTTGATTATCTTAACTGGCTGTGCATCTGATTTCAAGAACATAGCTCCATTACCACCAGAGAAATATGAGAAGTTAGGGCAGGTAACTGGAAGCGCATGCGGTTCATTAGTCAGTCCGGGAGGGGGAACAGCATATTATTTTCTACCTATATTGTTAAATTCCCGAGTTGATCGTGCTTACGATGAAGCATTGAAAGGCGCTACTGGAGCAACCGCACTAATTGACGTAAAACTAGATGAGTATTGGTTTTGGTGGATACTCGGCACAGCCCGATGCGTCACTATTACAGGGGAGGCGATAAGATGAAAATATTAAAGGGGATTACGTTATTAATTATGATTGTATTTTTGATGATCAGCATTGGCTGTACAGGAGCGCCAGTCAGGATAGACTCTATTCCGCAACGTCCCATTGATACTACAAAAGGAAGGGTAATTACCTCAAGTGCCTGCGGATTTCAACTTTTTCTATTGATTCCAATTATGGTTAACAGCAGACAGGAGCGAGCATATGAGAGCCTGCGTATGGCCGCCGGGAGTGATTATATGACTGATGTAAAGATTAAAGAGAGCTGGACATATGGATTGGTTGGAACAGCATATTGTACAGATTTCGAAGCAACAGCGTATCCATATATGACAGAAAAATAATATTTATATAGTAATAACCATGCGGCTAAGACAGCCCAACCTGACGCTGCACATGAACGAGTGCCACAGGTCGCTTTTGGAGCATGCGTTTGGTTTATAGACTGAAAATTGATTTATTGCTGGCGGGTGTCATACATGGCACTCGTCAGTGAGCTTATCGTTAGCTACCGGGCGATAGAGAGTTACGGATAGTTTTCAGGAAGTAGATTGCATCGGTGCTTGATTGAGAGTTAGAAGATTATGTGGAGATTAGTCGGATGTTGCAGGTCGCAGCAGTCTCTTTTGCTGGGCAGAGCGGAACTGTAGTTATTTCTTTTTTTGATTGTACGTGGTTAGCATTTCAGGCGGTAGAGAACGGTGTGGTTGCGGGTCAAGATGGTTGCAGTGTCCGGCGGTCAGCATGAGGGCAAGAGATGGTTTTACGGGCAGTGAAAGATTTATCTTGCCATCGCAGAGGAAGATGATTATTATAGATCATCATAGCGTAAGACATCGGGGCAAGGAACACGTTCCCGATTATTCAGCATCATTAAAGAACAAAGACATATTGATTATAGAGCAGTAGAAGGTATCAGTTGTTTTATAGACTGAGACATACAGAGGAGTAGCTAACAAGTCAGTGGAGTTGCCCTCTGTGTCAATATAGTTGAGACACCTCCCCTATGATAAATTAGAGTAGAAGGCGGGGAGGAGAAAAAGAAATGATAGCTGAAAAGACCAACACAGGCCGTAATATTGAAAGAGCCAGTTTGGCAACAGAGAAACCCT
>JACQXE010000083.1 GCA_016208915.1 Nitrospirota bacterium | reverse complement strand
GTACAGGCAATCTCGCTGGGATGGTCCTTTGGTCAGAACATATCTCAAAGAGAAGCATCATATTGATATAGGACATAGTCAAGTCATTAATTGGCTTCATATCATTGAGTTCTCCGTGCAGCGAGGGCGTAAAAAGTATAGAAATAACAGGAGACGCTTTGCGTAACTTTTGCAATAACAGTCAATTACAAATTAATTCCATGCAACAGATGACAAACCAGAATTATCATCCTGTATCCCAAAATAATGGACAAGATTTTTCAGGCAAGAGGTAAAGTAGATGAGGAAAATCTATCTTGATATGAATATTTATAACCGTCCTTTTGATGATCAATCACAGATTAGAATCAAATTGGAAACCACGGCTATTTTTGCCGTATTTCAAATGGTTAAGTCAGGAGACTTATTTTTGGTCTGGTCATTTGTCCTTGACTATGAAAATAGTCTAAATCCATATGATGATATAAGAATGGAGATAGAGATGTCTGCCTATCTTGCTTCTGAAAATGTAATGGCTTCTGAAGATATAAGAAAAATGGCGAAAGAATATGAGCATAAAGGAATCAAACCAAGAGATGCATTGCATATAGCATGTGCTTTAAAAGCTGGTGCAGAATATTTTCTCACCTGTGATGATAAGATAGTAAAAAAAGCGAAAATGCTGGGGGTAAACTTAAAAATAATTAACCCCATTGATTTTGCAAGAAAAATGGAGGTAAATCAATATGCAACAGATGAGTGACATAAAGGTAAGGGAAAAAGGCTTTAACATCCTTTTCAGAGAACTTGGCGAGGTAGAGACCATTAGATTTTTATCTCAAATTACTTATGAAAAAAGGAGTTATATAGACCTCCAAGAAGAATTATTCAAGGGTATGAATGTTGATGAAATATACGAAAGAGCAAAAGAATATCAAGAGGGGGCAGGGAATGTAGATAAAAAATACTTGCGGAGTGAAGCTTTTGCCTAACCCCAAAAATGAATCAGACAGAGGAAGGATTAGGGGCAAACCTTGAATGTGGAATTTAATGTAATAGTTTGGTAAGCCAAAAGAAAAGAAAAAAGACAGAGAAGAAAGCCTAACAACAAAAATGCATTGGATGGGCAGTAGCCCACCAGTGATTTTTATAGTTAGGCCCGTAATGTAATCTAAACGACTTGTAGGATAGAGAGGTTTTCGGGATGACAAAGATCTTTCTCAGCTATGCGCATCAAGATATTGCTATGGCCAAGAGGATCTATGCTGACCTTCGGCGGTTTGGTCTATATGTGTGGCTTGATAGCGAGACTCTGTTGCCAGGCCAAGATTGGGGGGTTGAGATTGAGAAGGCTATCGAAGAGAGCTCCTTTTTCATTGCGCTGCTTTCTTCACAATCAGTAGATCGTGTCGGTTATGTACAGAAAGAACTGAAGATAGCGCTCGACAAACTGGAGATGTATCCCGAAGGTGGCGTTTATTTGATCCCGGTTAGGGTTGATCAGTGTGAGCCTGCGCACCGACGCATCAAGAAAATCCAGATGATTGACCTGTTTCCAGAAAGTAAATATGAAAATGGCCTCAAGAAGATATTACAAGTCATATGTCCCGGGCGTCTCAAATTACGAAGTAAGCCTATCTCTTTGACTCCCGCTGAAGCGACTGAAATGATAATACAAAAGGGATTTTACGATGAATCAAAGAATCCCGGGGGTGCTGGTCTTGCAGCACAATTCGAACCTCAGAATATTCTTGGAGATAGAGTTGTAATTGACAGTGCTACTGCCTTGATGTGGCAACAGAGCGGTTCCGATACTTCACTGCTGTTCGAGATGGCAATTGACAATCTAAATGAGCTGAATCGAAATAAATTCGCAGGCTTCAATGATTGGCGATTACCTACATTAGAAGAAGCAATGAGTTTGGTTATTCCAAAGAAGATAGATCCTTTGGCCCTGAAAGAAAGTCAAGGCATCTTATTCATAGACTCCTGTTTTGATTCAAATCAGAAGTGGATCTGGACATGTGATGATGTCAAAGGACTCTTCTACAAGTGGGTAGTTTTCTTTGATGGAGGCTCTTGCGATTTCGCTATCATTGCCAAAAATTCAGTACGTGCAGTGCGTATGCTGTAGTCATTTACAGAATCGTTGTTGGTTGCCTAACAACGGCATGAAGTCGGACTGGGAACACTCGCTGCACTCGTGTTCCCAGCCGCTTATGCCGGCCGTTAGCCAAAGAAGAGAGCAAGATTGGGAGCGGGCGAAGAACTGAAGCCGGGCGAAGATCTGAGGGTGAGCGGAAGAATTGAAGGCAGGCGAAGATCTGAGGGCGAGCGGAAGAACCAAGAGCGGGCGAAAATCTGAGGGTGAGCGGAAGAATTGAAGGCGAGCGAAGAACTGAGGACGAGCGGAAGAACCGAGAGCGAACGAAAAACCGAAGGTGAGCGAAGAACCAAAAACATGTAACTAATTGGTTAACACGGCGTTGCACCTAACAGCGGGGAATACAACGAATTTCGACATTTTATTTTACTTATAACGGTTACTGGTTATTCGCCCCGCTGTCAGGTGAACTTATGGTTAGCCTTATAAAAGAGCGTAAGATATTACTCAGGCGTAAGAAAGTAACCGGAAGCAAGATTAGAGTTGAAATTAAAGCGTAAGAGATTACTCAGATGTAAGATTGTAACCGGAAGTAAGGTCAGGATTGAAGTCAGAGCATAAGATATTACTCAGGCGTAAGATAACGCTCGGAAGTAAGATAGTAATCAAGGTGTTAAGCTATGGGGTTCAGAATGTAAGCCTCAAGCTGTTCAAGATGCGGCGAATGAGATTGTCGGTTGGAACACATTAAGCATCATAAGTGCTATCCGAAGACAAATGTGAGGTTATCATGGATCAAGACAGATTTCAGGATTACTTGAATGACCGATATAAAGATCAAGTCAATTGGTACAGCGATAGTGCTTCAAAGAACAAACGATTCTACAACTTTTTCCAATGGAGCGTGATTATTTTCTCTACATCACTTCCGGTCTTAATTGTATCCATACCCGATTCTTGGAAATGGGTAACAGTAATTCTTTCAATATTGCTTGCTATCGGTACAGCCGGTCTCAAAACTTTCAAGTTCCAAGAAAACTGGATTAATTACAGAATTATTTCTGAAATGTTAAAGAAAGAAAAGCATTGTTACGATGCCAATCTCAATGACTATGCCATCGCATCGGATAAAGAAGCTTTATTCGTGGATCGCGTAGAAGCTATAATATCAAAAGAGAGCGACCTGTGGGTTACAACCCATATTCAAAAGAAAGAAAGCGAGAAGAAATAGACAAGCGTTTAACATCTGTAAAGGGATTGGGGTTTGACCCAATACTGTTCGGCATGATTTGGGCATAATTCTTGCCTGTATTGCAAAATAAAACATTGCAACTTTAGATTTCTACAACTTAGCCTAAAAATCAAATTTCCTATCAGCAGGAGTAAGTCATGGAAATCAGTTATAGACAACTTGCCAGCAAATTTCCAGAGAAGAAGAAAGGTGATATTAGAATAGGAATAATTTGCTCAGAAAGTAATCCACCAAATATAATAGAGTTTTTGAGAGCACTTAACGCCATGAGTGACTATCTAATAGATAAAATAGTGTATACAGTAACGGATGGCATACATAAAAACTGTGCTGGTTCACCGTGAAACATAATTTTTCATTCAAAAAATAAGCTACTTTTTCTGTATTTCCGACTCCAG
>JACQXE010000088.1 GCA_016208915.1 Nitrospirota bacterium | reverse complement strand
TTATCTGCCGATCGCTTACTGAAAGTATCTCCGCCGCCTCTACCTGCTTTAATGCCTCCTCACGCGCTCTGTGGATTACATGCAGCCGCTTTAATTCTCTTTGATGCAACATGATGATGTCCTTTCCTGCCATCTCGCCTCCTTTTTAAAAAAAGGCAGTATAGCATCACTTGGAATTAGGACATTTCTATTTCTGCAAAACCGGACATTTCTATTTCTGAATTACAGCATAAGCGAGACTCATGTTATTACCTCTGCGCCCATGTAAGGCCTTAACGCCTCGGGTATCAAAACGCTTCCGTCTTTCTGCTGGTAATTTTCAAGTATGGCAACAACTGTTCTGCCTATTGCGAGCGCCGAGCCGTTGAGTGTATGCACAAACTCTGTACCCTTTTTGCCTTCGCGCTTAAATCTTATATTAGCTCTTCTTGCCTGAAAATCCTTAAAGTTAGAGCATGAGGATATCTCCCTGTATTTTTCCTGTCCCGGAAGCCAGACCTCAATATCATACGTCTTTGCTGCTGAGAAACCTAAATCTCCTGTGCATAATGCAATAACCCTGTAAGGTAATCCGAGTTTCTGAAGTATACTCTCTGCATCATTTGTAAGACTTTCGATCTCATCATAAGAGTCCTCAGGCTTAACAAATTTTACTAACTCAACCTTATTGAACTGATGCTGCCTGATCAGTCCTCTCGTATCCTTCCCATAAGAACCCGCCTCTCGCCTGAAACACGGCGTATATGCTGTGTAATAAATGGGCAAATCTTTTTCATTCAGTATCTCATCCCTGTGCATATTTGTCACAGGGACCTCAGCTGTTGGTATCAGATAAAACTCAGGGTCAGAAATTCTGAACAGTTCCGTCTCAAATTTTGGAAGCTGTCCGGTACCTATCATGGCATCGCGATTAACCAATATTGGAGGAAATATCTCCTTATAGCCTTTTGATGTATTCAGATCGAGCATGAAGTTCATCAGCGCCCTCTCGAGCCGTGCGCCCATGCCTTTCATAAGGCTGAATCTTGCGCCTGCAATCTTTGATGCCCTGTCAAAGTCTATAATGCCGAGCATCTCTGCAATATCCCAGTGATTTAGCGGCTGGAATTCAAAGATCTTCGGCGTCCCCCATTTTCTTATCTCTATATTCTCTGCCTCATCCTTTCCGGCAGGGACTGATTCGTGGGGGATGTTGGGTATTACCAGAAGTTCTTTCATGCCCTCTTCTTCCAACACCTTAAGTCTTCCCTCTTCCTCTGTGATAGAATCTGCAATCTTTTTTGCCTCATCCAGAACAAAAGATGCATCCTTCTTTTCCCTTTTAAGCTGGGCTATTTCCTGAGAGATTTTGTTCCTCTGTTCCCTTTGCTCTTCTATGACTCTAAGCAGTTCTCTTCTCTCGTTTTCTACCTTTAAAAATTTATCGAGGATTGATGGGTCATAATTCCTCTTTTTGAGGGCATCGATGACTTTCGCTGTATCTTCTCTCACAATTCTTACGTCAAGCATATAGGCTCCTGAATGGTTTTTCGTATAATATAGCTTAACATGAGATTGAAGACAAGCATTGTGCGGTGCAAGATTTTGTAGTTGAAGAAAAAATTTAGTGAGAATTTCAAAAAATTCTTGACAAAACCACACTATTGCTGTAATTTATTTTACTTAAGAGAGCCAATGAGCTTTTAATTTTAATTTGAAGGGGGGTAGGGAATTGTATGCTTTAGGTAAACACTTATTAGTCGAGCTCAAGGATTGCAATCCTGAGGTCCTCAAAAACCTTGATGCGGTTAAGAATGCTATGGTCTCGGCAGCAAAGAAGGCCAAGGCAACAATCATCGACATATCCTTCCACGAATTCAGTCCCTTCGGTATAAGCGGTATGGTAGTTATTGCTGAATCCCATCTTTCCATTCATACATGGCCTGAGTATGGTTACGCGGCTGTTGATATTTTTACATGCGGCGAGATTATCAAG
Organism: Nitrospirota bacterium; assembly: GCA_016208915.1. Lineage (GTDB taxonomy): Bacteria > Nitrospirota > Thermodesulfovibrionia > Thermodesulfovibrionales > UBA1546 > JACQXE01. The sequence continues at coordinate 38,891 of JACQXE010000088.1, read as the reverse complement.
CCAGAGGTTGCAGCTCAGTTTCTGATAAAAAAATTTGAATGTAAAAATCCCTCTATAGTCGAGATGAAACGCGGGATACTTTCATATTCAAATAATGTGAGACTGCCTTATAAGGTACAAGGGGCAGACCTGAGTCTGGTTGCCGGATGTAAAAGCGCATAGCATTACTGCGGCGCTTTAATAGTATTGCGACGCATATAAATAGCAGGCTGTTTTAAAGAGAGAAGTGCTTTTCAGTATTTCGTCTCCCATGTCTTTGCGTATTTGAGAAAGGTATAGTAACTGTAAAGCACAGCGAGTATCAGTCCGTGCATGCCGTCCATGAATCCCCGCCTTATGACTAACATCTTTATAAATGTGAGCAAAGGACGGAAGATGAGGTCTAACAGATTTGCAGATGTCCCGCTCTTTCTCAGTTCTTCTGATGCAAGCGCAGAGTAACCATCCATTTTTTTTATGTAGTCAGCGATAGAATCGTAAGTATAATGTTCTATGGGATTTCTGAGGTATGAGATGCTCCCTTGCACAACAACTTTTTCGTGAACCGCCCTTTCCTCAATACTGCCGGCGCTTTTTTTGAAAAGCCGCAATGTATAATCAGGCCACCATCCTCCATGCCTGATCCATTTGCCCAAGAAGAAATTTTTTCGTGGCAGAAAAAAACCTTCGTATCTGTCTTCACTGATTGCACAGTTTATTTCTGATACAAGCGCACGGGTAATTCTTTCATCAGCATCAAGTATCAAAACCCAAGGGCCCTTTGCAATATCAACTGCATCCTGTTTTTGCTTTGCATATCCCTTCCATTCACGCTGAAAGACCTTTTCAGTATATTTCTTGCATATCTCTACGGTTTTGTCTTTGCTGAAGGCATCTACAACAATAATTTCTTCGAAGTCTTTTACGCTTTCAAGCGCATCTTTGATATTTCTCTCCTCATCCTTTGTGACGATGACAATTGAGGCAGGGATCAATAACTTCCTCCCACAAGAGTTGCTGTAATAGAACCAAGAGCTACCTTTGTCTTCAGTTTCACAGGTATTCGGTTTTCGTCATCAGTAAGCCAGACATAAATTTCACCTTTTCTGTAAAATATCCCCTCTGATTTCATGAGTGGTTTTACCAAAATCGTATCAAACTCTCCTGCTGGAAGGGTAACCTTTTCCTTTTTGAGCACCTGCACCTCAACATTCCATACCTTTTTGCTGTCAAATACCGTCACATAAAGAGACTCGCCTACAATAAAATTCAGGGTTCTTAAATAATAAAAACTAGATATTGGATCAAAGACTAGAAACGGGACGTCAAATTCTTCTTTCTCATTTAGCAGATGATCTATATAGGTTGCCTTTTTTGATTCGTGCTTGAATATTACCTCCTTGTCTCTGCGGTGCTTTCCCTCTCTTATCTTAAGCCTGTAATTAACAGGTTGCCCGATAAATGATACGGCTGGATTTTTTGTGAGTGTGCTTTCTACCCTGTCATCGACTGTATAGAATACAGATACCCATTTTGCCGATTTTGCGGTAGAAACTATCTTTATATCATCTCCCGTATTTGTTATCTCAAGAGTGGATGTTCCGGCCTTTATGCCTGTCCACGTAAGGTCATATTCAAGTTTCTCTGGGATATTAAAGGCATATGCATTGGGAACAAATACAAAAAATAACAGTGTTACAAGCTGAAAGCTAACAGCTGACAGCCTATAGCTGCATTTTCTCGAAATTCTTTTCACTTTCACTTTGATAGCTTGCCCACTTGTTATGTTATATTACTCTATGATTGTGATTCCTGCAATAGATTTAAAACAAGGACAGTGTGTAAGACTAGTTCAGGGCAAAAAAGACGCTGTTACAGTATATTCAAATAATCCTGCATCAACAGCCAAAGGATGGGAGTTATGCGGTGCAGGACTGCTTCATGTTGTTGACCTTGACGGAGCATTCTCAGGAAGCCAGGAAAATCTCGATGCAATAATAAAGATAAGAGAGGCTGTTGCTATGGATATTGAGGTCGGGGGCGGGATTAGGGATGTGGCCAGGATAGAAAACCTCGTGAAAATTGGGATTAATAGGATAATACTCGGCACTGCTGTCATAGAAAACCCGCTATTATTAAAAGAGGCATGTGAGAAATATCCCGGCAGGATAATCGTAGGCATTGATGCAAAAGACGGGAAGGTTGCAGTGAAAGGCTGGGTTGAGGTAACAGGTGTTGATGCAAAAGAACTTGCAAGAGATGCAGAAAAAAAAGGTGCTGCAGGCATAATATACACTGACATCTCAAGGGATGGGATGCTTAGCGGTCCGAATATACAGGCCATGAAAGAGATGGTTGAGGTTGTTAATATCCCTGTTATTGCATCCGGCGGAGTATCCTCTATCGACGATATCAAAAAATTAAAGACAATAAAAAATCTCTGGGGCGTGATTACCGGCAAGGCTATTTATTCAGGAGCGCTTGATTTAAGAGAGGCAATAAGGATTTCACAATCTGTATGAAGCAGCTATTGCTCAACTAAAAGAATATTTCTGACAACATTAGTACAGCCAAAATAACTGGGAAAAGGCTGAATGATGAAGAAATACAATGACGACACCTTATAAAATTAATCCACATCCGATTATTAATAAAAACATCTGTCATATTGTTCCCTTTAAAGACGCTTACCAAAACGAGGTTGCACATCTTAATATCCTGTCGATTCATTGTATTTATGAAGCGTTCAGCCTTTCCGTGAATTTTATTTTGGACAACTATGAGATAAGATATAAATTAAGATGGTGCCGAAGGCGGGATTTGAACCCGCACAGCCTTGCGACTACTAGACCCTGAACCTAGCGCGTCTGCCAGTTCCGCCACTTCGGCTATAGTTGTTTATTATATAATATTTACAACAGTAATGCTTATTATAACCATAAACATATTTCTGTCTATGTTATATCAAAATTTACAGCTGCTCAAACAACATATGAAAATCTTTTCTTGAACTCTTTCACTCTCATCTTCGCAGCAAGGGCCAATCTTTTGACATTCACGCTCTTAAAATCATCCTTTTCAAGCCTTATCATATATTCCCTTGCAACAAGATATGTCTCAGAGGAAGTATCAACATATCTTATTTTGGCCTTTTCTGTTTCAGGCTCGAACAGCTCGCAGAAAGGCACGGACTTAAGTTTTCCTTCATAAAACATTATCATAGCGCCTGTTCCGCCCATCATGAGGAATCTCACAGCGCCGTATCCAAGGTTTCTTGTATATTCTGCGTCAAAAGGGATTGGATCAGCAGCCCTAAGCTCATATCCTATATTCTTGTCAACAATAGTTATTTTAATGCCACGGCTTTCAAGGCTTCTGTTAACTATTGCTTTCATTACCCTGCCAAGCTGTATCTCCGAAAGCCTTACCCTGCCTGTTTCATCCTTTTCCAAGCCCTCATATCCCAGAAGTTCCTTTATATCGAATTTATTTGCTATTCCCTCCGCAAGAACCGCAACACCGTAATCTTTGCCCATTGAAAGCCTCTTGATTATAGAACCTTCAAGCATATGCGCAACTTTTTTGCATGAAAGTTTTTTCTCCCTGAATTCTTCAGGAATCAGCGTTATGGCTGCTCCTGCTGCCTTTCCTATGCCAAGCGCAAGATGTCCTGTAAATCTTCCCATCGTTGCTACAAAGTACCACCTGCCTGTTGCCCTTGCGTCCTCAATGATGTTCTCCACGATCTCAACTCCCCAGTGACGTGCAGTCTCATAGCCAAATGTTGGCATGCCTGCCGGAAGTAGAAGATCATTATCTATTGTCTTTGGAACATGCACAACTGCTATGCTCCCTTTAGCCTCTTTTTCTATCCATTGTGCCATATATAATGTGCCTTCACCGCCGATTGTGATAAGGTATTTGACGCTGAGGGATTTCAGGGTTGACATCAGGATATTGAACTGCTCCTTAACCTTATCAGGAAAATCTCTTGAGGTCCTCAGAATAGATCCACCCCTGATATGTATGGGGCTTACTTCAGGAATTGTAAGTTCTACTGCTTTTTTCTTGTCTCCTGAAAAAAGGCTTTTAAATCCTCCAACAATACCTATAACTTTTTTGCCTTTTCCCACGGCCTCTATGGTAGCTGCACTGATAACGCCATTTATCCCTGGCGCAGGACCGCCACCGACCACTATTGCGAGCACCTCTTTTTTCATGTCCTATGCCCCCATATTATTTATAATTAGCCTTGACCTCACACAACTCAGATATTATAATTCCTTACTGATCGTAAAGAAAGAAGATAAAAAGGTTTTAAATCCCCGCAGATTAAACAAGGCATGACGGAATTTCTCTACATACACTTCCCTTTCTGCATAAAAAAATGCATATACTGCGATTTTCTCTCTGTGCCGTATGACAAATCACTGGCATCCAAATATATTGACGCCCTCTGCCTGGAACTGAGGATGAGAAAACATTCTGTCAGTAAACTGAAAGCAATATATATAGGCGGGGGGACGCCTTCTTTGCTTCCTGTCGAAAGATTTAAACACCTCTTTGAATGTGTTAGAAATAATTTTTGCTGGTCGCCCTCAATCGAAATAACAGTCGAGGCAAACCCCGGAACAATAAGCGAATCGAATGTAAATGAATTAGTTTCTCTGGGGGTAAACAGGATGAGCATCGGGGTCCAGTCATTCAATGATGCTGAGCTTAAGACACTCGGAAGGGTTCATTCATCTGAGGATGCAGAAAGAGCGATCCATACGGTTAAGAACGCTGGGGTAAGAAACCTCTCTCTCGACCTGATATATGGAATCCCCGGTCAGACCATTGAAACATGGAAGGCATCTGCATCTGAGGCAGTGGCTTTTTCACCATGCCATATCTCTTCATACGAGCTCACGCCTGAAAAAAATACGCCCCTATACAAATCAATAGAAACACATCAGATTAAGATGCCGGATGAAGAACTGGTTCTTGAGATGTATGCCCATGCGATACAGTATTTCACAAACAATGGCTTTGAGCATTATGAGATATCCAATTTTGCATTGCCTGAATTCAGATGCATACATAATCTAAATTACTGGGAAAGAGGGGAATATATAGGGGCAGGCGCAGGCGCGCACTCATTCATCAATGATGTGCGTTCAAGAAATACACAGGATATTCACCAGTACATAGAAATGCTTAATATGGGCCTAATACCCGAGGTAGAATCAACAAAAATAGACAAAGCTGATGCAATTAAAGAATTCCTATTCCTCGGACTAAGAAAAACAGAAGGAATAAGCCTTGCCCAGGCAGAAGATTTCGGCTTGAACATCCCTGATGCCTGCACAGAGCTGATAGAAGAGGATTATCTTCGGATTAAAAATAAGAATCTCCGCCTTACAAAAAAAGGACTTCCTGTATCAAATTCAGTTATTGTCAGTTTATTTGAAAAACTGGAAATTAGGTAGAGAAAAAATCTGGTAAGATTTTGCTAAAGGGGTAGTGTATATTCGAAAAATGAAAGGAGGAAACATGCTAAAGGAATTTAAAGAATTTGCTATGAGAGGGAATGTAGTAGACATGGCTGTTGGAATAATCATTGGCGCAGCCTTTGGCTCTATCGTCAGTTCACTCGTGGCAGACATCATCATGCCGCCTATCGGGTTGATATTAGGCAAAGTGGATTTTTCAAATCTTTTTCTGATTTTGAAAGAAGGAACTATCCCTGCGCCATATGCTTCAATCGCTGATGCCCAGAAGGCTGGGGCTGTAACTTTGAACTATGGAAAATTCATAAACACTATTATCAGCTTTCTGATTGTTGCCTTTGCAGTTTTTCTACTCATCCGCAATATAAATAGATTCAAAAGAACAGAAGAAGCGCCACTTGCAGTTCCAATAACAAAGGAGTGTCCATACTGTTTGTCCATAATTCCTCTTAAGGCAGTTCGTTGCGGTTATTGCACATCTGATTTAAAAGGTGAATAGGGATAGAGTATAAATTATAAGAGTGAAGTAGATTTCGTTTAGACATAGGGCGATTAAAGTGCCCCCTGCAGGAATCGAACCTGCGGCACCAGGTTTAGGAAACCTGTGCTCTATCCGACTGAGCTAAGGGGGCAATCAACGACAGTGAATAGTCATTAGTGATTAGTGAATAAATGATAACATTTCTCAGATTTCTCAGTCCAGTTGCCGTGAAGTTGCCCATTTGATTATATCTTCTACCATTGCCTCAATTGTTGCCTCTTTGGGCATGATGTGAACCTTGAGTCCTGCCTTCTCAATTGCCTTTGCAGTTACAGGGCCTATGACAGCGATTGCTACATCTTTAAGAAGATCATCGGCATCTTCGCCGACAATCTCTTTGAAGTTATTAAATGTTGCTGCGCTCGTGAATGTTGCGACTGATATGCGGCCTTCTTTTAAAAATCTTTTTAATCTCTTGCCGTATACTTCAGGCTTCACAGCCCGATACGTTACCGGCACATCGATTTCGCCTCCGAGTTCCCGCACTTTTTCAGGAAAAATCTCTCTTGCCTTCTCAGCCCTCGGCAATAAGAACCGCATACCACTTAACAGTTCGGAGTCTACCCCCCCTTCGTTCCCCCCCTTAGTAAGGGGGGGATGGGGGGGTGACTTCTGACTTCTGCTCTTCTGCACTACAGCACTAATAAGTCCTTCTGCATTAAATTCTTCTGGTATCAGATCAATCTTGATTCCATATTTTTTTATCTCCTGTGCTGTCTTTGTCCCTATCGCACAGATCTTTATGCCTTTTAAATCCCTGATGTCTCTATCCCTCTCGATGAATCTCTGCATTAAGTACTTAAACCCATTCGCGCTCGTGAATATAAGCCAGTTATATGATTCGATTTCATTTATTGTCTTGTCAAGGTCATCGTAGTTTGCAGGGGGGACAATTTCTATTGTCGGGAATTCTAAAATCTCAGCGCCCAATTCCTCGAGCGGTTCAAAACCTCCTGAATGCTCTCTTGTTACGAGGATTCTATGTCCGAACATCGGCTTTTTCTCATACCACATGAGTCTCTCTCTTAATCTGACCACATCTCCTACCACCATCACAGCAGGGGGTTTTATGTCATTTTCATTTACTATGCTTACTATATTTCCGAGAGTTCCAATTAATGTCTTTTGCTCAGGTCTCGTTCCCCACCTTATAACTGCAACAGGAGTTTCAGGGCTTCTTCCGTTTTCTATGAGTTTTTTTGTAAGCATCTCCATGTTTTTCACAGCCATAAGGAATATGAGCGTGCCGACTCCGGTTGCGAGCTTTGACCAGTCTATTGAGGATTCCTCTTTTGTCGTGTCCTCATAGCCTGGGATTACTGCGAATGAGGAGGAATAAAGCCTATGCGTTATAGGTATCCCTGCATAAGCAGGCGCAGCAACAGCAGAGCTTACACCCGGAACGACTTCGAATTCAATGCCTTCTTTTGCAAGGGCTTCTGCCTCTTCTCCGCCTCTTCCGAAAACAAATGGGTCTCCGCCTTTCAATCGGCAGACCAAATTCCCTTCCTTTGCCTTTTCAACAATAACACTGTTTATCTCCTCCTGAGTCATCGTATGATGTCCTCCGCGCTTTCCTGCGTAGATGAATTCAGCGTCATGATTAATATAATTTAACACCTGCGCATTGAGATGAAAGTCATAGATTACGACATCAGCCTGTTGGAGACAACGCAGGCCTTTTATAGTTAAAAGTCCTATATCACCCGGGCCTGCGCCAACAAGATATACTTTCCCCTTTTTATTTTTCATAGACAGGTAATTTTAACACAAAATGAACCTCCCCGCCGCAGAGACGGCGGGGTATCTTAAAGTCTCCCCTCCCTTGACGGGAGGGGAATTAAGGGGAGGGTGAAAACAGCATCTTAATCACCCCCTCCCTAACCCTCCCCCGTCAAGGGGGAGGGAAGTATAAGGAAACCCCATAGCAGAGACTGTGGGGTATTAAAAACAATTAACACAAAAGAAGGCGAATCTTTTCAGAGCAAATATGTGTATTCGGCATGCGGTCTCGGCCCGCTATAGGAGATTTAAAAATTCTTCCATCTCTAATTTTGCCTGACGGAGAATAGACCTTAATGTGCCCGGGTTCAAGTCTCCAGAATGGATTGGTATTGTAACCAAAAGATTCCCGCGCTTCTGCGACATAAAAGTTGGTGCATATAAGCATCAAGCATTCAGACAAACAGATCAATTAGCCTGTCATGCTGGCTTGTCCAGCATCCTTCTTTAAAGAAAGATTCCCGACAAGCCTGCCTACCGGACAGGCAGGCGGGAATGACACTCAGAAGGGGTATACCAACAAATTTGTCGCACACCCGGTTGCCGCGCTTCATTTGCAAATGACTCCCTTTTTGCCGAATTGATACGTTCTAAAGCCTTGATGACTTCACGCGATTTTACGACAGGCAATTTAGGCATGAACCTTTACTTGAAAATCTACCTTTAACCGAAAAGTCTTTATGATGGACTTGGGAGCTGCTATTCTTGGGTCTTCATCTGAAGGGATAGGGCGGAGATATGGAAGATTAGCTTCAATTGCTGTTTCAAGATAAAGCGTTACAGCCTCCAGCAAATTTGTTGATGCCTCATCAACCGTATCACCTTCTGATGCTACATCCAGTTCAGGACAAAGTGAGGTATATCTTTTACCTTCTTTAATGATAATTCCTGTAAAAACAAAGTCATTTGATTGCATACTTATAAATAACATAGGCTACATTAAAATTACAAACAAAATAAAAAAGGCGGGTCATTCGACCCGCCTTAACTTTATAAACCCCTCTTTATCCCCCCTTAACAAGGGGGGAATTAGGGGGGTATTCTTTAGAAGCTGAGTGTTATGCCGTGCTGGAATACAACTGCATCTTTTGGATCGCTTGTTGCGCCGGATGCCGCGGCTTTGTAGAAGTTATCTGCGAAAAGGATACCGCTGTTAATGAAGTATGTGAGATTCTTCGCGAGCTTGTATGTTGCCTTGAGGTCAATTTCTGAACCGATGTCCTTTTTGTTGCCGAGCGAATTAGCGGTCTCAGTTAATTTCTTTGTTGCCCTTAACAGGAAGTAATCTAATGCAACTGTCATGTCTTTTACAGGAGATGCTGTTAAGCCAATATTATAGTATGTTGTGTTGCAGATTCCTGTGCCTGTTGTGCTGCCTGAGCATGCAGTGTGAACTCTGTAATCATATGCCACTGTATAGTTGATTATTGTGCCTACGAGGGTCTGGAATGCCTCATTTTTGTCAGCAGTATCAGTCTTATTACCTGAACCCATTGCAAAAGATGCCCTTAATGTTACTGGATCCAAGTTGTAATTAGCGCCTAATGTGATGCCATAACCTTTAAATTTAACTTTTTCCGGTGTGGCGCCTGATGTCTTTGTCTCGCCAAACTGGATATCTGCGCTTGCCCTGTAGCCAATGCCTGACATATTGCCGTTTGCATTAAGGCCCAGGTTCTGGAGATTCAGTCTGGTATAATTTGTTATGGTTGCGCTGTTTGACTGATTGACTGTGCTATAGTCGATTCCGACAGAGTTGTCTTTATCAAGTTTGTGTACAACTGCTATAGTGTAAAGGTCTATGTCGTTTGTGTTGTCAGTAGTGGTGTCCTCTGAAAGCTTTGCTGTTATGAGGTTTATCTCCGTGCCCTTTGCAGGCTCAACAGTAAAGAGTATTGCATCATCGCCGTGCTGTCTGTGATCAAAGAACTGACCGGCGCCCACCATTAAAGGCATATGCCCAATCTTAATGCCTGATGGAACGCCGAGGAGCCCACTGCCTGTGTAGGCAAGCCATCCTTCAAGAAGTGTATCAAGTCCTGATGGTCTTTGCCCTCCTCTTACAGTAGAATATGAGTTAGCCGAACCCCAAGTATTAACATCAGTCGTAGTCGATGATGAATCCACACCTGTTTCAAGAGTCATCTTTCCTGACACATTGTCGCCAGCCTTTACATCAACGCCGAGTCTGAATCTCTGGTCATACCATGACATTGAACTACCGTCATATGGACGGCCAGTTGTGGCTTTTGCGCCGGCAGAGTCTGTAATATTTGATTCATACCATCCCCTGAACCTCATTTCACCGCCGAGCTTAATTTGAATGTCTTTTGGTGCAACAACTGCTGTTGTCTCGGCAGGTATTGTTGCATGGATTGCAAATGCGCTAACTGCAAATCCTACAACAAAGACTGTCCCCACGATTAATGCTATAATTTTTTTCACTTCCTAACCTCCTATGGTTAGTTCAGCATTCATCCGCCAAGGGCGGATTTACTACATGGTTAACATTAGCAACTCTCATGCCACAATACAACCCCTTGAAAAATAAAGAATTCTTACATTATGGATGCACTGATTTATGTGGCTGTTTTGCAACAGAGTGTGGATTATAGAGACAATAGATGAAGAACCTCCCCTAGCCCCTCCTTAGTAAGGAGGGGTTACATTGAGGGGCAATCTAATAAGCAAAGAGGTTCGCTTTCCTCCCCTTTACAAGGGGAGGGCAGGTGGGGTAGTGTATTTTTACATGACAAAAGTATTTAACAGAGAAGAAGAGAAAATAAAACGTCGCATACTAAGAAGCAATATGCCTCTTGCTGAGGTGCTGCTATGGTCTAAATTAAAAAGCAAGCAAGTGGGATATAAATTCAGAAGACAATACAGTATCGGAAAATTTGTAATAGATTTTTATTGTCCACAATTAAAATTGGCTATAGAGATTGACGGCGAGTCTCACTATAGAGAAATGTCATCACGGCGGGATAGAACAAGGCAAACAACGATAGAGTCTTTTGAAATTAGTTTTTTGAGGTTTACAAATCAAGAAGTCTATGAAAACATAGATGGGGTATTACAAAAGATTATCGAACATATTGAAAATAAACCTCCCCTATCTTCTTATTAGTGAGGATGCAGATGGAAAAGAAACGGAAATATGACATTGCAATCGCCAAATACACTCAAACGATAAAGGGCAACCCTAATGAGTGCAGGGCCTACAATAACAGGGGAATCGCCTTTCTGAAAAAAGAGAAGCATGACCTTGCAATTGCTGATTTCAACAAGGCAATAGAGCTTAATCCTGCCTTTGATGCGGCATATGTGAACAGAGGCGTCACCTATCAGGAAATAGAATTATACGAATTTGCCATAGCTGATTTTGACAAGGCAATAGAACTCAAACCCGGGAACAGCATGGCGTATAACAACCGAGGCTTCCTCTTTGTTCTGTTAGGCCGGTTCAAGGATGCTGAAAAGGACATTAAAAAGGCTCTTGAGATAAGTCCTGATAATATCTATGCATTAAACAGCATGGCTGAGTTATATTCTGCAAAAAAGGATTCGGTAGAGGCGTGCAGATGGCTTAAACTGGCAATCGCAAAGGGATTCAACAACTGGAGCTACATAAAAAATTCAAGCACCTACGACAATATCCGCGACTCCTCCTTTTTTAAAGATATCCTTTCCAGAGCAAAGTCGCTTGACTAAAACTTGCTGTAAAATTTAGAATCTAAAAGCACGAAAAACTTTTACTAACGACTATTCACTATTTATAATGGGCTGTAGCTCAGTTGGCCTATGGCTCGTTGTCTATTGGCCCGTAGGCCAACGGCCTATAGGGAGCCACGGCTCATAGAGGAGAGCATTTGGCTTTGTATTTTGTATTATGTATATTTTCTCCGAAGCAGAAAAAATGGTTCTCTTTATATAGGTCAGACTAATAATATTGATAAGAGACTTGAAAGGCATAACAGTGGGCAGATAAAGTCAACTAAAAATCGTTTTCCCTTTGACCTTATCTATTCTGAAAAATATAATACACGGCGTGAAGCAATGCTTAGAGAGAAACATCTAAAGTCTCTTGCGGGCATTAAAGATAAAAAAGCGATTATAGAAAGGCTTACATTGGGGCTGTAGCTCAGTTGGGAGAGCGCTTGAATGGCATTCAAGAGGTCGTCGGTTCGATCCCGATCAGCTCCACCATTAAAATCAATAAGTTATGCCATCCCATACAATCTCAAAAAATCACACTGTAGCAAAATTGTAGCAATTCCCCATCAAGGGCTTAGGCGCAAGGTCTAAAGTAAGTTTCTGAACTATGGCACTTTTCCACTATCTTGGGCGGACGGGAAGGGCGGCGGGGGAGTAACTAACTGATTTAAAGCTTTATGCCTCCCTTTTCAAGTATCTCCTTGACCGTCTGGGCTATCTTGCCGGCTGCATCCCGCATCTTCTGAGCTTTCTCTTTTGAATAATCAGTCGGCCAGTGAACAGGATAGCGCGTATCAATATATGCCGTATTGAGAAGCTCGCACTGCTCCATGAGTGAAAGCAGGGAAACGTCTCTCTTCCCGCAGATTTTCAGCAGGGCGACGAGATTATGAATCTTCTCGAATTCGAGGTCGTAGGCTGAGATATAGGCCTTGAGATATTTTTCGGCTGACTGCTGGAAGTGGAAACAGATTTGAGAGTAGAATTTGTTATCTTCTTCGAGGTTTATCCTTGCAAAATTAAAGTCGTCGTCTGCTTTAGTCAGCCATTCCCTGACGACCTTGGAATCAGCCATAGAGAACCTTGCCCTCTTTGTATATCTTCTTTATGAAAGGATCTCCAAGAGAAAGTCTTTCCTCTGCCTCTTCGGGCTTGTAAACGATAAAGTCAACAGCCGCGTCAATATCCATCATGCGGTAGAGCTCTGTGATCCGGTCTGCGCCGTAGTAAGGAACGTCTCTTTTGATGATAAAAAGATCTATGTCGTTGATATTTTCTTTTCCCCATGCAGAAGAGCCGAACAGGATTATCTTTTCCGGCTTATATTTTTCTATAAGCTGATTTTTGATGTCATTTATCTTCTCTAATGCCACAGACCTGTTCATAGTGAGTATTGTATCAGATAATCAAGGACTTTACCTATAGAAATTTGCAAGTCTCCGGCGGCATAGCGGTTTTCACTTCTGCACTTCCGCGCTTGCAGGCTTGCCCTCTTGCAGACTTCTGTTCTATGACACTTTTGCACTTTTTACTATTGCACCCGCAGTTCTTTTCTCAGTGATTCTGGAATCTCCTTTTTAACGACAACAGGCCTTACAGTCCTGTTTACAATGTCTTTTGTATTTCTGACTTTCAATTTGTCAAACAACAGTCCGAACCTGTCCTCGAGTTCCTTCATTATAGACGCCTTGCCATTTGACGGCAGATCCCACCATTTTTTCTTTAAAGGACCGAATCCCTTTTTTCTTGTGCTGTAGATAAATTGCTCTTCTGTCTGTCCTTCTTTCCATTCCTTTGCATACTCTTTCTTTATGAATTCATAGACCTCATCTTTAAATTCTTTAGGCATTGATGCGCTGTCATACATTATGTTCTGAAAGCCTGTTGCGAGATGAACCTCGGATGTGCCGGTCTCAGGAAACATATGGAAAGCCTCTTCAGGCAATGTTGAGGCGCCGTGCTGAACGCAGCCGGATAGGCTGTATTCTTTCCGTGCCATGTCAGACAAGGTCCTGAGTGTATCAAAATCAATTTTCACTTTTGCAAGCGTCCCGTCAGGAAGAACAACGCCTCCATGCGATGTCCCTGTCTGAACACTGAGTTTGCTCAAACCCTTGCCTGCCTTAAAGATTTCCTTAAATCCATCAAGATATGCTCTCAGCTCCTCAGGGTTGCTGTTTTTACCTCCGATCTCGCCTATCTCTCCGCCGATTGATACATTTATTCCTTTAGGCTGTATCTCCCTTATGTAAGCTGCGAGTTCTTTTGTCATCTGAAAATTAGGCCTCTGCTGCTCCTTTGTTGTTGGTTTATCAATATCAACAAGAGTTGAAGAGTCAATATCAATGTTATAAAACTCTGCTTCTATTGCCTCTTTGATTAACCCCTTTACATAATCAGTTTCCGGCTTCGGGTCAGCAAGATAATTTTTTCTCACAAGCTGAAAATGGTCGCCCTGTATAAAAACAGGGCCAGTGAATCCCTCACTGACTGCTGCTGCAAGAACTACTGTTGAGTATTCAAGAGGCCTTTGCTTTGTATAACCTATCTCAGAACGGGCTATCTCGAAGATTAAAGCCCCTGCATTCACCTCATTTACCTTTCTGAAAATTGCCTTTGCAGTGTCATAGGTAAGACCCCTGATATTTATTGCAGGCACAGTAAAGCCGGGATAGTTTCTGCCCATCTCTTCATATAAATCCTGTATGGATGCAGGCACAGCGCCTGCTGCCTTTGCCGCCTCTTTTATTAAGATAAAGAGCGCAATCTGCCTGTCCTTGTCTTCTGTGAATACTGCCTCATAGAGGAGTTCATCCATTAATGCCTTTAGCCCTGCTTTATCCTTTAATTCAAGAGAACTGCCGGTTACAGACAAAACATTTTTTAATTTTTTGATATCCATTTTGCCCCCTCCTAAGATTATTTATTATTCAGGAATTAAATGCGGCGTCCCTTTGTCATTCGAAAGGATGATTGCTGTCTCATCATTAAGCCCTCCTGTAACTGCAATGCCTTTCCTCTGCTGAAATCTCATCAGTGCCTTTTTGGTTGCTGCGCTGAGTTTTCCTGTTATCTGCTGATTATACATCCCGAGTTCCTTGAGTCTTTTCTGTACCATCTGAATTTTGTCCTTACTATTATATCTATTTTTATAGATCAGGGTAATATCTGTAACAGAACTTTTAAAGGCGCTAAGATGTAATATGTTTTTCCCCTCAACAGGGTCTATGAGCATTACATCCTTTCCGACAACCCACCTGAGGACAACAAGCTTAGTCTGGTTATTATGTCTCAGATTTAATATGCATGGCAAATTCAATCTTATTGCACTGTCAAGATTGGCACCTGCCCTATATAAGGAATACCCTCTCATTTCTATGTCTTTTTTCAGGTCACCATCGGTTTTGAGGTTTTTTTCCCCCCATGTGTTCAGAAGATTCAAAAAACACGCAGCCTCTGAAAGTTCCGGTTTCGAAACCATATATATGCCGTCGCTTATAAAAAAGTCGCCCACAGTCTTTATCCCTCTGAGCATATTACCGACTTTCTCAAGGTAATTTTCTTCCTTTGATAAGGTAGAGTAGGCAAGTATTATGATAAATAAAGACAAGAGTATTCCGGCAGTCAATGGCACGAGCAACCTTGTCCTTTCCCTCTGTGGCAAGAAACCTAAGTCTCTGATTGATTGCCTTACCATTTTTGCATCTATCTTTACTTTCCCCTCCGAGTATGCCATGAGGAGGGCGCGGTCACAGGCAAGATTAATAAGACGCGGGATGCCGCGGCTGTGCCTGTAAATGACCTTAATCCCCTTTACAGGGAAAGTTATCATCCCTCCTCCTGCAATCTTCAGTCTGTGATTGATATATATTATTGTGTCATCGAGGTCGAGGGGGCCCAGATGGTATCGTACGGCAATCCTCTGATTAAGCTGACTCAGCGGTTCGCTCTCCACAAGCCTCTTCAGTTCAGGCTGTCCAACAAGGATTACCTGAAACAGTTTTTTTGTATGGGTTTCAAGGTTAGAAAGAAGTCTTATGAACTCAAGGCATTCAAGGCTTAATTCCTGCGCCTCGTCTATCACCAGAACTGCTTTCTCATTTTTTGAAAATCCTTCCAGAAGAAAATTATTGAGGGCGTCGAGATGGTCTTTTTGCGTATTGCCTGTGCATACAACACCGAAATCGTGATTTATAAGCTTGAGCAGTTCAAAAGGGTCAAACATAGGATTTATTATTAAAGAGGTGTGCTTGTCAGCGCCGAGATTGTCTAAGAGATATCGTATCAATGTTGTCTTTCCAGAGCCTACCTCTCCTGTGAGCATCACAAAGCCCCTGTTCTCTGACAGGCCAAAATTCAGATGGGCGAGAGCATCCTCATGCTTTTTGCTTAGATACAGGAACTTGGGATCAGGCGTTACTCCGAAAGGCTCTTCTCTGAAACCGAAGAACTGATCATATATCAATTTTTTTCTGCTCCTTTTCTTTTTTCTCCGGGATATCTTCTTTTATACTCACATCCCTGACAAAATCAGAACAGCGCATATCTTTGCCTGATAATGAAAATTTTTTCTGGCATGTTTCACGCCATGCGCATACTGCACATATGTCCATTTGTTCCTCCGGCTCATATATTATATATTTACCTAATAGAAAGAGGATATAGTATTTGAGCGGCTTATTTTGCTGACCTGCCTGCCGGCAGGCAGGGAATGAGCGAGAATGCTATATCCTCTTTCTATAACTATATTTCCAAAAATTACAGAATACTTTTATCTGGCCTGAAATACCTGATTAAGACTCTTTCTATATTATTTCTAATGCTATCCTTGGCATTTATTATAAATATTCTTTCCAATATCTGGAAGAGTTCTTTTTCAATCCTCACAAAAGGCAGCAGGTTTTCCCTATCAGGATATCTCCTTTTAAGTTCATCCTCAAACATAGGCACAATCTTATCCTTCATCCGTAGCTCGGTATCCATAAAAAATACTGCGATATCAGGAGAAAGGTCAGAAACCCTGTCAAGAAAGGCAGCAATCTCATTAGCATATATCTGTTTTGGCGGCGATGACTTTATTTCCATATACAGGATTAAACCATCAATCTTTGAAATAAGATCATAATCACCCCCAACCTTAGGCCTTTTGAACTTAACTCCCCATGTTGCCTCAGAGGCAAATTCACGCTTGAATATCTCGCATAAAAGCCACTCAAGTGTTGCTCCAAAACTTTTTACAGGTCTCTTTATAAGTCTGAAGCCCTTCGACTGTACAGGCTCGATGAGCATAATTGAGAGGAGAAAATCAATGTAATTGCCTGTCACGTCTGCAGTGGCATATCTTTCAACCTGTTCTTTTACAAAAAAATCCTGATGTTTTATCACATCTCTGAGGAATAACCTGAATGAATATTTTTTCAAGATTTCGTAAAAACTACCGAGGAATTTTTCAGGCGGGAGCACAAGGTCGTCTGACGGTTCTTTTCTGTATATCCTGAATCCCCTGTGCCTAAGTAATACGTCAAGCGGAGACGTGAGATCAGAAAGCCGCTGCCTTAATCTCTTTACTTCGGTTTGGAGGCGCTGGATTTCTTCATTATTATTGTTGTCTTCAGGCATTCATCCATTTACTTGTCGGCAATAAACTTGAGCGCTACACGCCTGTGCCTGGGGCCGTCAAATTCACAGAAATAAACAGATTGCCATGTGCCGAGGACAAGCCTGGCTTCATCAATAATAACAAACTGAGACGTGCCTATAACGCTCGATTTTATATGCGCATCAGCATTTCCTTCCCTATGGGAATAGTTCATTTCATAGGGGAATAGTCTGTTGAGCGAGTTCTGAATATCACGCTGAACAGACGGATCTGCGCCCTCATTTATAGTCACACCTGCTGTTGTGTGAGGCACATAGATGTAACATACTCCGCTTGCTATCCCTGATTCCTTTATCACCTCGTTTATCTTTTCGGTGATGTCAATGAACTCATTTCTCTGTTTGCTTCTGACGTTTATGTATCTGAGCACTGAAACCTCCAACAATATACATTAAAGGTTAACCCTTATGTCTGTTATAATTATAACGAAATCAGATTTTAAAATCATGTTAATTTCATCAGGATCATGGAGACTCATCAACACAGGGGAGTGCAGTGCGGCATACAATATGGCGCTGGACGAAGCTATTGCTGTTTCTGTAAGAAATGGGATGGCGCCTCCCACCCTGCGGCTTTATGCATGGGATAGTCCTTCAGTAAGCCTCGGACACTTTCAGAAAAATAGGGATGTCAATATTGAATACTGTCTGGACTCGGGTATTCCAATAGTAAGAAGGCCCACAGGAGGCAGGGCAATATTGCATGACAGAGAACTAACCTATAGTTTCTCTGTAAAAACAGACAACGAATTATTCTCAAAAGGAATCTTCGACAGTTATAAAAAAATAAGTTCAGCATTACAACTTGCACTATTAAAGATAGGCATCTCGCCAGAAGTGAGAACAGACAAAAAGACGCTGAATGCTGCACGCCGGACGCCATTATGCTTTCAGGCAACATCGTATGGCGAAATTACAGTTAACAACAGAAAGGTTATCGGTTCTGCGCAAAAACACTGGGCCGACGGACTTTTGCAGCAGGGTTCAATCCCTTATCATATAGATAAATCAGAAATACAGAAAGTCTTTGTTTTGCAGACAGATCAGGATATAACTGAAGTAATGGCAGGGTTAAATGATATGCTTCCTGACCTGAAAGACGAGGACTTCAGGGATATTATAAAGGATTCTTTTGAAGAGACCTTTGATATTAGCTTCACTCTGGCTTTTCCAACTCCTGAGGAGGAGTCTCTGGCCTTGGTTCTTGAAAATGAGAAGTATCAGAAGTCTGACTGGACCATTCGGCAATAGGAACTACTGTTATATCCGGAGTTTCTGAAGATTTACCCTCTGTGGAAAAATAGTATGTGAATGTTATTGCAAGAATGACAAGCCCCAGATAGCTCTGCACCGTGTATGAAAAAAGCTGATATGGAAGCGCAATGATAGGCCCTACTATCGGGATAAAGCTGAATGGCGCGCCGAGAAGTATGAGGATGAAACTCACACCTATATACCCGCTGAAAACAATACAGTAAAGCCATAATGCACGTGGTTGATGATACAGGTAGCGCGCTGATTCTTTTATGGATTTAAATGCGCCTGTGCCTTTAAAGATAACTGCTGCCAGACCATATAGGGCAAGCGCAATCGTGAATGCAATCAGTATAAGCCCTGTGCAGAATAGTAATAGCGAAAAAAAGATCCCAAGAAAGATTGTGAATATTGCTTCCTGTTCTCTGGCAGATGCTATGATAGCTCCTATTCCGCCTCCGAATATACCAAGCACCAATGCAACGCATGTGAATATCAGGCCAATTATTGCTGTAAATCCAACCAATGGCAGGAAAAGCCTTTTGCCTTCAGCAAAAAATATCTTCAGGCTGAACCTGAGCGTGTTATCTCTTATGCTTCTCGCTATCAGGCCTGCAGATCCTCCGAAGAAGTAAAGCCCTATTGATGAAGCAACAAGAAGATAACCTATAAAAGCGACCAGAAGCACCAAAAAAATACCACGGTACCTTGAGATGATCTCTGAAGGCTCTCTCATGGTTATTAATAGGTCCTTTAGCCTTGTCATCTCTGTCAGGTCAAGCCCGAACATTACAAAAGCTATGGCAAGAGGAATCCCTATAAAGATAAAAAATAAGATGCAGTTTGTAATAATCATGGCCACCTGTATAAGCACAAGCTGCCAGTTCTTGTGAACAATGTTTAACCCATTGTTAAAGGCTTCTTTATATGTCATTGGTTTTGTCACGGCAGTATTTTAACACGATTTGATGCTATAATTTAAACTCAATTATAAATCTTTCTTAATAAAAATGGACGAAAAAGCAAAGAGGACAGTATTCAGGGTCTCAGGAGGCGCTGTTTCTGAGATTGAGGATTCTGTCGCAGTTGAGAAACGGTTGAGGATATCTGTCAACGGAGAAGAATTACTCAGTCTCTACTGCACGCCATCCATGATCAGAGAGCTTGCAGTCGGTCTGCTAATGACAGAAGGTATCATTAAGGGCGAATGGTGCACAGAAAGGATGAGCATTGAATACAAAGATGAGATTTTTGTTAATATAGATGCCGCAGACGCTGTAGTTTCCAAGGAGAACAAGGTATTAACATCCGGATGCATTGGCGGTGTCACATTTGCCAAAAAGCTTGAAACTGAGAAGATAAATGATATATTTTCTATAGATACCGAGGATCTTTTTAATATCTTCCAGCAGTTTCAGTGCCGTTCTGAGTTGTACAGACTTACAGGATGCGTTCACAGCGCTGCACTGACAGACGGAAAGAGCATAATCGCCTTTGCAGAAGATATAGGCAGGCATAATGCTGTTGACAAGGTTATAGGATATTCGCTGTTTGAGGATATAAATTTTTCAGGTAAGATAATGCTTGCAAGCGGCAGGCTTTCATCCGAGATTGCATCAAAGTGCTCAAAATGGGGTATCCCTATCCTGGCAAGCAGGACCGCCCCTACAAATCTCGCAGTTGAGATTGCTGAATTGAGGGGTATCACACTTGTCGGATTTGTGCGCGGAGACAGGCTTAATGTTTATACACATCCACACAGGATCAAAGGAGCAGAATGAGCTAGGAAGTCTTAATAATTGACCGTGACGAAGGTACATCGCTTATAACTGCAAAGGCTCTCGAGCCTTTAGGCTATAGAGTCGTTTCGCATACCCGGCTGTCCTCAGGACTAAAGGCTTTAAGGGACTGTTTGCAGGTCGTACTTCTTGACCTTGCTCTGCCTGATTTGAATGGTCTTGACGGACTGCGCGATATTATATCCTCCAGCGCTGACTCATCGGTTATAGTACTGACATCACAGGGCGCGAGAGAGAATGCATTGGAGGCAATGAAAGAAGGGGCATACTGCTATATTGAAAAACCATTAAATGTTGAGGAGCTTAAGGTAGTTATTGAGAGGGCATTTACGAATATGCTTCTCAGGAAAGAACTCAAAAGACTCAAGGACATAGACGCTGAGACACCAAAAATAATAGGCAAAAGCGAAAAAATGGTTAAGGTGTCAAACGATATCAGAAGGGCTTCGGCAAAGGATAGCGGAGTCCTTATAACAGGTGAGTACGGTACCGGGAAAAATCTTGTGGCAAAGGCAGTGCATTATAACAGCAGACGCATTTCAGCTCCGTTTATTGCAGTTGATTGTGCCTCTGTGCAGAAGGAGGAGATCGAGACAGAACTCTTTGGATATGAAAAAGGCGCGTCAAAAGAAAAATGCAAGAATAAGATTGAATCGGCAGACGGCGGAACCCTGTTCATAAATGAAATCTCTGAGCTTGATTCGAATCTTCAGGGAAAACTGCTGAAGTTTCTACAGGAAAAGGAATTCACGCCATCCGGGACTAAAAGCATAATAAAGGCTGACATCAGAATAATAGGCGCAACGCGAAAAAATCTTAAAGATGCCGTAAGCAAGGGCACGTTCAAAGAAGAACTTTATAATAAATTAAGCGCAATACATATAAAACTTCCTCCATTGAAAGACCATAAGGATGATATTCTTCCCCTCACAAAATATTTCATTAAAGATGCGCATGAAAAATGTGGAATAGGCAACAAAGAGCTGTCCAAAGAGGCAAGGGATTTTCTTATGGAATATGACTGGCCAGGCAATGTCAGAGAACTGGAAAACACAATCAGAAAGGCATGCATCCTTTCCAAGGGCATGGCTATCCAGAAATCAGATCTCCATGTACAGGACGGAAATTCATATACCATAAAAGAATTTTTTGAAGATAAATTACTGAAATATATGGCGGATATAACAAAACTCGGCAGGGGAAATCTCCATACTGATGTCATCTCTGAGGTGGAAAAGGCATTGATGAGCATTGTGCTCAAGGAGACAAAAGGCAACCAGCTCAAGACAGCACAGATCCTCGGCATCAATAGAAATACCCTAAGGACAAAGATAAAAGAATATAAAATCCGTTAGTTTGTCATATGTGCATTCGCTTGACAGGCAGATTGTTTTATTGGTAAAGTATCCAGTCTGAAAAATTTAAGATAGGGGGGAGGGATGTATGAATGCCCTCTGTGAAGGTACGTGAGAGCGATTCGTTTGAAAATGCACTAAAGAGATTCAAAAAACAGTGTGAAAGAGAAGGAATACTCTCAGAAATAAAGAAGAGAGAGCATTACGAAAAGCCAAGTGTCAAAAAAAAGAAAAAAGCGCTCGCAGCACGTAAAAAAGCCCTCAAGCTTCGAAAAATGAGGTTTACATCAGAGAGGTAAGTCCGCTTACCTCTTTTCTCTTTTTACAAAGACGCCGAGCCTGTTAAGTTTTTCTTCGATCTTTTCATAACCCCTGTCCAGATGATAAAGCCTGTGAATTGTTGTCATGCCTTCTGCCCTTAGCGCTGCCACAATAAGCGAGGCGCTTGCCCTGAGATCAGTAGCCATGACATTGGCGCCCTTTAATTGCTTTATTCCTTTGACAGCTGCTGTGCTTCCCTTAAAGCTTATGTCAGCGCCCATCCTGATGAGCTCAGCAACGTGCATGAACCTGTTTTCAAATATAGTCTCGGTTATTATGCTTGTCCCCTGTGCAATGGTCATAAGCGCCATGAATTGCGCCTGCATGTCTGTAGGGAAGCCGGGATAAGGGGCGGTTTCTATATCAACTGCATTAGGTCTTGCAGGGCCTGTAATACGGACGCCGCTGTCTGCTTCCTCAATTTTTGTTCCTGCTTCCTCAATTTTTGTCATGAAGGCATGAAGGTGTTCCAACATACATCCTTTGATTATGATATCACCGCCGGTTATCCCGGCCATAGTCATAAATGTTCCTGTCTCGATTCTGTCAGGGATTACTGTATGCCTTATTGGTTTAAGTTCATCAACGCCTTCTATCTCTATGACACTGCCTCCTGCGCCTTTAATCTTTGCGCCGATTGATATAAGGGCATTTGCAAGGTCTACTACTTCGGGTTCTCGGGCAGCATTTTCAATTACTGTAACTCCTTTTGCAAGCGTAGCTGCCATCATAATATTTTCAGTGCCTGTTACTGTTGAGATATCAAAATATATTGTTGAACCTTTTAATCTTTTCGCTGTTGCTATTACATAGCCTGCTTCAAGCTCGATCTTTGCTCCCATTTTCTCGAGTCCCATGAGATGAAGATTTATAGGTCTCGCGCCTATAGCGCAGCCCCCCGGCAGGGATACCCTTGCACGGCCGAATCTTGCAACCATAGGGCCGAGAACAAGCACAGACGCACGCATCTCCTTGACGAGATCATACGGCGCCTCCAGATTTTTTATCCTGTCAGTCCTTACAATGGCCTTATTTGACTCGTAATGAAACTCTGCTCCCATATTTTTAAGGAGCCTCCCCATTGTCTTTATATCCCTCAGGTCAGGAACCCTGTTGATTATGCATTCCCCTGAGGTAAGGAGGGAGGCTGCTATCACTGGAAGCGCAGCATTCTTTGCGCCGCTTATCTCGATTTCACCTTTAAGCGGCGAACCGCCTTTTATTATTAGTTTATCCATAATTTTACGACTCCAATAAGAAGGCAGGTATAGTATTTTCGCTCATTCTCGGTCGTTCCGACCTCCGAGGTATTTTGCCTCTTGATTATTTTAATACTTACTGTAGGAATATCAGCAAAATAATGCCGCTTAAATACTATACCTGCCTTCTTAATTCATTCAAACGCTCTAAAAAATGGTGCCGGTGGGGAGAATCGAACTCCCACCTGGTTGCCCAGACCGGATTTTGAGTCCGGCGCGTCTGCCAGTTCCACCACACCGGCTACTGTTGATTTTAAATGTTTTTTGCACACAAGGTCAAACGCTTAACCCGAAAAATGCATTTATAAAAGTGCAGAAGTCGAGATTCGCCGCGGCGAACGATACCTTAGTGTACCTTAACTTGATGTTATTACAAATATTTTTATCCATAGAACAATTCAAGAAAAAGTCAAAAAATTATCGATTTAAAGAAATTTTTGAGCAATGTCTGCACTTTTTGGGTTAATGACATTAGAGTGCCGGAAGGCATGAGAATTTATAAAAGATTCTTTATTGAACTTACCGGCGAATAAAAACCGCTTGCAATCATCTGATTTAATATCACATCTGCCTCTTGGCTGCTTATAACTTTCTTTTTAACTGCCTTTTTAATAATGCCTATTGTCCCTGTCAGTTTCACGTCAAGCAAGTCCGCCTCTCTCCTTGCAGTTCTGTCATCACAGGCAAATACATAACCCCTTGTTTTTGCAATAGCAATGCTTGATGCCTCACCGAAACCGAGAGATACAGAAAGCGTCTCGAACAAAGCCTTTTCTTTTTCGCCCTTCAATGCTATCTCCTTAAGCCAGCCCTCTTTTATGGTTTCGTTAACACCCGCAAGTTTATTATAGCCGCTGAGTATTCCTCTAAGATTTTCAGCCATTACAAGGATAGTTACATACGAAGAATTTGCATAGAATTTTTTGATGATATGCAAGGAATCTGAGAGTGCGAAATTGCTCAGCACACAGCAGTCGAATATAACCTCAGGCATTCACTGCATCCTGCAAAATCTCAGACTGTTTTTGCAGCATTATGCGTATGCCGTGCCTCTTCAAATAAAGCCGTGCGCTAACAACGTCTAAGCCAAGGACTTCTGACAGTTTGCCGAGGCTTATAAGCCCCTCTTTATATGCTTCAAGGGCAACCGATTTTCTATGCTCAAGGGCATCTTTCCCATAGGTCACATCAAGCGCTTCCCTTACAAGCCCGCCGAGAGTGCCATCTCCTCTCTTCGCATATGACTTAAGCTTCCTGTGCTGCTCATCAGTAAGCATTATATTGGTTCTTTTCATCCTTGCCTCCATATGTGTAACTATATGTGTAATATTAACACTGCCAAACATAAGGCGTCAAGAAAGATAACGGAAGTGTCGGTGATAGGTTTTTAACAAGGCTTATAGGGTAATTTAATAAAACTATGATTTAGTTCTTTTGCTTCATGGCATGAATTTTGAAAATGTTGAACGACCAACTCACCGGTGAGCAAAGCGAGTCCGATGGAATGCAGGTTCGGCGTCACTATATGTTGCTTAGGTGATCTAAAAACTCTCGTCCCTTATTCTACCAATTCGGATAAATACATAAATATCATATAAATACATAGAAACGAGTATTACTATCATAGGAAGAGAAGCAGCCAATTGGAATGGTCTGATAAGAGCGAAAATTGCAATTGCGACAGTAAGGGTTGTCAAGCCTAAGTTGCCTAAAGCCGAGAGTTTTTGTTTGGTCTCGGGTCTGCATAGAAATTCTTCCCAAAGTGGTGGCTCTTTTGGAAAGTCGTATGATTGGCGGAGAGCGGGTTCAATGTAATTTCTAAGATAAACTCCAATTCTTTTCACTGAAAAGCTATTGCTCTCAATAAGTAGGTCAAAGAAGATTGACGCAAGTGCTGGTAGGGCGAAAAGCATACTTGAAATTTTGTCAGAGTGCGCAACAATAATGCCAACAGCACCGCTTACAAAAGCAATTTTGAAACCGACAATCTGTGCTCGTATTTTTTGAGTTTCAATAATTTCCTTTCGCAACTCAGTATACAAGTTCCATGGCAGATCTTTGTATGATTCCATCCTATTGTAATCCTATTGTCGCCGAATAATATTTTTTATGTCGCATGCGTCTATTTGTGATGATTTTAGGTGAAATAATGAGTTGAGTCAAGGGGAATATCCAACCTTTGATGCTAAACCCATTGAAAAATTCGGAAACTATGATTTAGTTCTTTTGCGTAGTGGCAGGAATTGTAAAGATGTTGAACGACAAGTTCACATGCCGCGAAGCGGTCGGCGTGGAACGACTCGTTATATTTCTCAAAGGATGCTCGCCCTGACCTTGGGCTATACGACTTACAGAGTAAAATTAGGGACACATCCCGTTTTATTTGCTCTCTCTATTATTGCTCTCTCTATTATTGCTCTCTCTGGACAACATGGAGAGGCAGTCCCGCTGAAACTACCCTTGCTCATACTCGGCATAGAAGGATTGTGCATATTTGATTCTCTTATACCAAAAAATAGGGATGTGTCCCTAGTTAATTCGGGATGTGTCCCTAGTTAATTCTAGTTAATTTCTAATTTAGTTAATTTAGATCAAGGAAATTGGTGTCTTCGGCTCTTATGTCAGAGGCGAGCAGAAAGAGAGAAGCGATATAGATATTCTGGTTGAATTTGAAGAACTCCCGGATCTTCTAAGGTTCATTGAGATTGAAAGATATCTCGAAAAACTTATACGTAAAAAAGTTGACCTCATCGAAAAAACAGGCATACGCCCTGAACTGAAAGATATCATCTTAAGGGAAACGGTTTATCTATGACCAGAGAGTACAAGTTATATATTCAGGACATATTGGATGCTATAAAAGAAATCGAAAAATATGTTGAGGGAATGGATTACGATCAATTCCTTGATGATTCCAAAACCAAAAGCGCTGTAGTATGGAAAATTGAGACAATAGGAGAGGCTTCTAAAAACATACCGCAAACAATAAAAACAAAGCACAAAGAGATTCCATGGAAGGATATGTCAAGAATAAGGGATAAAATAGCCCATTTTTATTTTGGTATAAATTACAAAATCGTCTGGGAAGTGATTAAAAAAAGATTGCCTGAAATAAAGCCGGTGATTGTTCGAATCCTGAGTGAGTTATCTTAATAAAAAACACTGTAGCAAAAATGCAGCAGAAAGCATCTGATTTTACATAATCTACAGAAAATATCAAAAAAATAGAGAAGAGAAATATCTTTTAGTTTTAATAAGTTAAGCTGAAATCCAGACCAGAAGCCCTTTTAGCAAAATTCGTCTTTTTCGTGTCCTAAGTCCTGCGCGCCTGCCGGCCGGCACCTGTCTGCCGATAGGTAGAGGCAGGTCTGCCAGTTCCACCACACCGGCTTAATTAAAATCTATGTTCCGGCAAACTCCAGACTGCCCATCTTTCTGAGTCTCTTATATCTGTCTTCTATAAGTTTCCCTGCGCTCTTGCTGCTGAGGTCTTCTATTGATTTTATTACTACATCTGCAATGTTTTTTGCCACTGCCGCAGAGTCTCTATGGGCGCCGCCAAGAGGCTCAGGTATTATATCATCTATTACCTTGAATCTCAGCAGGTCCTGAGCTGTGAGCTTAAGCGCGTCCGCTGCCTTTGCAAATTCCTCAGCGCCGAGGTCTCCATCCTTTCTCCATAATATGGCAGCGCAGCCTTCAGGTGATATTACTGAATAGACTGAATGTTCAACCATGAAAACCCTGTCTGAAACTCCCAATGCAAGCGCTCCGCCGCTTCCGCCCTCACCAATGACAATAGATATTATCGGAGTTTTTATTCGTGACATCTCCATTAGGTTTGTTGCAATTGCCTCTGACTGACCCCTTTCCTCTGCGCCTATGCCGGGATAAGCGCCAGGCGTATCAATAAATGTTACTATTGGCTTTTTAAACCGTTCTGCAAGACGCATAAGTCGCAAGGCCTTTCTATAACCCTCAGGCTGGGGCTGCCCGAAATTCCTGTAAATCCTTTCTTTGGTCCCTCTTCCTTTTTGATGCCCTATTATCATAAGGGTCTTGTCATTTATCCTTGCAAAGCCGCCTATTATAGCAGGGTCATCAGCAAACCTTCTGTCGCCGTGAAGCTCTATAAAATCCTCTGTAATCAGGGTTATATAGTCCAGAGTGTATGGCCTCTCAGGATGCCGTGCAAGCGTAGTCTTCTGCCATGGAGAGAGATTTGAAAAGATTTCTGAACGGAGCTCTTTTGCCTTTTTCTCAAGCTTTTTGATTTCAGAGGTAATATCTATCTCTTTTCTGTCAGACAGACGTTTCAGCTCTTCTATCTTAATCTCAAGCTCTTCTATTGGTTTCTCAAATTCAAGATAATATCTCATTGTTCAGTTGTCAGGCATTATTAGTTGTCAGGTATCAGTTTTTCTATTAGTTCCACTGACACTGTTCACTGATTACCGTTTACTATTCGCATTGCTCCTTTCCCGAGCAGCCCTTCCACTTTGTTTGTAAAAAGTGCGCTTGGTTCTATCTTAAGCTCTGTAGCCAAAAATACCTGTAAATCCTTTAAATCAACCTTAATATATAAAGGATACTTCCCTGAGTTGTCAGTCAGTATCTGCCGGAGTTCCCTGAGATTTAAGTCCTCTGAAACAGAATATTTTATACTAATTTCGCATTTGAATCCATTTTTAGATATAAGACTGTCTATTTCTGTTATCTCATTAGAGATAAGTTTTATTCCCTTTTCTGTATGGTCTATGACACCTCTTACAATGATGATGGCATCCTTTCTTAACAGCTTTGCATTGTTCCTGTAAAGTTCAGGGAAGGCAATGGCTTCGAGGCTGCCCTCCTCATCGTCAAGTATGAAATAAGCCATTGTCTCTGCAGTGCCCCGTTTCTGAATCCTTTTTATGCTGTTTATAACGCCTGCAACCCGCACTTCTTCTCTGTCCGAAAAGTCGCTTATCTCGCCTATTGGCTTAATATTCAGAGATGACAGCTGTTCCCTGTATTTCATAAGCGGATGCCCTGTTATATAAAAACCAAGAGCCTCTTTCTCATAAGTTAAGAGTTCCATCTCATCCCATTCTTTGGTTTTTCCATATTCATCTTCAGAAGAAAAAATGTTCTGCTGTCCTAAGAGGCTTAAGCTGGTTGCTCCATTAAGGAAATCGCTCGCCATTGACATTGCCTTGGCCCTCGTTATTCCTAAAGAATCAAATGCTCCTGCCTTAATAAGATTCTCCAACACCTTTTTATTTACTTTTTTTGTATCTGCTTTTTTGAAAAAGTCTTCTATTGAGAGAAAAGAACCATTTTTTCCTTTGGAATAGATTATTGATTCGATGGCTGCGGCGCCGACGCCTTTTACAGCCTCAAGGCCAAACCTTATGGAATTCCCTATAACCTTAAACTCTCTCCCGCTTTCGTTTATATCAGGCGGGAGCACCTTTATAGACATGTTACGGCATTCTGATATCAACTGCATTACCTTGTCTGTATTATCCATACCAGCGCTTAGATTGGCCGCCATGAATTCGACAGGATAGTGCGTCTTTAAATAGGCAGTCTCATAGGCAAGATATGCGTATGCAGCAGAGTGGGATTTATTGAATCCATACTCTGCGAATAAAGCCATCAGGTCGAATATTTTTTTTGCCTTCTTCTCAGAGATTTTATTTGAAACAGCCCCTTTTATGAATGCCTCTTTCATCTTCTCCATCTCTTCAGGTGTTTTCTTGCCCATTGCCTTTCTGAGTATGTCTGCCTGTCCAAGAGTGAAGTTTGCAAGCCTGTTTGCAATCTGCATAACCTGTTCCTGATAGAGAATAACACCGTATGTTTCGTCGAGGATTTCTTTAAGTTGCGGCAGGTCATTTTTAACAGGAATTAGCCCTTTCTTCCTCTTTATAAACTCATCTATCATTCCGCTGCCTATGGGGCCGGGCCTGTAAAGGGCAACGAGTGCTATCAGGTCTTCAAACCTGTTAGGCTGCATCTTAAGGAGGATCTCCCGCATCCCTGAACTTTCGAGCTGAAATATACCTGTTGTATGGCCTGAACTCAGCAGTGCGTATGTATCAGCGTCATTTAATGGTATGTTCTCAAATGCTATCTCTGTGCCGCTATCCTTGAGATATTTTTGTGTCTTATCTATGATGGTGAGCGTCTTCAGTCCGAGGAAATCAAACTTCAGAAGCCCAATGCTTTCAACCGCTTCCATATCAAGCTGTGTTGTTATGGTATTATCTCCGGGGGTTCTGTAGAGAGGCATATAATTTGTCAGTGGAGCCGGTGATATAACAACCCCTGCAGCATGTGTTGAGGCATGCCTGCATAATCCCTCGAGCCTCTTTGCTATGTCAAGAAGTTCCTTTACCTTTGGATTATTCTCATAGAGATCTTTCAGCTGAGGCTCTGTTTTTATTGCATCCTCGATTTTGATCTTCAGGGTATCAGGGACAAGCTTTGCTATCCTGTCAACCTCAGCATAGGGAATATCCATCGCCCTTCCGACATCCCTTATTGCCGCCTTTGCAGCCATTGTTCCAAAGGTTATTATCTGCGCTACATGTTCCTTGCCGTATTTTTCTGAGACATATGAGATTACTTCTTCACGCCTGTCTTTGCAGAAATCGACATCTATGTCAGGCATGCTGACCCTTTCCGGGTTTAGAAACCTTTCAAATAACAGGTTATATTTAAGTGGGTCCAGTTCTGTTATGTCCAGACAATAGGAGACAAGGCTTCCTGCCGCAGACCCCCTGCCTGGGCCAACAGGTATTCCATTTTTTCGTGCAAACGAAATAAAATCCCAGACAATAAGGAAATATGAAGAGTACCCCATTTTCTTTATCGTCTCTATCTCTTTCCTGAACCGCTCGATATATATATCAGGAGGATGTGACCCAAACTTTGCGAATAATCCTTCTTTTGCCTTGGTTTCGAGGAGGGATTCCGGCGAAATCCCTGTTTCGGTCTGATACTCCGGCAGCAGTGTTCCTCCGAGCTTGAAATCAACATTGCATTTTTCTGCAATCGCCCTTGTATTAAGAACAGCCTCAGGCAGTTCTTTGAAAAATGCCTTCATCTCCTCTGGAGACTTAAAATAGAAACCGTCAGATGTGAACTTAAGCCGCGTGTCATCTTTGATGGTCTTGCCTGTCTGAATACACAGCAGTATATCATGCGCCCTTGCGTCTTCTTTCTTGAGATAATGGCAGTCATTTGTAGCCGTGATTCCGAGATCTAATTCCTTTGCAAGCTCGACAAGCTTTATATTCACCTTTTCCTGTTCTGCAAGGTTGTTGTTCTGTATCTCTATATAAAAATTTTCAGGACCGAGGATGTTTCTGTATTCGAGTGCGGTCTCTCTCGCCTTCTCTGCCATGCCTCTCTGAAGGTAATATGGAACCTCTCCCTTAAGACACGCTGTAAGTCCAATAAGCCCGCCACTGTGCTCTCCGAGTAAAGCCCTGTCTATGCGAGGCTTGTAGTAAAAGCCTTCTGTGTATGCCTTTGTGACAAGCTTAACAAGGTTCTTATAGCCATTGTTGTCCTTTGCAAGCAGGATAAGATGGAATGACGCCTCAGGCATTTCTGTTTTGTCTTTATCAAAGCGGCTTTTCGGCGCAACATAAACTTCACATCCAATAATAGGTTTTAGGCCTGCCTTTGCAACCTTTTTGTAAAACTCGATTGCGCCAAAGAGGTTCCCGTGGTCAGTCATTGCAACTGCAGGCATCCTGTATAAAGATGCAAGCTGAGTCAGTTCATCTATCTTTAATGCCCCGTCTAAAAGACTGTATTCTGTATGCACATGGAGGGGGACATAATCTGAATGTGGATGCATAGAAAATATTAACCCTATGACAGCAGGCAAGTCAACTTTTAGTTCCCCTTGACAAAGATTTTTTTTACTGGCATATTTATACGGAGTATATGGGTTACACTTGAGATAATATGCTGATATCGCCCCAGGGCATTGGCTCTGGGATTTTGTTTTTAGGAGGAAGAATGGGCAGAAGACTTTATGTTGGAAACATTCCTTTCCAGGCGTCAGAAGATGACCTGAAGGAGCTTTTCTCAAAGGCAGGCGAAGTGGCATCCACAAAATTAATCAAGGATGCTGCAACAGGCAGATCTCGTGGCTTTGGTTTTGTTGAGATGAATTCTGACGCAGAGGCGCAAAAAGCAATCGAGATGTTCAACGACACCAGTTTTATCGACAGGAATATTGTTGTCAATGAAGCGAGGCCGCAGGACAAAAAAGAACGCACCCCTTCAAGGGATAAGGGCGGTTTCAGAGATAGAGGGAGCGGCGAAAGAAGATAAACAGATTAGGATTTTTTCAGAAGCATTGACCCTTTAGATAGTCCTAGTTCTTTCGAAACTACATCGCATTTGGACTGAAAGAGGAAGAATATTCTCTTTTCTGAACCAAGCAGTGTTTCAAAATTTCCCTGCCCTTTGCTGACTACAAGCCCTGCCCGACTGAACACGTTCCGGAAATCATTTGACGCCCACTCAAGAATTGTTCCAACAGCATCTGAACCGTTATCTATTACGTTGCATATATCTGTCAGCTTTGTTTCACGGGCGTCTTCAATCGTAGAATCATTGATTATAGCCAGACCCTTTACCACTGCAGTTACTTTCTTCCCGAGCATAGCAAGTGTCTCAATAAGAATCCTGTCAAAAACGATCTCACCTGCATTATCAAGCAGGTAGAGTATCTCTTCTGCTTCTAAGATTTCATCCTTAAAGACTGCATAGTCGTCTACGGTTATGTGGGTTGTCAACGCCCTTTCAACTGTCCCTTCGATGTCAACTGATGTGAATATGCCAAAGTCTATAACATTACCTGCAATTGCAAGCCTAACTGCTGTCCATAATGGGTCAGGACTTTTTTCAACTCTCTCTTTCAAAAATGGATAAAGACCGAGGGCGAGCTGATTATATTCGGTCTTGATATCCCTGAACGGATCCCTGCCGAGGAGATTGCGGATATCCCTGTGCAGAAATGTTGTCGCATGCGCAGGGGTCTTTGATGTGTCATAGTTCACGATGCTATTGATTATCTGTTTAAGAATATTCTCTCTCTGCTTGTCGTCTTTTGTCCCGAGCCTGAGAGCAATGATCGTCTGCCTGACAAAGCAAGGATAACAGTCCAAGTGTACCTTCATAATATCTATCCCTTGCCCTGCCGGTGATTGCTCAGCGCCTTTGCTTTTTTTTCAACCTCATAAGCCATCTTCTTTTTGTAATCTTTTAATTTCTTAGCTATCTTTGCGTCTTTTCTGGCAATAACCTGTGCTGCAAATATAGCCGCATTTTTTGCGCCTGATTTTCCAATCGCCATTGTAGCAACAGGCACACCCGGGGGCATCTGGACAGTTGAAAGCAGAGAATCAAAGCCCTGAAGAGGAGACGAGTTTATCGGAACTCCGATTACAGGCAATATTGTCTGGGACGCTATGGCGCCTGCAAGATGCGCTGCTGCCCCGGCTCCTGCAATAATAACTTCTACGCTGTTTTTTTCAGCCTTTCTAATGAGTTCGATTGTTCTGTCTGGAGAGCGATGCGCAGAGGATATTGTCATCTCGTTAGGTATTCCGAATTCAGCCAGCAGCTTACTTGCCTCTTCCATTATTGGCAGGTCAGAATCACTTCCCATTACTATTAAAACCTTTGGTTTCATGAATCCCCCTATTTAAAGATTTTGATTACACAGATATAGTATCTGGGATTCTGTTTTTTTATGTCAACACCTGAAAAGACACTGATGTATAATAATCTATGCTTATCGTAGGACTTACAGGAAATTATGGAATGGGTAAAAGCGCTGTGCTTTCTATGTTCAGAGAGCTTGGGGCGTTTACCGTTGATGCAGACAAGATCGTAAGGGGGCTGCTGAGAGAAAATAAGGTCATATCTGAGATAAAGTCACTTTTCGGCTCTTCTGTATTTGATGAGACAGGCAGGCTCGATAAGGAAAAAGTAGCAGAGAAGATTTTTAAGAATAAGCTGCTAAGACTGAAATTAGAAGATGTTATCCACCCCCGTGTTTTTAAAAAGATTAGTGAGCTTTCCGAAAAGGCAAAAAATAAGAATAAGGTTTTCATCGTTGAGGCGCCTTTGATATTCGAACGAAAATACGAGGATAGATTTGAATGGATAATTACGGTATTCTCAGATGAAAAGACTGCAATAAAGAGGCTTGCAATGCATGGAATAACGTCAGATGTGGCAGGGCAGAGGCTGAGATGCCAGCTTTCGATAATAGAAAAGATTAAAAAGGCTGATTACAGCATTGACAACAGCAGGACTCCTGATAAGACAAAAAAGCAGGTACAGGCGGTTTATAAAGAACTTTTGAAAGAAACAAAGGCCAAAAAACTTATTCTTGAAGGAAAGGTGGACAAAGCTGCAAAAATCCTTGAAAAGCCATTCTCCATTGAGGGTAAGGTTATTAAGGGCGCGGGAAGGGGAGAAAAAATTCTTCACACACCAACTGCAAATATTTCATTCAAGGGTTATTGCCCTAAGGAAGGTGTTTATGCAGTAAAGGTCTCTGTTGCTAAGGGTAAAGGGCCAAGAGTCAACGGTGTTGCAAATATCGGGAAAAACCCGACATTCGGCGCTTCTGAATTAAGTTTTGAGGTTCATATATTGAATTTCACTGAAAATCTTCTCGGTAAAACCCTGAAGGTATTTTTTTTAAAGCGGATACGCGATGAAAAAAAATTCTCCAGCGCAAAGGCATTGGAGATGCAGATTAAAAAAGACATTAAAAAGGCAAAGGAGATTTTAAGCAAATAAGATTCAGACAGGATATAGCATTCTCGCTCATTCTCGGTCGTATCGACCTCCGAGGATTTTGCCTCTTGATTTTACATTTATACTGGCGGAATATCGGCAAAATAAGCCGCTCAAATGCTATATCCTGTCTGTGGGATTAGAATAACCTATGAAAAAACCTGAACTACTGGCACCAGCAGGTGATTTTGAAAAACTGAAAACAGCCATTCATTATGGCGCTGATGCTGTCTATCTTGGAGACTCAAGATTCAGTTTGAGAGGAAAGGCCGGAAACTTTAATCCTGATGAACTGAAAGAAGCTGTGAGGTATGCGCATGAGCATGGCAAAAAAGCATACATTACTGTCAACATATTCCCTCATAACAGGGACATTTCTGAGATAGAAAAGCACATAGAGTTTTTGAATGATGTCAGCCCTGATGCTGTCATACTCTCCGACCCGGGTATATTTGCCATGTTCAGAAAAAAGGCTCCTGAAATAAATATCCACATAAGCACTCAGGCAAATATCACAAACTCAGAGGCTGCAAGATTCTGGGAAGGGCTCGGTGCAAAGAGGCTTGTCCTTTCGAGAGAGCTGTCGATTGATGAAATAAAAGATATACGTAAAAAAACAAAAGCTGAACTTGAGGTGTTTGTGCATGGTTCTATTTGCATCTCATATTCAGGCCGGTGCTATATAAGCAGCTTTCTTGCCCAAAGAAGCGGGAATACAGGTGAATGCACGAACTCCTGCAGGTGGAACTATACGCTGATGGAGGAAAAAAGGCAGGGTGAATATTTCCCTGTATTCGAGGATGACAGAGGAACATATCTTATGAGCTCGAAAGATCTCTGCATGATTCAACACTTACCGCAGCTTGTTGATGCAGGGATAGACAGCTTTAAGATCGAAGGCAGGATGAAGGGTATAAATTATGTTGCAGGGGTTGTGAAGGTTTACCGAGAAGCCATAGATTCAATATCAGACAGTGACTTTAAGGCTAATCCGAGATGGCTTAAGGAGCTTTCCATGTTCAGCAGCAGGGGCTATACAACAGGGATGTTTTTTGGAAAGCAGCCTGATGACGACTACAATTTTGACGGTGAATCGTACAGGATGAGCCATAAGCTTGTCGGGGTTGTGCTTGAGGTAAATAACTGTACCGCAAAGATTGGATTGAGGAATAGGTTGGCTGTTGGAGACAGGATTGAATACCTTACGCCCGGACTTGAAGAACAGCTTTTTGATATAGAGTCCATGAAAGATATCGAGGGAACAGTCATTAGCTCGGCACGAAATGAGGATATTGTATTTATCCCTGTTCCTGATTGGGTGAGGGAAGGGGACTTGATTAGAAGGGAGAAGAATTTCAGACAGGCAGGCAATGGCATCTTCCATAGCAACGAGGGTCTTTAGGAGTCATTTTTCGTAAAAGGGCTTCTGGTCTGGATATTTAGTTAAGGGATTGAATTGAAAAGATAAATTGACCCTCTATACTTTCTGATATTTTCTGTAGATTATGTAAAATCAGATGCTTTCTGCTACAAATTTGCTACATTTTTACTACAGTGTTTTTGTTGGATTTTAAGCACATCTAACCTGTAGCGGCTAATATGAGCTTTTTTGCAGGGATACTATCAATCTCCAATTCAGAAAGACTAAGAATTTTACTTGCATGGTCTATATCTATACCCACAATATTGTTATTTTCATCAAAATCTACTACTATGCCCGGTGCAATTTCCAGAGACTCTTTGCTCGTTTTTTCACTAAGGTCAATATAAAGGGAATCTGTGTCTTCGTAATATTTCATCTTCATAACCTTCTCCTCCTTCTTTACGGTTTGAATCCTCTATCAAGAAAAGCATTATGTATCGTAATGCCATCCTCAAGAGTAACAACCCTAATGTACTTATTCCCCATTTCTTCTATTTTACCCCAAAACCTTATTCTCCTGTCAGGTTGGGTTTCTTTTTTCAATGGATTTCCGATTACTCTTCTACACATCTCAATTGTGAGATAAGGTCTTTTCCTTAAAATCTCATTTCTAAAATAGGGCGTTGTATTTTCCATCTTTATCCCGTATCGCCTGAATGTTTTAGAATTTCCATCGCCTAAAGTTTACCTGATTGCTTTCGATAATCTCAATCGCTTATTAAAATCAGATGCCTTCTGCTACAAATTTGCTACACTCATCACGCACCATGATAGTCTGTGAAGCATACTCCAAAAACAGCAATGACAAATTTCCTATGATATACGAACTTTGCTTTTATGCCATATTACCGCAAAATACGAAATGCCATTAAATTGTTTCATTGTTTTTATTGAAATTTTTTTTCTTTACCTGTTCTTTTTGTGTTATATTTTCTCATGTACACAATAAACCGGAAGTTCGTATAGTTAGATGTAAAGAACTGAGATAACGAATGTGGCTTATTACTATAGTTTTATTATTTCTTATTGCTTTTAGTCTTACTTATATCCTGCCATACGTGGGATATCCCTCAGATAATATAGTGCCTGATCTTTTAATAAACCTAATTGCTGGTACTATCATATTCGTAGTTGGTCTTAATTGGGACAAGATTCGTTCGTTGGCTGGGCTTGACTTTCTTTGGCTACGGTGTCTTTTTGGTAGGAAATCTGTAGAAATTGGGAGACTAAATATAACGTTGGATACATATCGTGATATAAGACTGCTACCTGAAGATTCACAAAAAAAATTAAGTGGAATTTTTGTACCTCATAATACTAATAGATTTTATAAAACCTTCCCTGATAATCACTATACAGCAATGCAAGGAGCTTTTGAACGATTAATGGGATATTGTTCTGCTCGTGCTTCAAGTTATTTAATAGAGAAGTTATCACCTTATTTTAAAAGAGGGGTTGGAGCTTTTTCTGATGAAGAAGTTGCTTCAAAATGGGAAGATACTTTTATCAACTTGGGAAGTTCTGCATCAAACATAAAAACAGATGATATAAAGCACCATATTGCAAACAACTTATTTAAAGAAGATATTAATGGAGTTATAGAACTAAAGAACGGACTATCTTTTAAGCCTGACAACAGACATGATGTTGGTATTATTTTAAAGATCAAGAACCCACATTTTAATAATTATTCTTTGATTGTGTGTGCAGGAATCGGTGAGTGGGGCACTTCGGGTGCTGCATGGTACTTATCTAGACATTGGAAAAAACTTAGCAAAAGATTTCTCAAAAGTGATTTTGTTGTGATTGTAAGTATTCTACGAGGAAGTGATGAGTCTGCAAGTGAAAAATATTCAACAGAATCTTGGATAAATAAAATAATAAGCAAAGTAAAAAAATGATAGAAAATAACAGCATCTATCGGATGCACTTGAATGTAGAAAAGAGGAGAAAAGAGGGACACATCCCTCATTAATGCATGATGCAGAGTTTTCGAAAATAATGTGGGATGTGTCCCTCTTTTTTTTAGAACTATAGATAAATCGTGCAACAACAGGTTCGAGGCGACACGGTATAAACCTTGTTTGTTTTTCATTTTATGTTATCTCCGTGCGCCTCATCCTGAGCGTTGTGCATAAATAATAACGACAAAATTAAAGGCAATTGAAGACCCTCCGCCGATAATGGTAAGCTATAGCAACATGGCAAATCGTAACGGTAAAAACGGCAAAGCAATTCGATTTATTGATTTATTTTGCGGCATTGGCGGCTTTCGCGTGGCGGCTGAACAAATATCCTCTGAATTAGGTGTTCCTGCGAAGTGCGTTTTTTCGAGCGATATTGACGAGGATTGTCAAAGAGCATATGAGATAAACTTCGGCGAAAAGCCAGCGGGCGACATTACGACTGTCAAAGCTGAGGACATACCTGACCATGATATTCTTCTTGCTGGTTTTCCATGCCAGCCATTTAGCATAATCGGACATAGAAAAGGTTTTGAAGACACTCGCGGCACTCTTTTCTTTGAGATCGCCCGCATACTTGAAGCAAAAAAACCAAAAGCATTTGTGCTGGAAAACGTCAAATTATTTGCAGGCCATAACAACGGCAAAACGCTTAAGCGCATCATGGCAGCTTTAAGAGACTTAGGCTATCATGCTGACTTTAGAATCTTTAATGCTTTAGATTTTGGACTTCCCCAAAAAAGAGAGCGCATTTTTATTATAGGATTTAAGAAAGCCTGTTCCTTTGATTGGCCGAAAGGTGGCGTACCGATGACTCCGCTAAAGGATATTTTAGAAGAGAATGTGCCTGAACAATACTATGCTTCCGCATACATAAGAAAGAATCGACTGAAAAAGCACAAACCTACAAAAGAGCCGACAATATGGCACGAAAATAAGGCGGGCCATATCAGCGCATATCCTTTTTCCTGCGCTTTACGCGCCGGAGCTTCATACAATTATTTATTGGTTAATGGCGAGCGGAGACTTGCGCCGCGTGAAATGTTGCGCTTGCAGGGATTTCCAGACACATACAAAATTGCTGCTTGAGGTATTCGTAAATGAAAAATGCTTTTTCAACAAGAGATAAATCAATTTTAGTCGGACTTTATTTATCAAAGTTTGATGAAGAAGCATTAAGTGCACTTGGATTTAGAGGATTTAATGAAGCATTCAATACACTTGGCTATTCAATCGGTTCAAAACCCGCTTCAATAAAAAATTACCGTGATGAATTTGACCCTTTATTCCCCAATCAGAGAAAGGGCTGGCATAAAAGACCCATCAGAGATTATTGCAAAAAGTTTTATGATGATTTTTCTAAATTAACATTTGGCTCTTTCACTGAATTGATCTTCCCCCGTTTTTACGGACACTAAGTTAAGTTAGGCTGCCATAGCCTCCAGCTCAAATGATACCGGTGAACGGTATCCCAGGGCTGAATGCCTCCTCTGCCGATTATAGAACATTTCAATATATTCGAAAACACT
>JACQXE010000086.1 GCA_016208915.1 Nitrospirota bacterium | reverse complement strand
TCTCAGCAGGAATAAGCTTTAAAACAGAAGGTTCTATCTTGTAGTCAGAAAGATTTATCGCAGACAACCCGTACTGCTTGCTCAAAAATGCAACAAGTTTGTCCTCAGTTATATGCCCAAGCTTCACTAAATTCGTGCCTAGTCTGCCTCCGCTCTTCTTCTGAAGCGCTAATGCAGCATTCAGCTGTTCCTCTGTTATTATCCCTGATGAGATCAATATCTGACCTAATCTTACAACCATAAATCAATTGTACACTATAAATAAATCATATTGAAAGTCAATTAACCCTTCTTGACTAAACAATTTTTAATGCATTACTCTAACTCATACTTTAACTTAGACAACATGGAGGATTAGATGCGATTTTCAAAAATGTTTATACCTACATTGAGAGAAATTCCTGCCGATGCAGAGGCAGTAAGCCATAAACTCATGCTAAGGGCAGGATATGTAAGACAGTTTGCTGCAGGGCTTTATATCTATCTTCCGCTCGGTATGCGGGTCGTAGAAAAGATAAATAAAATACTTCGCGAAGAAATGAATGCGATAGGTGCACAGGAAATAACAATGCCGGTACTGCATCCTGCAGAGGTATGGCAGCAGACAGGCAGGTGGAATACAATTGGAGAAGAGATGTTCAGGCTGAAGGACAGGACAGGCAGGGATATGTGTCTCGGCATGACCCATGAGGAGATAATGACATGGCTTGCATCGAGAGAGATTCGCTCCTACAGGGATTTGCCCCAGACATGGTATCAGATACAGACAAAGCTGAGAGATGAGGCAAGGCCCAAAAGCGGTGTGCTGCGCACAAGAGAATTCACTATGAAAGACAGCTATAGCTTTGATGCTGATGAGAAAGGCCTCGATAAAAATTATCAGCTTCATGCAGGGGCATACCACAGAATATTCAAGAGATGCGGCTTGAAATTCTATCAGGTAGAATCAGACCCTGGTATGATGGGTGGTGCAACAGCCCATGAGTTCATGGCGCCAAGCCCTGCAGGAGAGGATCAGGTAGCCTTATGTGACAACTGCGGTTATTCTGCAAATGTAGAGCTCGCAGTATCAGTATCAGCAGGGATTAAATCCGAGGATTGGGCATTTGAGGAGATACATACGCCTGAAAAACGCACTGTTCAGGAGGTATCGAGTTTTCTTAAATTAAGCCCTGAATATTTTATAAAGAGCATACTTGTCATAAGCGAAGCCGGCCCTGTACTTGCACTTGTAAGGGGCGATCAGGAACTTCATGAAAAAAAGCTTGTCAGGATTATTGGCAATCACAGGCCTGCACAAAAGACAGAGGTGAAAGATATATTGGGTGTGGAGGCAGGTTTCATAGGACCGATGAATCAAAAAATCAGGATAATCGCTGATGCGACTCTTAAACATGGCAGATATGTAAGCGGCGCCAACAGGCTGCATTATCATGCAAAGGGGATAAAGCCGGAAAAAGATTTCACTGCTGAATGGAATGACATACATATTGCAAAGGCTGGTGATAAGTGTTCCAAATGTGGTTCTGCTCTAAGGGTTGAGCAATGCATCGAGATAGGCAACATTTTTAAGCTTGGCACAAAATACTCTGTGCCATTAAGGGCATTCTATCTTGATGAAAACGGGCAGGAAAGACCTGTAATCATGGGAAGCTATGGAATAGGACCTGCACGAATCGCTGCAGCGGCGATTGAACAGAATAATGACAAAGACGGAATCATCTGGCCTGAGAGCATCGCACCTTTTGATGTTGAGCTACTGCCTTTGAACATGAAGGATGAAAAAACGGTCGAGGCTGCTGAAAGGCTTTACAAGGAATTAGCAGAAAAAGGCGTTGAAGTCCTGCTGGATGACAGGGATGAAAGAGCCGGAGTGAAATTTAAAGATGCTGATTTAATCGGAATTCCGACACAACTTATCATAGGCGAAAAGAACCTCAAGGATGGTATAGTCGAAATTAAGGACAGGAGAACAAAAGAGACAGTGAAGGTGAAG
The DNA here is from genome assembly GCA_016208915.1 of Nitrospirota bacterium. Lineage (GTDB taxonomy): Bacteria > Nitrospirota > Thermodesulfovibrionia > Thermodesulfovibrionales > UBA1546 > JACQXE01. Next base: position 8,604 of record JACQXE010000086.1, on the reverse strand, counting down.
ATAAAAGAGGCTGTTGAGCGTACAGCATCGGCTAATTCGCAGTATAAATAGGACAATCAAATGGAATATGCATATGCAGCAGCGTCTTCAGTTTTTGTCTTCTTCTTTTTCGTTATCTAAGATATTTCTCGTCTCTGCATCCATCGTTTTCTGCAATAGATAGAGCGACTCGGTAAGCGGAAAGTCAGGATATTTTATGGTTGCCTCTATTATCTTTGTAAGCGGGTAATCTATAAAATAACCTTCAGGGTAGGCGATCCTGATAAACCTCCTTTTTAACAAATAGCATCGCCTGATGTGGCCGTCTTTGCCTGGTAGAGGAATTATTACATGCTCGGTGTCTTCCTCGAGCCCATACTGCTTTATTAATTCATCAATCTCTTCCAATGGTTTAAAAACTCCCTCTATTTTCTAAAAGGAGGGAAATCGTATTTTCCTCCTTTATTAGGATAATCATGTCTAAATCTCTCCAGCCCGAATATTATCAGAAAAAGCGCTGCTGAAGCAAAGGCTGTGATCATTTATCATAACAAATTTATCATTAATATCATCGTGCAATAATGAAGCGATTGAGTGTAATCTCCTTTTATGTGCTAAAATCCATAATGGAATTTATTGACGTGCTTTTTCCCTTAAATCTTGGGCCTCTGACCTACAGATGTCCCGGACATCTTGTTAGCAAGGCCATGCCCGGAACGCTCATTTCCGCGCCTCTTAAAAACCAGACAATAAGAGGGATTATATTAGGAGAATCTGAGAGCCATGTAAGGGCAGATATAAAAAGCATAAGCGGAGTCCACGGAGAATCGCCTCTGCTTGAAGCTTCGCTTCTGAAACTTCTTGCTTGGATGTCAGATTATTACATTGTCAACAAAGGACTTGTGCTTAAAAACATGCTTCCGAGAGAGGCGTTTAAAAAAGTCCGCAGGAAAGATATTCAGAAGATAGAATACAGGAGCCAAAATACTGAAGATAGAATTGAGGTAGATGAAGTTATCATCTCCAGAGTCAATGAATCTCTTGCGCGAAAAGAATATAAAACATTCCTTCTCCATGCCCCTGATTCTCTTTACGAACTATCATTTATTACAAAACTTTTGAATATACAAAAAAGAGCAATCATTCTTATCCCTGAGATAGCGCATATAAATCACATAGCTCTCAGGATCAAAGAGGTAATCGGAGATAAACTCTGTGTCCTGCATAGTGGTCTCAGCAGGGGCGAGCGTTCAGATGCATTTGAAAAGATTCTATCAGGTGAATGCACTGTTGTGTTCGGCACAAGGGCCGCAGTCTTCGCCCCAATAAAAGATGTAGCTATGGTCATAGTCATTCAGGAACACAGCAGTTCATATAAAACCGAAGAAGGCTTCAGGTATAACAGCAGGGATATTGCTGTTATGAGGGGCTATTTGGAAAAAGCAACTGTAGTGCTGTCGTCAATATGCCCTTCAATCGAATCTTTCTACAATGCAAAATTTAAGAAGTATTCCCTCCTTAAGCCGGAGCGTGTCAAAAAAAAGCCGAGAATAACAATCGTTGACATGCGCTATGAAAAACAATCCGCCCCTAATCTTTCTAAGACAGTCGTAGAGGCGGCAGCTCCTGTTATCAAAAAGAGAGATAAAGTGCTGTTTGTGATAAACAGAAAAGGGTATTCAATGTTTGTTTGCAGAGACTGCGGCTATATTGAGATATGCGACAGGTGCAATATCCCGTTGATATTTCATAAGGACGACTGCTCGCTGAGATGCCATTACTGCAATTCAAAGTCTCCTTCTCCTGAAGGATGCAAGAGGTGCGGAGGATTTAATATTGAGCTGGCAGGTGCAGGGATACAGAGGATTGAGGAGAACATCAGAAAACTTTTTGCCGTCAAGCCTGTACGGTTTGACAGCGATAACATAAAGAAAAGGGCGAGACCTGAGGAATTGGCAGAGATCCTGAAAAAAGAAACTGTTATTGTAGGCACAAAACTTTTAACTAAAAGGCTCCATAGCGCCGGAGAGTTTGGTATGGCAGTGGTCCTGAATGCAGACTCATATCTGAATCTGCCTGATTTCAGGGCTACTGAGAAGGCATATCATGAAATAGCAGGCATTGCTGATAAGATAAAACCTGACGGCAGACTTTTCATACAAACCAAGATGCCGGAAAATTATCTGTTCAGATTTCTAAAAGAGGATTCCTATGAGAGATTCTGCGAGGAAGAACTATCAAGGAGAAAGGAACTGGCATACCCTCCCTATTCGAAACTGGCAGTCTTTACTCTTAAAGGCGGAGATTACGATAGTAAAGTAAGAGCTGCAATACAAAGATATGCAGTAAACAATACGGATTTGGAGATTCTCGGGCCCGCCCTGTCGCTCAGTAAAAAAGGACAGAAAGAATACAGCCTGCTTTTGAAAACCTCATCGAAGAAGAAGCTGAATTATGCCGCAAAAGAGCTGTTAAACGCGCTTAAGGGCTTTAAGGACTTAAACATAACTATCGCTATTGATCCATGATCAGGTATAGGCTGACTTGTCGCCTACATCGTAATGTATAGGCATGAATATTTTTCTGAAAGTAAAAAACATTAGCATGACAGCCGTAAGGAAAAGTCCATATGAAGCTCCCCTCAGTGTTACGGCACCGACAGAGAAAAGGAAAAGATATAAGGGCATTACCAATGCAAGAATATAACCTTCCATTAATCTGAAACAGAATGCCTCTTTTGCTGTAATAAAACCAAGACAACCTGCTAAGGGAATAAGAAGCATTACGCTATAAGGCTTCTCAGCAAAGACGATTAAGACGTTACCCTTCCCGATAATTAACAGAATCATGAGGGCTGCAACCGAAATATAATAGAGCCTTTTAAGCATTTTCTTGAATTTACTTATATAGAGATGTATGAAAAATACGCTCATGCCTACAGATATATAGAGTGAGATTAACAATACGTTTATCTTCAGGCTGATCGAAGAATCAGTCTGAAAACGCGATGCGCTGAACAGCATATATGCGAGGGCTGAGATGATGACAGATGAAAGCGCTATCCCCGACCTGTAAACGATCACAGTAATCTTGTCTTCTTTTGTCAATGGCTGGAAAAGATATTGGTCACCCATGATGGTTCATAATAGCAGATTCAGAGAAAAAATTATTTAATGACACGAGTCACATCCCATACGAGCCCGTCTTTTTCTTCAATAGCCTCTATAATCTTATACCAGTCAACTCTGTCAAGAACGCCGAGTTCTTTAATCTTTGCAGTAATATTTTCATGGTAATCAATTCCTCTCTTATAAAAATCGCGGTAAATCTCGACCAGAATCCTGTTGTCAGTTGTTTTCATAACCTTTACAGGCTCGTATATAATTATGCCCTTTGTCCCAATGGGTATATCCTTGTAAAGAAACTCTGCGACCTCGGCCCTGAGCCTCATACAGCCATGACTTCTGAATTTATAAATGCTTTGGGGCGCGTTTGTGCCATGCAGTCCGACACCTTTAATAGAGAGTTGAAGCCAGTGTTTCCCAAGTGGATTTTCACGGCCCGGAGGCACTTCTATCAAAACATCCTTGCCTTTTTCCTCCATCTCTTTCTGGATCGATTCAGGCACATACCATGTTGGGTTCTTTGCTTTGTTTTTTATTGTGAACTCTCCGAAAGGCGTCTGCCATGCCGGCTTCCCTGCTGCTATGAAATAATAGTCTTTCAGCTTCCCGTCAGAAAACCTGTACAGTGTCCTGTCAGGGATGTTTATAACAATGCCATTGTCAAGCCTCATAGGGATAATTCGCTTAAAACTTATCTTTAATTTTTGCCCTGATTGCAGAGGGGCATAAGGATCTATAGAATTAACTTGTGCAATATATTCCCATCTGAGGCCGATTTTTCCTTCGATTATATTTCCGTTATCGCCCTCTACAATAGTGTAGATTATATCCTTCTCGATTATCCCTTCTTCAGCAGAGAGAAACCGGGGCGGGATCAAAAGAAATAAAAGGGATAAAGATATTAGCGTCTTCACCGGTTCAGTAACTTTAATGCCTTAATATGCAGTTCTTCATTGCCAGATGCAAGCAATGACACGCTTCTTTTAATGCTTATCTCTGTTGATTCTACCGGATTGCCCCTGATGTCTGTGAATGTACCGCCTGCCTCTTTAACGATAAGCCATCCTCCGCTGAAGTCAAAGCTTCTTGAGAGAGAAGGATTTACAAATATGCTGATCGAGCCATATGCAAGATAAGCAAGGTCAAGCGCTGTTGCACCCAGACACCGGCTCTTCATTGATCTGGACAGCAGCTGCATTATCATCTGTGTATCTCTCCCAGGAGACTGCGCCTCGTATGCCACAAGATAAATCTCATCATTCTTCTGCGTCTCAATCTTTTCACTGTTCAAAAATGCACCCTGACCCTTCTCTGCCCAGAATTCATCCCCATTTACAAGATTCACGATGTATGAAAGCTCAATATCTCCGATAGTATCTCCGTTAACAATCGCGATTGATGTGCAATAGAATGGTATCCCTGCTATTGCATTCTTACTTCCGTCTATGGGATCTATCACAATCTTTTTCCCGCCTCCTTTAATTTCCATATACCCAAGTTCTTCTGATATTATTGTGAGTGGCTCTCCTGTAGCCTCAAGTCCTGAGATAATTATCTCCTCTGCTTGTTTGTCCACAGGGAACGTCTTATCTCCCGCTTTACCAACCCCTAATGCTGTCTGACTGAAAGGTTTTTGTCTGAGCGAGGGAATCTCTTTCAGCAACTGTTTGCCGATATTTCTGAGGGTAGTGATATCCATTAGAGTATTTTACGAAAAGATTTGAGGATAGGCAACAGATAAGGCGCATAGATAGGAATAAAGGCAGGGCATAATATTTTTGCTCATTCTCGGTAGCTGAAGCGACCTCCGAGGTATTTTGCCTCCTGACTATTTTATTTTAAACTGTTGGAATATCGGCAAAATAAAACCGCTCAAATACAATACCCTGCCTTTAGCTAATTATTTTCCAATACAGAAATCACTGAAAATCCTGTTCAGTATTTCGTCTGTGGTTACTGCTCCGACAATCTCTCCAAGATTGTCGAGTGCATCCCTGATTTCAAGGGCTATTATCTCAACAGGCTGAGCAGTCCTTATGGCGGACAATGCGTTATCGAGCGAGCCGCAGGCTTTCTGTATTGCAGTTTTATGCCTGAGGTTCGTAATAATAATCCCATCCTTCTGCTCTTCCCAGTTTTTAAGGCAGGAATCAAAGACATGTTTTTTTAATTCTGTAATGCCATATCCTTCTGTTGCAGAGATTCTGAGGATGCATGAGGCATAAGGCATAAGGCGTAAGGCAAGATTCTCATTGGTTTCTATCAGATCTGATTTATTCATTACTATGATCGCATTTTTATCCTTCACTTTATCAAGAACCTCGAAGTCTTCATTCCTCAGAGGCTCGCTTCCGTCAACAACAGCTATGACCAAATCAGCATTCTCTATGGCTGCAAGGCTTCTTTTAACACCTTCAACCTCTGCCATATTATGCGCTTCTCTTATGCCGGCAGTGTCAATTATTCTCAGGGGCAGACCATTGATATTGAGATATTCTTCTATGATATCCCTTGTTGTACCCGGGATATCCGTAACAATTGCCCTGTCTTTTTGCAGAAGCGCATTGAGTAAAGATGATTTGCCTACGTTAGGCTTTCCGACAATAGCAGCAGCAAGCCCTTCCCTGAAAAATCTTCCTTCATCATAGGTCTTCAAAAGTGATTCGAGTTCTGAAAGTATTGCCTTAATTGATTCGATAAGGGCGCTTTTAGAGACTGTCTCTATATCTTCCTCAGAAAAGTCTATATATGCCTCGATTAATACGCATTCCTCTGAAAGCCTGTCTCTCAGCCTTGTAATCTTTTCCGAGAGTCTGCCTTTTAGCTGATCAAGCGCAATTTTTCTTGATTCATCTGTTTTTGCACGTATGAGGTCGAGCACTGCCTCTGCCCTGCCGAGGTCGATTCTGCCGTTCAAAAATGCCCTTTTGGTGAATTCCCCCGGCTCTGCAAGCCGCGCGCCCTGCTTCATTACAAGCTCAAGAACTTTTCTTAAGGGCGACATTCCTCCATGGCAGTTAATCTCAACAATATCCTCTTTGGTATAGGTATTCGGTGAACGCATAAGAGAGATAAGCACTTCATCAATCTCCTCGCCGTTTGCAGGATCTTTGATAAAACCGTGAATTATGCTGTGGGATGATATGCATGATAGATTCTTGCCTTTCGGGGAATGAAAAAGACGTTCTGCTATATTAATTGCATCCTTTCCGCTTAGCCTGACAATGCCTATACCGCCTTCTCCAAGAGGAGTGGATATAGCAACTATCGTGTCGTCTTCAAACATATTAATAGTATAACCGAAACTTTATTGCTGCTGATTTCTGTAGAGGGCTTCCAAAAGCGCATTGAATTATCGGTTTCTCAGAAAGAACGGAGTCACTTAGATATGACGCAATTTCTTTACTTCAGACCGCCTGTTTTGCTGCTTTCTTGTTCACATAAAACTGCTGGCCGATTGACAGTATATTGTTTACCAACCAGTAAAGTACCAGCCCTGATGCGAAGTTAAGGAACATGAATGTAAAGATAACAGGCATAAACATCATTATCTTCTGTTGTTTCGGGTCTGCAGCTGACGGGGTCATCTTCTGCTGTATCACCATTGTTATGCCCATGACAATAGGAAGGATATAGTAAGGGTCCTTTGCTGACAGGTCATGTATCCAGAACATAAAAGGTGCGCCCCTCAATTCTATTGCAACAGAAAGAATCTTATAGAGAGCAAAGAATACAGGTATCTGGAGAAGCATCGGAAGACATCCGCCCATCGGATTTACCTTATGCTTTTTGTAAAGCTCCATTATTTCTTTCTGCATCTTCTGAGGATCTTTTTTGTGTTTTTCTCTTATCTCATTCATCCTCGGCTGTATATCCTGCAGTTTCTTCATTGACTTCTGACTTTTGTTTATCAGCGGGATAAAGGGAATCCGTGTAATTATGGTAAGAAGTATTATCACCCATCCGTAATTGCCGAAAAACTTATAAAAGAATTTCATAAGCCAGAAAAGGGGTCTTGATATTATAGAGAAAAAGCCAAAATCTATTATATGCTCGAGCCCTATGTTGAGAGCCTTGAGCCTTTCATGCTCCTTTGGCCCTGCATAGACGATAAAATCATTTACACCCTGTTTCCCTTTAAACGCAATGACCGAAGAGTCCTGAATTTTCCAAGCCTTTGCCTCCTCCACCTGAGTCATGGGGACGATTGCAGCAAAGAAATACTTATCTTCCTGGGCAATCCATTTCAGCTGCTCTTTATAGTTTTTTACTTCTTTTAGTTTTTTTGCATCAATCTCTATCCTTTCACCCTCTTTCAGTAGTATAGGGCCTATATGTGTCCCATCATCCACCCTGCTTGAAATCCCAAAATCAGTGCCGACTGTTATCCAATATTCAGGAAGCCCTGTGACCTCATCTTTAAGGTCAACCTTATAATTATCGTAGTAGAATGTATATGTCCTTTTTATTGAATATTCAGGACCTGCGTATTCAAAGACAATAGAGCCTGTGTTTCTATTATTATCTAATTTAATGTCAGCGGCTGAAATCCTGAAATTCAGGCCTGCAAGGTTAAAGTTATCCTGCGAACCTATACTCAGCGGGGAATAGATGCTCTGCCCTTTCTGAAGCAGCACAAACATCCCTTCTTTATCCTTATATTTTTTCAGCTCCCATTTTTTTATCACTCCACCTTTGGACGAGAGGATTGCGGAATATAGATCGGTCTCTACTTTGACCTCTTTTTCTTCGGATATGACGGCAGGAATCGGTTCTAAAAGGCTAACAGCTTTTGAAGGCGCTTTCTGCTGTTCTGTTTTTAGGTCTGTTTTTGCCTGTTCCTTCCGAGGCTGCTGTTTAGGGATAGGTTTTACAAAAAGATATTGATACCCTAAAAGTATGATCAGTGAAAGCGCTATTGCAATAATGGTTCTTTTTTCCATGATTGCCTACCTCAAAGGGTCGTATCCGCCTGGATGAAATGGATGGCACCTGAGTGTTCGTCTTACCGTCAGATACATTCCTTTTACTGCGCCATACTTCTCTATGGCCTCAAGCGAGTAATCAGAGCATGAGGGCGTAAACCTACAACTATCAGGAAGCAGTGGTCTGATAAAATATTTATAAGCCCTAATCAGAACTGACAACAATCTTTTCATCTGTGTCTTTACTCTCTGCTCCTGTACCTTTTCCTGCAAGCGTCAGAGATTTCTTGATATGATTGAGGAATCCTGATTTTGCTGCAGGTTTGTCTCAGAACAAGGATTTGCAGATTATACAGCCAGTTTTTTCCTGCCCTTTGACCTTCTTCTCCTGAGAACATTGCGGCCCCCTTTTGTGCTCATGCGTTCGAGGAAACCGTGTGTTCTTTTCCGCTTGATTTTATGCGGATGATATGTGGTATATGTCCCCATAATTTTTCTCCGAATTGAGAGTATAATCTTTTGATAAAGATAAAGTCAAGCATAAGCGAGACTCTGTGTTATGGCGATTTAGAAAT
>JACQXE010000005.1 GCA_016208915.1 Nitrospirota bacterium | reverse complement strand
TATTATGGCTTTGGGAGGCAGGGAACAGACTCCTTTAAGGGTTCCATGACCCAGGTGAAATGGAGTTCTCCTGCCTGTCCAACTTTAACGGGTAAAACCCGTTTATATAAATCTTATAACACAAATTCTTAGTAGGAGGATATTTGAGCCTTTTTTTACAACAAAGTTTTTTGGACGCGGGCTTGGGTTAGCTGCTGCAGTGGAAATTATCCAAAATCATGAGGGATGTATCTCGGTTGAAAGCGAGGTAGGTAAAGGTACAGTATTTCACATATTTCTTCCACGTTATACAGAGGCAGCGCAAGAGGGAAAAACATAAATAAAAAATATGTATGAAGACAAAATTCCGGGAACAATAAATAATAGGGGAGGGGAATATGCTTGCTACTGCAGATTTAAAAAAGGCGAATCAGGACACGAAATCTGCATATAGAGTTCTCATTGTTGATGATGATCAAGGGATAAGAAATCTTATGCGCTCCTTTCTCACTGAACAAGGGTATTCATGTGAAACAGCTTCGGATGGCAATGAGGCGCTGGAAAAGGCTGGTAAAACTTATTTTGATGCAGTAATTACTGATATAAAAATGCCTGAAATGGACGGTATTACTCTCACCAGAGAACTCGTAAAAAAATACCCTGATATCTCAATAATGGTAATGACAGGGTTCGTTGCTGAATATTCTGAAAAAGAAGTCATTGATGCAGGAGCTCATGATTTTATAACAAAACCTTTTACGAATAGCGAGTTTTTCGCAAGATTTCTGAAGATGATAAGTGATCATCATAAAATGGACTATCTTAAAGACATAGCCTATTTTGATTCCATTACCGGCCTTCCCAACCGTAAATTGTTTTTCGACAGACTTAACACCTCTATTGAATCAGCAAAACGATACCACCATATGCTTGCCCTGCTTTTTTTAGACCTTGACCGCTTTAAGGCTGTCAATGACAGCCTGGGCCATGATATTGGAGACTTCTTGCTGAAAGAAGTTGCACAGAGGCTTACTGATTGTGTCCGCAAATCTGATACTGTGGCCCGTTTTGGAGGAGATGAATTTACAATTGTCCTTGCTCATATTGATGAAGAGCGTGAAGCTTCAGTCATTGCTCAGAGGATTACCACATCCCTTTCTATGCCATTCCAATTGGGAGGTCAGGAATGTTCTATCAGTGTTAGTATTGGTATAAGCCTTTACCCATCAGACGGCGATAATACAGAAGCCCTGCTAAAAAAAGCAGATGCTGCGATGTACCAAGCAAAAGAGCAGAGGAAGAATAAATAATTATTTAGAAAGCTCTATTCTGTATGCTTATTTCTTTTTCTTTTTTGCTGTCTTTTTTGTGCCGCAAGGAGCGCCTTTATGACTTGGCTTACAGGACATATTTACCTCCTTTTTAAATTTTACATTCAATATATCACGGGCGAAAAGAGCTGTCAAATGGAATTTGTAATCTGGAATTTGTAGTCTGCTGCGAACTGACGGCTGTCAGCCAACAGCTTTTAAATTTGACATCGTATTTAAACTGGAGTATAAAGGGTTTAGGAAGGGGGCAGAGAGGAAGGAGGATAGCATGGCATATTATGTAATCTTAAGCACTCTCACAGACGAAGGGAGGAGGACTCTTAAGGAAAAGCCGAACAGGATACTTGAGGTCAACAAGGAAATAGAAAAGATGGGCGTAAAGGTTAAACAGCAGTACGCAGTGCTGGGGCCTTATGATTTTGTGAATATCGTGGAAGCCCCTGATAATGAGACTGTGATGAAGATGTCTGTAGAAATTGGCGCAAGGGGATCTGTGCAACTCCTCACGCTGGCTGCGATCCCTGTTGAGGAATTTATAAAAAAACTGAGATGATTAATACACCCCCTTCCATATTAAAAACGCTTTATAAAAACAATTTCACTGTTTTGAGCAGTAGTGTATAGCATTTGAGCGGTTTTATTTTGTCGATATTCCAACAACACCCCCCTTTGTCCCCCCTTGATAAGGGGGGATTTGAGGGGGGTGAGGCAAAATACCTCGGGCTACGACTCGTAGAGAGGCCGTAAGGCCGACCTGCCTGCCCTGCCTACCGGCAGGCAGGCGGCAGGCAGGGAATGGGCGAAGATACTATGCACTACTGCCGTCAGGTTTGAACTAAAAGATGGAAATTCTTGCATCTAATCTGTTAAACTTGATTCAGTTATTTAACGAATAAGCAATGATAATATTTCTATTTGTTATTCCGTTTCTGCTGGCGCCGTCCCTTGCCTTTGCATGGGGACCGCTGACGCATGTCTATCTCGGCAGCGAGATATTTTATCTTGGTTCGCTTTTGCCAGCCGGCATATATTCACTTATAAGAAAGCACAGGAATGACTTTCTCTACGGTAACCTGATGGCAGACATTATTGTAGGCAAGAAATATCTGCCTGATGAGAAGAGCTCGCATAACTGGGATGTAGCGATCAGTCTGTTCGACGCTGCAAGGACACAGCAGCAAAAGGCATTTGTCTACGGTTATATGAGCCACCTCGCAGCTGATACTGTTGCCCATGAGAGCCTCACAAGAGGCAGAAAAAATTTCGGCCATACATTTCTTGAACTTAAGGCAGACAGCATTGTTGACAAGAGGTACTGGTTTCAGGCAATAGCAATAGACAAAAAGGTGCAGATAAGAAATGACGTCTTTCTTGAGAGGTCACTTGAAAGGGCTTTGTTTTCTTTCAAGACGAACAAGCGGATTTTCAAAGGTGCAGTATTACTGGCAGGTCTTCCTCAGGAAAGAGTCAGTAATTTCATTGATAGGAATATAATTATCCCCTCTGCCTATAAAAAAGAGAATATAAAGAGGCTTCATGAAGAATCGCTCGACAGGATTATTGACCTCCTTCAAAACGGCAGGGAATCAGACGTCCTGAAGAAAAATCCCCTCGGCAGCCCAAGACGAAAAAGGTTTTTGAAAATATAACCCATTATTAAAAGGCAGGATATAGTATTTGAGCGGTATTATTTTGCCGATATTCCTACAACACCCCCCTTTGTCCCCCCTTGATAAGGGGGGACAAAGGGGGGTGAGGCAAAATACCTCTTCGCCTCAGGTGGCCGACCTGCCTGCCGGCAGGCAGGGAATGAGCGAAAATGCTATATCCTGCCTTGTTTCTTTAAACCCAATCATACAGACATTGCTCAAAAATTTATTTAACTCGATAAATTATCGAAATTATCTTGTAATGCTATTATGAATAAAAATATTCATCTAACCATCAATGCAAGGTAGCAAAGGTATCGAAAAATAAATTTTTTCTCAACATCTGCATTATTCTAATTGTATTTATTAGTTTAATGTTTTGCTGTTGATTGACTAATCTTTTCACAAAATGCTATTAAAAACAGATGCGTGACATGCTCGGAAGAGAAGAGGTTATTAGTGTAGAAAAGGCATTACAACTTGTCCTTAGTAATATCTCTCCTGTTTCTCCCCCTGAAAAAAAGTTAAGTATAGAAGATTCTTATAAAAGGATTCTGTCAAGGGACATATTCTCTCCTGAAGACCTTCCGCAGTTTGCGCGCTCGACTGTCGATGGTTTTGCAGTAAATTCCTCTGACACATTCGGCGCCACTGAGACATTCCCTGCGTATTTAAATGTTGCCGGTGAGATATCGATGGGCATAATGCCTGCATTTGATTTAAAGAAAGGTGAGGCAGCGAAGATAGCAACAGGCGGCATGCTTCCAAAAGGAGCTGATTCGGTTGTGATGGTTGAGCATGTCCAGCATATAGATGCAAGGATGATCGAAGTCATGAAACCTGTTGCTCCCTGTGAGAATGTAATAATGGCAGGGGAAGATATAAGGAAGAATGACCTGATATTTATGAAAGGTCACAGGCTGAGGCCTCAGGATATTGGCGCACTCGCAGGGCTTGGTATAACAGAGGTGTTAGTTTTTGAAAGACCGAAGGTTTCTATAATATCTACAGGAGATGAGATTGTCCCTGCTAACTGCCCAGTCAATCTCGGGCAGATAAGGGATGTAAATTCATTCAACCTTGCCGGGCTTATTGCAGAAGCAGGAGGCGACCCTGTAAAGAGAGGCATATTCAGAGATGATTATAATGTGCTGAGAAAAGTGATTGAGGAGTCTCTGAGAGATTCTGAGATGGTGCTAATAACAGGCGGAAGTTCTGTTGGAACAAAGGATATGACAGCAAAGCTCATAAATGATATCGGCGAGCCGGGCGTTCTGTTCCATGGGGTGTCAATAAAACCAGGCAAGCCAATGATAGGCGGAATTATAAATAATAAACCCTTATTCGGCCTCCCCGGACATCCTGCTGCTATTACGGTCTGTTTTGAGCAGTTTATTGAGCCTGTTCTTGGAAGGCTGTCAGGTCTGGCAGAAAACGTATTCAGAGATAGAAAACGCATTGTTATAGCAAAGATTTCAAAGAATGTTTCATCAAGTTCTGGAAGAGAAGACCACATAAGGGTTAGCCTTGAAGAGCGGGAGGGTGAGATATGGGCGCTCCCTATTCTCGGCAAATCAGGTCTTATAACCACGCTCACCAAGGCTGATGGAATTGTGGTAATACCCCTCAGGAAATTAGGGCTGGAGCAGGGGGAGACGGTTGAGGTGAGATTGTTTTAATGAAGGCAGGGCATAATATTCTCGCTCATTCTCGGCCGTTCCGACCTCCGAGGTGAATTCTGTCCCGCCTAAAGGCTGGCAGAATTCAAAGCCGCTCGAACACAATGCCCTGCCTTCAATATAAATCAGTCATGCTTATAATCGAGTGTATTCTTGACAACAAAGTCGGTTTTTAGTTTTAATGTATATCGCAGGCTCGTAGCTCAGGGGGAGAGCGCTTCCTTGACACGGAAGAGGTCGGCGGTTCGAGACCGCCCGGGCCTACCATATTATTTGCGGCATTAGTTCCGAAATTTTCTCAATACGACGAATCATTGTTTTATTGACTGTAAATGTATAGTTTTTGTATAGTATTTATTATTTTTGATTACTTGTTCATGGAGGATTTAATATTAAGTTAAAGTTTGCAGACAAAGAAATAGAGGTTGCTGATCTAACAGAGGCTAAAAAACAGCTCAAAAAAAATAACGCAGTCGCAGTCAGATTCAATTCAGAACTGAAAGATTTAGACTCCTTAAAAGAGATTGACCCCAAAGCATTCGTTGAGGTTATCACCTTTGAATCATCTGACGGGAAAGAGATACACAGGCATAGTACGTCTCATATAATGGCGCATGCTGTGAGGGAGCTTTTCCCTGAGGCCAAGTTTGCAATAGGCCCTGCAACAGACGATGGTTTTTATTATGACTTTGATATTGACAGGCCTTTTACACCTGAAGATCTCGAGAAGATAGACAAGAAGATGACGGAGATAATAAGGAGCAACACGCCTTTTGTTAGAAAGGTCCTATCAAAAAAAGAAGCGGTTGAGATATTCAGGAAAACGGGAGAAATATATAAAGTCGAACTCCTTAGTGAGATTGCGGATGAAGAGGTTTCAGTTTACGAGGAGGGCGGCTTTGTTGATTTATGCAGAGGACCTCATCTGCCTTCAACCGGAGCTGTTAAGGCATTTAAACTTCTGAGCATTGCAGGCGCGTACTGGCGCGGGGACGAAAAGAATAAGATGCTCCAGAGAATCTACGGGACGTCTTTTAGCAATGAGAAGGATTTGAAGGAGCACCTCAATTTTTTAGAAGAGGTTAAAAAGAGAGACCATAGAAAACTCGGGAAGGAGCTTGACCTCTTCAGCATCAGCGATGACATCGGTCCCGGACTCATCCTCTGGCATCCCAATGGCGCAATTATAAGGAAAACCATAGAGGATTTTTGGAGGCAGGAGCATTTAAATGCTGATTATAAGATACTCTACTCTCCGCATATCGCTAAATTGAACCTTTGGCAAAAGAGTGGTCACTGGGATTTCTACAGGGAGAATATGTATTCCCCTATGGAGATCGAGGGGATAGATTATGAGCTTAAGCCCATGAACTGCCCTTTTCACATAAGCATTTATAAAAGCTCGCTGAGAAGCTACAGGGAATTTCCAATCAGATATGCAGAGCTTGGGACTGTTTACAGGTATGAACGTTCAGGCGTGCTTCATGGACTCTTACGGGTTAGAGGGTTTACACAGGATGATGCGCATATATTCTGCAGGGAAGACCAGATAGAGGATGAGATACTGAAGATACTGGATTTCACCATCTTTATACTGAAGACATTCGGATTTGATTCTTATGATGTCTATCTCTCAACAAGACCTGAAAAGCATGTAGGGACGCCTGAAAACTGGGAAATATCAACGAATGCCCTCAGACAAGCGCTTGAGAAAAAAGGGTTGGCATATCAGATAGACCCGGGCGAGGGTGTATTCTATGGGCCAAAGATAGATATAAAGATAAAGGATTCCCTTAACAGATCTTGGCAGTGCAGCACAATACAGGTTGATTTTAATAACCCTGAAAGGTTTGATATTAACTATCGTGGAAGTGACGGCAAGGATCACAGACCCATAATGATTCACAGGGCATTGATGGGGTCGCTCGAAAGATTCTTTGGAGTGTTGATAGAACATTATGCAGGTATATTTCCCCTCTGGCTGGCGCCTGTGCAGATTGCAGTCTTAACAATAGCAGAAAGACATTCTGATTATGCCCTTGAAATTGCAGGAAGATTAAAGACTGAGGGTGTCAGGGCAGAGACAAAGCTTGAAAATGAAAAGGTCGGATATAAAATCAGGGAAGCCACTATTAAAAAAGTGCCGTATTTGATTATAATAGGTGACAAAGAATTAGCAGAAAGAAAGCTTACAGTCAGAAAACGGGATGGAGAAAACATAGGCCCGTTCGCAATAGATGAGTTTATTGGATTAATAAAAGAAGAAACAGAAAACAGGAGGTGAAAGTATAAATAAGTATATAAGGGTAAACGAGCAGATAAGGGCAAAGGAAGTAAGGCTTATCGATGAAGAGGGAAAGCAGGTAGGCATTGTTCCTGTGAGAGAGGCGCTGGTTATGGCAGTGGAGAAAGATCTCGATCTTATAGAGGTATCACCTGATGCAACTCCGCCTGTCTGTAAGATTCTGGATTTCGGCAAATATAAATATCAGCTCAGCAAGAAACAGGCCCCCGGGAAGAAGATTGATGTAAAGGAGATAAAGGTGAGACCTCATATAGATGAACACGATCTTGAGCTGAAGGTGAGAAACATAAGGCGTTTTCTGGATGAGGGTCATAAGGCAAAGGTTATGATGTTTTTCAGGGGAAGAGAGATGGCAAGACCGGAGCTGGGGCTTGTGGTGTTTGATAAGATGATGCAGATGCTGACAGGAAAATTCAATATAGAACTCAAGCCGAAACATGAGGGCAATCACATAACAATGGTCATTGGACCAAGCAGTAAATAAATATAATAACCAATAACCAAAATACAATAACCAGACAGAGATTGAAAGTTTGATTTATTCGGGTATTGAATATTGAGATTTGGTAATTTGGAACGAGGAGGTAAATATGCCCAAGATTAAGACGCATAGAGGGGCGGCAAAGAGATTCAAGATAACAGGCACAGGCAAGATCAAAAGAAGCAAGGCATATAAGAGCCATATCCTCACAGGGAAACCTGCAAAGAGGATGAGGGGGCTGAGAAAAGCCGCTTTAGTTTCAAAAGGCGAATGTGTTAATATAAAAAGACTTTTACCATATCTGTAAAAAAGTGAATAGTGAACAGTAGATGGTGAATAGCTGTTTGTACTTAACTGTTCACTAAATACTATTCACTAGTTGCTAATATAGGAGGATTCGATGCCAAGGGCTAAAGGTGGATTTAAGACAAGAAGAAGAAGGAAGAAGCTGCTCGAAAAGGCAAAGGGATACTACAGTGCAAAAAGCCGCCTTTACAGGATAGCAACAGAGACAGTTGACAAGGCTTTGCAATATGCATACAGGGACCGCAGGGCAAAGAAACGCGAGTTCAGATCTTTGTGGATTATAAGAATCAATGCTGCTGTGAGGGCAGCAGGTCTTACTTACAGCCAGTTCATAGCAGGGCTTAAGAAGGCACAGATAGCCTTAAACAGAAAGATTCTTGCTGATATGGCTTATAATGATCCAAAGGCATTCAATGAACTTGCAGATACTGTAAAGAAAAAGCTTGCTGCCTAAAAATACAGGGTCATACTGCTGTGCGTGATGGCGCTTCACTTAAAAAAAGTTTCCTCGAGGAATTGACTAAGGCTGCATCATTAACTGAGATCCAGCAGATCAGAGTAAAATATCTCGGGAAAAAAGGGCTGCTCACCTCAGAACTCAAGACCCTTTCAACGCTGCCTGCAGAAGAGAGGCGCTCTTTTGGAAAATTAATTAATGAGCTTAAAGAGTTAATAGAATCCGAGATAGCATCTAAGGAGTCTGCCCTAAGTCAGGAAGACCTGAGAAAAAGGCTCGTATCAGAGGCTATTGATATAACCCTTCCTGGTAAATACACGCCAATAGGGAAAGAGCATCCCATAAATAAAGTCTTAAGAGAGATTACAGAGATATTTGTTACAATGGGCTTTGGTGTTGAGGAAGGCCCTGAGGTTGAGCTGGACTACTATAATTTTGAGGCGCTGAACATGCCCAAGAACCACCCTGCAAGGGACATGCAGGATACATTCTATATAACTGAAGATACGGTTTTAAGAACCCATACCTCGCCTGTTCAGATCAGGGGCATGGAGAAGAGAAAGCCTCCGTTGAGATTCATAGTTCCTGGTAAGGTTTACAGATGCGATGCAGATATAACTCATACCCCAATGTTCCATCAGGTTGAAGGATTGATGGTTGACACTGATATATCCTTCAGTGACCTGAAAGGCGTGCTTGAGATGTTTATACACAAGATGTTCAGCCCGGAAACCCCTGTGAGGTTCAGGCCGAGCTTTTTTCCATTCACAGAACCCTCTGCAGAGGTTGATATCGGCTGCATCTTCTGTAAGGGAGGGGGATGTCAGGTATGCAAGGGATCCGGATGGCTCGAGATACTCGGTGCAGGCATGGTCAACCCGCGCGTCTTTGAGATGGTAGGTTATGACCCGGAAGTTTATACGGGCTTTGCATTTGGCATGGGAGTTGAGAGGATAACCATGCTCAAGTATTCAATAGATGACATCCGCCTTTTCTACGAAAACGATATTAGATTCTTGAGACAGTTTTAGATTAAGCGCTAAATAGATCTTAGTTGCTTTCAATCCCGCAAGTAAACATCTTCATCTCATGCCTGTGAATTTGACTGCGCAAAATTAGGAAGGCTTGAGGGGTTGTGGCTGAACACTGGTATGAAATATGATAGAATATAGCCATATTTAACAAATAACCGATTAACATGGGAAAAGCTTTAAGATTAGATAAGGGGCAGATTGAGGCCGTTGATGACGCAATGGCAATGGTGCTGAGCAGTAAAACACACGCTGAAAGGATAAACATCGGATTTAATATATGGCTTTCAGCCCGCAATATGCTTATGATTCATCTAAGAAAATCGCACCCTGACTGGTCTGAGAATATACTCCTGAAAGAAGTAGCAAAAAGGCTTTCTCATGGGGCTGTTTGAACTTCTGCAAAAGGTCGTAGAGGCTTTCGAAAAACTCAAAATTCCCTACCTTAACAAAAAGATATTGAACGTTTTCTCAGGAATCTGAACTGAAAATAGATGATGATGGAAGGAGAAAAAACATGGAAACAAATATTGCTGTTTTTAGAGGAAAAGAAATTAGGAGAAAACTTCATAATAATGAATGGTGGTTTTCTGTTGTAGATATTTGCGAAGTGCTTACTGAAAGCGATGATGCAGGAGCATACTGGAGGAAATTGAAACAAAGACTCAAAGAAGAAGGAAGCGAGGTCGTGACATTTTGTCACGGACTGAAATTACCGGCCTCTGATGGGAAAAACTACGAAACCGATTGCGCCAATACGGAAGGCATTTTCCGCATAATCCAGTCTATCCCTTCCCCGAAGGCCGAGCCTTTCAAGCGCTGGCTGGCTAAGGTCGGGTACGAGCGAGTGCAGGAGTCGTGTGATGTCTTTTTGTATCCCCTCCTTAACAAGGAGGGGTCAGGGGAGGTAGCAGGTGCGATGAGAGAAGCAGCATGACACGAATCTACAACAGGTCAACTGAAAAAACAAAGCGGAAACAACTCAGAGGCAATATGACCTTGGCTGAGATTATTCTTTGGTCGAAGCTCAAAGGCAAAGGGATTGGACATAAGTTCAGGAGACAATATAGTGTAGGCATATTTGTTTTAGATTTTTGCTGTCCTATTCTAAAACTGGCAATAGAGGTTGACGGAGATTCTCATTTCTCGGAAAATGCAAAGATACGCGATAGAGAGAGGGAAGAGATAATAAGAAACTATGGTTTTACATTCATGCGGTTTACCAATAATGAAATTATTGAAAATTTGGAGGGGGTGATTGCAACCGTAATGCAGTACATCGAAGGACTGACCACCCCAACCCCTCCTTGTCAAGGAGGGGATTCGATAAAACAGACAGGAAGACTTGAGATTTTTTGTGAAAAGAAAACGGGCAAGCGGGTTGTTTCAAGTGAGAATTATTTGAGTGAACCTGAGAGCCGAAAAAGGTTGGAGAGAAAGAAATAAAGGTCAAACTGAAAATACAGCTACAAGGAGAGCAGGAAAATGAAAATTGCCGCGAGCATGGATCTTTTCTTGAAAGAAGCATCAGTGGGCGTCAGTAAGAAGACAGCGGAAAAATATCGGGATGTATTGAAGTTGTTTCATGATTACCTGGCGAATTATGGGGATTTGTCCCACTATGAGCACAAGGACACGGGCATAGTTTTGACGGCTGAAACTTCAGAACTTCATGATGGGCAAGTAGCAAGCTTTCTTGAATGGTTCCTGATAAGAAAGGTTATCGGACCGTCATGGTTGAACACTTCAGCACCGGGGATTATGAAAAAATATATCCTATGGCTCGGTAAAAGGGATCTTCTTGTCGCAGGGTCAATGGATGATGCATGCGATGTGACGAAAAAAGCCTCCAAAAACCTGCCGAGAGTTGAAAAGGCTGCTAATCTACTCTATAAGCTTTGCGAGAAATACAGCGATAAATTTCCCGATGATGATTTTGAGGATGAAGATTATATGGAAGGTTACGGTGAAGTAACCGGAATTATTGAAGACAAGCTCTACCTTGATTATGAAGGTGAAAAAACAGGCCCAATTCAGACTACAAAGGGAATCACAAAGCTTCTTAAAAAAGGCGATACCGTAAACCTCGTTGTCGGCAGGAAGGGAAAACTCTGGTACCCCCTTGAAGCTGGGAATGTTTATCCGGGATGAAGTTGAGAGCTTATGAATAATTACTACGCTCATAGTTTTGAAGGGAAGCCAAAGAGCGAATGGCAGGGGCTTGAGGAACATTTGCGTAATGTTGCTGAGCTTGCAAGAAAATGCGGAGGGGACTGTCCCAGATTTACGGACGGAGCAAAGCGTAGTCGTAGAATCGGGACTGTCCCCGGTGTGAAGTTCGGGGATGAATTCGGCTCAGGCGATTGGGCGTATCTTGCGGGGTTGTGGCATGATTTGGGGGCGAATTTAAATCATTCTAAAAGAAGGAGGGACAAATGAAGTTATATCCTATCTCTCTTGAAATTTCCGGATCAACAGCTATGTGGACAAGGCCGGACACTGGAGCAACACCGATCAGCTATCCTGTGCCACCATGGTCTGCGGTAAAGGGGTTATTTGAATCGGTTTCACGCTTAAAGAACTCGGTCATCATTCCGACAGCCGTTGAAATATGCGCTCCTATTGTTTTCCATGATTACACTACAAACTATGGAGGGCCATTGCGAAAGGATGAGTCTATAAGGCTTGGAAATGCATTTCAGCATAAGGCAACGGTTCTTATTAATGTCTGTTATAGACTTTACGCGAGGATTGAGGATTTCAAATATGTTCCAAAAACGCTCAAAGAAGCCGGGCAACTTGCCGAAGTCAATTCATGTCATTATGGGCAAGAGCGTTTCAACAGGCGGCTGCTTAAAGGTCAGTTCCACGATACCCCTTGTCTCGGATGGCGTGAATTTGTGCCGGATTACATAGGTCTATTCAGGAACAATACGAAAGTTCAGGCTTCAATAAATGAAGTCCTGCCGTCGTTCCTGTATTCCGTATACGACCAAGGCACCGGGGTTCGTTCTCCACGATATGTCCAGAGTGAACAAGGCCGTCGAATTGAGAAAGGCAGGCTTGAATATGCTGAATGAATTGGTAGAGCTTTACGACGCGCTCAACAGGCTCAGATGCGATTTTAGTACTCCATATCCTTATTTCAGAAAGTGTCCCAAAGGTAAGGCTGCATTCTGTGTATATCTGGATGAATACGGTAAGGTAAGCGACATAAGTGCACTAACAGAATTTAAAATCGATGAGGTTTATAGATGGCAAGAGGATAATCATACGCCTACTTTTCCAGCCTTCAATGTAAGAGCTTTATTTGAAATACCCGATCCCCTGCCTGCTTACTCATCGGATAATGAAAAAGGAATCTTATCGTTTATAGAAGACTTGACGAATTCACGCACAAGATCAATAAGACCGGTCAAAGAGCGTGAATTAAGTGAACTGACAACAAAATGTAATGGCCTTTGGCGTGATGATATGGCGTGGCTCGGCAAGTGTCTCAAGGATACGCCCGATACCATAAAAAAAATGATCGGGGAAATTCCTAAGCCTTACCAAGTGCTGGAGGAACTTATCAAGCGCTCACAGACATGTGAACCAGCGGAACTACAAACAAGCGTGTGCTCTATACTAATGCGGAAATTAATAGAAACAGGTGAAAAGGTTTATGCCGAAGCTCTTTTTGTAGTCAAGGACAAGGGAAAGAAAAAACGGCGAGGCAAGGAGCATGGAAAAGATTTCCTTTACCTTCTGACAATTGAGGACTGGAACAAATATCCACTTGATCCCGTAATAGACAAGTATCATCCAAATCATCCAGTAATTCAGAATTGGATGAGGACACAGTTTGAGTCCCATAGTGAAAGTCATTATGTGCCAACCGGGCAGCCAGACGCATATGGGCGAGACTCTGCCGGGGCTGTCGAGATTTTTTCTCCCCTGAATGTAGGTGGATTTGGCCCGATAGTTCCTTTTGCAGCAAACTCTCAGATTCCATGTCTTAGCCGCTATGGTCTTGAAGGGTCTTCTTTATTCCCTGCCGGCTCCGAAATTAGAAAGATGGCCGCCAAAGGCATGGATTATATCTTGAATCAAAAATTTGAAGGAATCACATGGAAAAGCCTTACAAAGTATGAGCCCAAGAAAAATAGCCGCAAAACTGTTGTATTTGCCTACTGCACAGAATTAAAAGATGCAAATGCTTTGCAATTTTTTGATAGGGAGACTGATGAATTCGACAAGGATATATACCGAAGCGAAGCAGCCACAAAACTTGGATTGACACCTTTCGACGGCGTAGCTCAGCAAAAGCCGGATGCAAAAATAGCATTTTATGTCATGGCTGCCGTAGACCGTGGCAATACAAAAATTCTTGCCAGCCGCAAGTATACATTAGCACAACTCATAGAAGGGGCATCCCACTGGCAAATAGGTAATGCTAACATCCCGAGTGTAAGCCTGCCGTGGATCACTCTTAATAAAAAGAAGGGCGACGAGAAGAAAACAAGTACGAGAGATGCCATTCCTATTTATCCCGTAGAAGCCATCAAACTGTTCAACAGCGATTGGGACCAAGATGGTACTCTACGCACTCAATCGAGACGATTCACAGTGGATGAGGCGCTGGATTTTCTTTTTGAAGGAGATGAGGTTATTGGTCAACGTATTGAAATAGGACTCACTCTTATTGTTGAAAAAACTTCTAATGTTATTATTTCAGCAGCATTGAAGGCTCGACATGATTACCAGAAAACAGGAGCAAAGATTAAATTCAAGGACATTTCTTATCTGCACATGCTCCCGTCTCTATACGGCCTGCTTTTATTTAAGAAAGGAATAAGGAAGGAGGATTACATGAATGAAAATTTGTTTTATCTCGGAAGATATTTTGCAGTGGTTGATGACCTCTATATCCAATATCATATGGATGTAAGATCAGGGAGTGTTCCTATGAGTCTTTTGGGGAACGATAACATGAAACTGGCATTACAGAACCCATTGGAGGCATTCCTGACATTGAGCAGCAGGCTTGCACATCCATATCTTTCTTGGGCAAAACGCGTTAGTACGGATGAAAAACCTGGTCAAATAGCAAAGAATTGTATCAGGAGAATTGCGGAATTAACGGACGAGTTATCAAAGGCACAGCTTCCCACAGAGATTAATGATGCAGCAAAGGCCAAATTGCTGCTGGGGTATCTTTCCTGCGAAGCAAAGAAAGATGATAGTTCAGATGGTAACAATTAAAAAAAAGATTGAAGAAGGAGAATAGCTATGACAAACGATACAGCAAAAAGCAATGACATTCAGAGAGCAACAGGACTGATTATTGTAGAAGTACGGAACTCTAACCCTAACGGTGACCCAGAACGAGACGGTGCCCCAAGAAAGCGTAGAGGAGATATAGGCGAAATATCTCCGGTATCGGTCAAACGCAAGATGAGAGATATTGTTGAAAACAAAACAGGGCCGATCTGGCTTTACCTTCAAAAAAAATTTAAATTGGATGAAACATGTTTCCAAATTCTCGAGGATCGTGACAAACACGAGAAACCGTTAAAACAAATGATTATTGAAGATAAGCTGAAGCCCATTGAGGAGAAAAGATTTGTGAAGATGTTCTGGGATGGCCGTGTCTTCGGAAATACTTTTCTGGAAGAGGCGAAGGACAAATCTAAGAAAACCGGTGAGGGTAAGAGCAAAAAAGAAACGGAAGAAACCCTTGCTCTAAAGAAAAACGTAAAAACAGGTGTGGTTCATTTTGGTCTCGGTCTCTCAGTGGCACCGGTGGCAGTTCGCACAGACTTTACCCTCACAAGCAAGGCGGGTGTCGAGAAAGATAAAACTGGTGGGATGGCCCCTGGCGCCTTTAAATTCGTCGAGCACGGAATCTATGCGATCCCATTCTTTGTAAACCCAACTCAAGCCAGTCATACAGGCTGCGCGAAGACCGATGTGGATGTCGCCCTTGAACTCATCCCTTATGTGTATACACACAATCGTTCGTTGGTACGTACCCAAGTTGAGGTTTTGCACGCTTGGTACGCAGAGCATAACAATCAGAGGGGGTCTTGTAACGACTTTGATTTAATTGATGCTCTAATGCCTAAAAAAAGAGAGGCTAAAGATAAACCTTCTGCCGTGAGAAGTGAATACATTATCCCGAACAAGAAGGATCATCCAGACATTTTCAAACAGTTCGAGGGTAAGGTCACTATCGAAGACCTCATGGATCGGATGGGGTAGCAGGACATGGAGCTTTTAGCACACAGCGCACGCTATGGCTATCCGAAACAGTCATATTTGGAGCATGTGTCGGAGGTAATGCAGATGGCCAAGGT
This sequence comes from Nitrospirota bacterium, assembly GCA_016208915.1. Lineage (GTDB taxonomy): Bacteria > Nitrospirota > Thermodesulfovibrionia > Thermodesulfovibrionales > UBA1546 > JACQXE01. The sequence continues at coordinate 72,507 of JACQXE010000005.1, read as the reverse complement.
TTTTGCGTCAGGCGTACTTCCGCACATTGCATGTGGTGAACTGTTCATGTCGTCAGTATGCACATCTGCTGAGTATCACGACTTGGGGAAGATCGATGCGGCAAATCAAAAAGTTCTTTCGGATAAGCCACAGGAGAAACTTCCAGTAAAACATGAGGATGCGGGCACGGCTTTTCTCTTAAAAAACCATCTGCCAGCAGCTCTCTCTGTGTTCTCACATCATAGCGGTCTTCCATCAATAGGTGAGGAGCGAGAAAAGGAGCACAGCTTTAGGATCATTAATCAGGTTAGTGGATATGAAAAGGCTGTAATGGATATTACCAATGAGAATCTGAATGATTACCTTGCAGCACATGTAACAGAAATAAAGAATTCAGTGAGTGAACTGTCAGAGGGAGGGAGGCCGAAGGATACTCTTTTCTACAGGATGGCCCTTTCCTGTCTTGTTGATGCTGATCATACTGACACGGCAAGACACTATGGAGGGGAAGCTCTTACATCTGACATCCCTCTTTATCCTGCAAAAAGGCTTGAATCCCTTGACGCTCATATTAATTCACTAACAGCAGAAGATGTTACTCCGGAAAGGCTTGCTGTACGGCAAGAGTTTTATCACATTTGCAATAAAACAGAACCAAAAAACAGAGGTATTAATGCGTGCAGCATGCCTGTTGGCACCGGCAAGACGACCTCTGTGATGGCGCATCTTTTGAGAGTGGCAGAGAAATTCAGCCTCCGACGAGTCTTTGTTGTGCTACCTTTTACCAATATTATTGATCAATCTGTAAAAACGTACCGTAACGCCCTGATTCTCCCCGATGAAAACCCTGAAGCTATAGTGGCAGCTCATCATCACAAGGCGGAATACAAGAACCAATTGTTAATGGCTTCTTCGTTTCGCTGGAATGCCCCAATTACTGTGACAACTGCTGTTCAGTTTTTTGAGACACTTGCAAGCAAGAGACCTGCATCTCTCAGAAAACTTCACAATCTTCCAGGTGCTGCAATTTTCATTGATGAGGCCCATGCTGCTCTTCCAGCACACCTTTGGCCTCAGGCATGGAAATGGTTACGATCCTTGGTAGAAAATTGGGGATGTCATGTTGTTCTTGGTTCCGGCTCGCTTTCTCATTTTTGGAACCTGAAAGAATTCTCAGAGACACAAGTCACTGTTCCGGAAATTGCAGGGGACACTCTTTACATGAAGGCTGCACAACATGAGCAGAACAGAATTGCATATCGTCTGAAGAAAAACCCTATGAGTCTTGATGATCTGTATCAGTGGGTGCATAACCTGAACGGTCCGCGAATCGTTGTTATGAACACGGTACAGTCAGCAGCAGCCTTAGCTGACAAAATTGCTCACGAAAGAGGGTGTGAGACGGTTGAACATCTTTCAACAGCGCTTACTTCTACCGACCGAAAAAATACGCTTGACATAATCACATTGAGACTACAAGACAAAAAGGATACAGATTGGACACTTGTAGCTACTACCTGCGCTGAGGCAGGGCTAAATTTTTCGTTCCGTTTCGGAGCAAGGGAGATGAGCAGCCTTGGGAGCACAATACAGCTTGGCGGACGGGTAAATAGGCAGTGTGAATATGGTGCGGATTGTGAAGTATGGTGTTTTTATATCAAAAAAGATGAGTTTCTCAGGAATCATAAACATTTCAAGACCTCTGCCGCTGTTTTGGCAAAGCTTTTTGAGGAGGGGAAAATCAGCCCCGATTTCTGCACAGAGGCATTGCTGAGGGAAATTCGTGAAAAAAATACCGGCATGGCAAGTGATGATTTGATAGTTCAAGCTGAGAGCCGAGCAAATTATCCAAGTGTCGCTAAGTTATTTCAAGTTATAGAAGATAGTGAGATGTTTACCGTTATAGTTGATGAGAGGTTTAAAGAGAGGCTTGAAAATGGTGAGAAGCCGACGAGGAGGGAACTGCAGACGCTGACTGTTAGAATGAGAAAAGATCAGATTGAAACGTTGCGTTTGCCGAGAATCGGGAGATATGAGGATTTGTATTTCTGCTATTCGGAATTCTACGATAACTTCCTGGGGTATATGCGAGGGATCCTCCAAACAATATCAGTGTTACCGGAAGGCAGTATAATATGATCACAAAATCAATAAAAGGAGAGGCGACACTTTATGACTAATCCAAACGACCTCCCTCATCTCATCCCGCCGCATGGCGGATACCGCAATCTGAGATCATATCAGACTGCTGAGCTTGTCTATGACGCAACGGTGGTATTTTGCGACCGTTTTATCGACAAGAGGTCGCGCACACATGATCAAATGGTGCAGGCGGCGCGAAGCGGCAAGCAGAACATCACCGAAGGCAGCATGGCCTCAGGCACGTCCAAGAAAACCGAACTCAAACTCATCGGCGTGGCGCGTTCACAAATGCGCAATGGGAGAAATAAGACTTGAACTATTCCGAAGACGACTTGTTAATGCTTTCTTCCTTGCAGCACTTCATGTACTGTGAGCGGCAGTGCGCTCTGATACACATTGAGCAGATATGGAGCGAAAACTTATTCACAGCAGAAGGGCGCATAATGCACGATAAGGTTGATACTGCGAACAGGGAATCGAGAGGCAATGTTCGCATCGAATACGGCGTGCCTATGCGCTCGCTCAGGCTCGGACTTATCGGCAAGGCAGATGTCGTTGAGTTTCACAAACACGGAGAGAAATGGATTCCTTTTCCCGTTGAATACAAGCGCGGAAAACCCAAGATGGATGATTGCGATAAGGTTCAGCTTTGCGCTCAGGCAATCTGTCTTGAGGAAATGCTCAATGTTGAAATTCCGGAAGGCGCGCTTTTTTACGGCCAGACTCACCACAGGCATGATGTGATTTTTGACAAGGCATTGCGTTCGGAAACAGAAGACGCTGCGAAAAAAGTTCATGCGCTTATTGAATCGGGAATGACTCCAAAGGCAGAGTATTCAAAAAAGTGCAAGAAGTGTTCTCTGCTTGAGTTGTGCCTGCCTAAGGCAAGCAGTAAGGCGAGTAATTATTTGGCAAAGGTGATGGAGGAGGAATGATTTGCTTTTTTCGTCATTCCCGCGAAGGCGGGAATCCAGAATGAAAAGAACTGGATTTCGCATCAAGTGCGGAATGACAAGATTGATAAAGCTCAAGTGAAATAGAAAAAAGGAAGCCTATGAAGAAAAAGAAAGAACAAATTCCAGTTAAAAGTGATTTGATTCTGTATCAGACAGAAGACGGCAAAACAAGGATTGAAGTCCGGCTGCAGGATGAAACCGTATGGCTTAGCCAGAAGCTTATGGCTGAGTTGTTCCAGACAACCGTTCCCAATATTAATATGCACATAAACAACATCTTTGAAGAAGGGGAACTGGAAGCGGAGTCAGTTATTAAGGATTTCTTAATAACTGCTGCAGACGGTAAAAAGTATCAAACAAAATTTTTCAACCTGGATGTCATTATTTCCGTGGGTTATAGGATAAAATCTCATGTTGCGACACGCTTTCGCCAATGGGCGACCCAACGGCTGCGGGAATACATTATCAAGGGGTTCACTCTTGACGACGACCGGTTAAAACAGGCCGGCGGCGGCAATTACTTTGACGAGCTGCTTGCACGCATTCGGGACATCCGATCTTCTGAAAAGGTTTTTTGGCGCAAGGTATTGGATATTTATGCTACCAGTATAGACTATAACCCCGACACTGATCTTTCGCAGAAGTTCTTTACTGTCGTACAGAACAAAATGCACTGGGCTGCGCATGGGCATACTGCTGCCGAGGTTATTTATGGCAGAGCGGACGCTGCAAAACCAAACATGGGTATGACCACGTGGTTGGGCGACAAACCCAGAAAGACAGATGCTGAAATTGCCAAGAACTATCTGAATGAAAAAGAGCTTGATGTGCTGAACCGTATCGTCAGCATGTATCTTGACTTTGCAGAGCTTCAGGCACTGAGCCGCACACCTATGTATATGCGGGACTGGATTGCAAAACTGGATGATTTTCTTAAACTCAGCGGACGCGATATTCTCACTCATGCCGGTAAAATCAGTCATGATAAAGCATTGAAAAAAGCACATGCTGAATATGAGCAATACCGTAAAGAACGCCTTAATGAACCGTCGCCGGTTGAGCGGCAATTCCTTGAAGCAGTTAAGGAGATAAAGCAGCTTGAAAAATCAAGGAAACGGGGTCGAAAAAAAGAATGAAAAGACACCTTAATACATTGTTCGTGACAACGCAGGGGGCGTATCTTTCAAAAGAAGGTGAAACGGTTGTCGTCAAGGTCGAGGACGAAGTCCGTCTTCGCGCTCCCATTCATACCCTCGGAGGCATTGTCTGTTTCGGACAGGTCAGTTGCAGCCCGTATCTTATGGGCTTTTGTGCAGAGCGCGGAGTGTCAGTCAGTTTCATGACTGAAAACGGCGGCTTCCTTGCAAAGGTTCAGGGGCCTGTGTCAGGCAATGTGCTTTTGAGGCGCGAACAATACAGGAAGGCTGATGACCAGAAATTCTCTGCTGATATGGCAACTGCTTTTCTTACGGGGAAAATTACCAACAGCAGGGCTGTGTTACAAAGAGCGCTGCGGGATCATTCAGAGAAAATAGAATGTTCCGAACTTGAAGATGCAGTTCAAAAACTCAACAGCTCTTTAAGGAGGCTTCAGTCTGATTCAGATCTCGATTCTTTGCGCGGGATTGAGGGCGACTCTGCAAATGCATATTTCAGCGTCTTCGATAACCTGATTACCACTCAAAAGGAAAACTTTTTTTTCAAAGAGCGTAATAGGCGTCCGCCGCTTGATAATGTAAATTGTCTGATTTCTTTTCTTTATGTGATTCTGATGCACGATATAAGGTCTGCTCTTGAAGCAGTCGGGCTGGACCCTGCTGTGGGTTTTTTGCACAGAGACAGGCCCGGAAGATACAGCCTTGCCCTGGATTTGATGGAAGAGTTCCGCCCTTTTTTTGCAGACCGTCTGGCTCTCTCATTGATTAATCTCTGTCAGGTGCAGGACAAGGGGTTTAATAAAAAAGAATCAGGCGCAGTCTGGATGGATGACGATACGAGGAAGACAGTGCTGGTGACTTATCAGAAGCGTAAACAGGATGAGATGATGCATCCTTTTTTGAAAGAGAAAGTTACTGTCGGGCTGTTATTTCACACGCAGGCATTGCTTCTGGCGCGTTATCTGCGCGGGGATATGGATGCTTATCCGCCGTTGATTCTATTGAATAACGCCCCCAACCCCTCTTAATCTAAGAGGGGGCGAGGGGGAGTTATATGTGAGGTTTTTTTATGTTTATGATTGTCAGTTATGATGTGTCAACAGTTGATAAGGGCGGGCCGCGCCGTCTGCGGAGGGTCGCGCGCATGTCTTGACTATGGCCAGAGGGTTCAGAATTCTGTCTTTGAATGTATTGTGGACCCTGCGCAATGGACAGCGCTCAGGTCGAGGCTCGTTAAGGAGATTGACCATGAGAAAGACAGTCTGAGATTTTATTATCTTGGCTCTAACTGGAAACACAGGGTTGAGCATGTGGGCGCAAAGGCAACGATTGAACAGGATGGGCCGTTAATTGTTTGAAAAACGATTTGCGAACCTAAAGCGTACATGGTTTTCCTTAGAGGTTCGCAGTTGTTGAAAGTTGTTTTGGAATAAAGATTTTTTTAGATTGCTCTTTGACAACTTAGTTTTTTTTACAGCGCATATTGAGGGAATCGCAAAAAGCGATTTAAAAATACTTTGTTTTTAATTGGTTATATTTTAACCGTCGCTCCCTGCGCGGGAGCGTGGATTGAAACCAAGAGAAGGAGAGGTAACAGTGGGAGCGTGGATTGAAACTCCTTGTCCGTGTAAGCCATTCCCACACTTAGGAGGTCGCTCCCTGCGCGGGAGCGTGGATTGAAACTCGTTTGCTTCTGACTGGTCAGGCGTTCCTCCCGGGAGTCGCTCCCTGCGCTGGAGCGTGGATTAGTAAAAAAAACTTTTAAAGAATGCTATCGCCTATCACATGTTCAGTGAAAAAGGCACGTAGCCGTTCAGTAGCAACTCTCCAAGATACGAGCTGGACTTTACCAAAGCATTTTCTATGAGGGACTCTTTTGTTACACCAAATCCGGGCATGAAGGCCTGGCAGACATAGAATTTAACTCCGAATTCGCTTACCACATCAAGCAGCTCACCTATGTTTACCTGCGCGCCCTCCATCTCTATAGAGATGGTCTTGGCGAGTCCCTTTTTAGCGAGTTGTACCCCTTCGCCAAGCAGAAAGAAATCAAGTTCTATAGTATCGTCGAAGGCTTTCATGTTCGAAGCTATCTTCATAAGACCAATCACTTCCATAGGATTTGAGGTTGCATGATTAAGGATAAATATAAACTTTTTCTTTTCCATTAACCCCTCCTTTGTTTATATTCAGACATAGTATATTCTACAAGAAAATGCAGAATTTGAGAAATATCGATAATTTTAAGTCTCACCTGTAATTTGCGAACTCCATATGTATCCCCAGATCTTTTCCTTTTAATATACCCATGATTGTCTGGAGGTCGTCTATTTTTTTCGCCTTTACACGCACCTGATCCTTCTGTATCTCTGCCTGAACCTTGAGTTTTGAGTCTTTAATAATTTTTACAATCTCCTTTGCTTTTTCCTGAGCTATGCCCTGCTGAAGCGTGATAGTCTGTCTTATAGCGCCGCCGGCAGCCTGCTCGAGCTTGCCGTACTGGAGCGATTTAAGCGAGACGCCCCGCTTTGCAAGTTTTGACTGGAGTATATCAGTTACGCTTTTGAGTTTATAGTCATCGTCAGCAATAAGTGTGATTTCTCCTTTATCCTTATTTAGGTCTATGCTGCTTTTGCTTCCCTTGAAATCAAACCTCTGGCTCATCTCCTTCGTAGACTGCTGGACGGCATTCAATACCTCCTGCATATCCACTTTACTTACGATATCAAAGGAATGTTCATCAGCCATTTTTCACCTCCGGATATGGTTAACAATTCAATATATTAAAGAATTCTATCAGCCAAACTTTCCCTTGTCAATCTTTCACTATCAAAGATATAATACATACCATGCGTGTCCCCTTTGAATGGCTGAAGGAATTTATTGATATTAGTTTAGGCGCTGATGAAGTTGCCCATACTCTCACAATGATAGGACTTGAGGTTGAGGCAGTTGAAAGACTTGGCGATGATGCGGTATTTGAGGTTAATGTCACCCCAAACAGACCAGACTGTCTCAGTATTTTCGGTATTGCAAGAGAGCTGTCCGCAGCGCTTAATCTGTCTCTCAGGCTTCCTGAATATGATATAAAAGAGCAGGTTTCAAAAGATGATTTCAGGATTGAAATTATGGATGAAGATTTATGTCACAGGTATGCTGGCAGAATTGTTAAGGGAGTAAAAATATCGGATTCTCCCGAGTGGCTTGCAAAGAGAATAACCAAATGCGGGACAAGATCGATAAATAATATAGTGGATATAACGAACTATGTCCTTATGGAGTTGGGCCATCCCCTCCATGCCTTTGACCTGAATACGCTCGATGGCAGCAGGATAAAAGTTGGAGTTGCAGGGCAGGTGGATAGAATTGTGACGCTTGATGGCCTGGAGAGAAAACTGTCCGGGGACACCCTTCTTATATGGGATGATAAAAGGCCTGTTGCAATTGCAGGAATAATGGGGGGCGCAGAGACAGAAGTGACTGCTTCTACAAAGGATGTATTTCTTGAGAGCGCATTTTTTGAGCCGACCTCGATAAGAAGGACATCAAGGACCTTAAGTCTTAAATCAGAGTCGTCTTACAGGTTTGAAAGGGGCGCTGACATAGAATTTCTGAGCATGGCCCTTGACAGGGCAGCATCTCTGATGCAGAAAATCGCAGACGGCAAAGTATATGGAAAATTAGATGTTTATCCCAAGAGATTTGTGCCTGTCTCTGTAAACGTCAGATACGATAAAGTTAACAGGATTTTAGGAACCACTATTTCTCATGAAGATATGGTCAACATAAGTAAAAGACTCAAGATAGATATAGTGCAGCATGATACTGATTCCTTCACTGCAACGCCGCCGGCATTCAGGCCTGATATCAAAAGGGATACCGACATTATAGAGGAGATAGCCCGCATATATGGTTATAACAGGATAAAGACCACTCTTCCCAAGGCATTTATTTCAGCAGCCGACACAGACCACAGGCGCATGACTGTTCAGAGGATAAAGGATATTATAAGCAATGCAGGATTCAATGAGGCGATAAATTACAGTTTTATGAACGAGGCTAATCTTGATATGCTCAATATCGCTCAGGAGGACAGGAGACGCAATACAATCTCAATCCAGAACCCATTAAGGAAAGAAAATTCGCTGCTTCGCACAACCCTTATGCCTTCCATGATCGAAAACTTTCTGCATAATTTCTCAAGGGGTGTTAAGGATATAAGGATTTTTGAGGTGGCAAGGATATTCGAAAATATGGGAAGACCTCTGCCTCTTGAAATCTCATGTCTCAGCGGGATTTATTACAGAGAAAAGACGCCTTCATTATGGAAGGAAGATGCAGGAAGCTTTTATCTTGTCAAGGGCATGATAGAGTCTTTAATGAAGGACCTTCATATACATGAATATGGTTTTTCTTCATCTGAGGAGCCTTTTCTCCATGCAGGGCAGTCATGCAGGTTTCAGATTTCAGGCACAGATATCGGTTTCCTCGGAGCGCTGTCGCCTATGACAGTTGAAAGGCTGGCTTTAAAGATATCAAAACCTGAGATTATTGTTTTTGAGATAGATATGGATAAATTGATATCCCTGGTCCCTGTATCCATGAAATATTCTCCAGTACCGAAGTTCCCTTCAATCGAGCGTGATATAGCAATTATTGTTGATGAAAGCCTCAGCGCTTCTGAATTAGAGGGACTGATTAAAGGCTATCCTTCTGAACTTATCGAAGAGGTCTCGATCTTTGATCTTTATAAGGGCCAGAACATACCCGAAGGAAAGAAGAGCCTCGCGTTTAATATAAGATACAGATTACCTTCCAGAACCCTCACAGAGGCAGAGGTGGAAGAACTTCATCAGGGCATAGTAGGTTATATAACAGAGAAGACCGGTGGAAGACTGAGGGTCTAAAAAGCATTGAGGCCGCTCATAGGTATAACAACCGGTATTGATGGTGATTATCTAAAACTCAGGAGGCAGTACGCAGATGCTGTCGAAAACGCAGGTGCGTGCGCTGTATTGTTGTCCCCTTCGAAAAATACAGAATTCCTTGCCTTAAAAATTGACGGGCTGCTCATATCTGGTGGAGACGACCTGAAGCCCTCTTATTATAAGGAAGAGATGGCTGGAGGAGATCAGGTATCAGCTATTATGAAGATTGTGGATAAAAGCAGAAGCGATTTTGAGTTAGCAGTCCTGCAAGAGATGATTAAGCTTAAAAAACCTGTTTTGGGAATATGTTATGGAATGCAGCTTATCAATGTTGCCTTTGGAGGGAATCTTTATCAGGACATAAAACTCCAGATTCCTCTGGCAATAGAGCATAGAAAGGGCTATCATATAATCAGGGTGAACAGCAATAATCTCATTGAAAATGGCGAGTTCAGTGTGGACACCTCGCATCATCAGGCGGTAAAGGTTTTGGGCCGGGATTTAAAGGCAGTTGCATTTTCGGCTGATAATATCATAGAGGCGCTGTACATGGAAGATTATCCGTTCCTTCTGGGTGTGCAATGGCATCCTGAACGTTCTATGGAAGATTTTTCATCAAACATATTCCGGATTTTCACGGAGGCTTCAGTTGCCGGTAAATAAATTCTACGTAGTTACCTCAATGGCAATATTGCTTTTCCTCGGTTATCTTTCATATCAGATACTCCATCCATTCTTTAACGCTATCGCATGGGCAGGGGTTTTTACTATTGTATTTTATCCTTTATACAAGGTCATTTTAAGCAGCATAAAATCAAAATTTATTGCGTCTCTTTTAACTGTTATCCTGATTCTCCTTATTATAGTAGGTCCATTTATATCTCTTTCTTTTGTGCTTATTGAGGAACTAAGGGATGTTGCAGAGAAGATAGATAAAGATCTCATTGATTCTATTGAGAACGTATTTGCGTCGCCTCCTGTAGCGCGTATAATCTCAAAGGTGCAGTCTTATCTCGGCGTCAAGGGATTAGCGGTCGGAGACGTCATAGCGGGGAATCTTAAAAAGTTTGGGCAGGGAATTCTTGATAATATATCTCTCTGGGCAGCGAATATAACACGGGCTATTATTGATTTTATATTTATGGCCTTTGCAGTATTTTTCCTGCTAAAGGATGGTCCTGATTTTCTGAAGAAGATAAAAGACTATCTGCCGTTTTCAGAAAAGCAAAAGGACAGGCTTGCATTACAGATTAAGGACATGACTGTTTCAACAGTATATGGAGGCGTTGTTGTTGCGATTGTCCAGGGACTGCTCGGAGGGATTGCTTTTTTTGCGCTCGATATTAAAGCGCCTGTCCTGTGGGGAACTGCAATGTCTATAATGTCATTCCTCCCTATGTTAGGGACATTTTCGATATGGGGGCCTGTGAGCGGCTATCTGATAATTCAGGGCAGTTATATGAAGGGTATGGGGCTTTTGCTTTTTGGCGCTTTGGTTATCGGCATAGTGGATAATATACTGAGACCAATTATCATAAGCGGCAGGACGAAGATGCCGACACTTCTTATATTCTTCAGCGTGCTCGGCGGAATGGAATTTATGGGTTTTATAGGGTTCATAATGGGGCCTTTGGTCCTGGCTCTCTTCCTTTCAGTCTTTGAAATATTCAGGAGTATAGAAGGAGGGACAAATGCTTAACAGGGAAGAACTGAAGGAAATTGCAAAATGGCACTCTGATAAAGAGTATTATGTAAGTCTCTATCTAAACGTGGATCCGGTTACAAATCCTAAAGGTGATTACACAATACACTTTAAGAATATTCTCAGGGATACTTCCGAACAGATGGATAAAGCAGTATTCAAGAGAGTTAAAAAAGACCTCGATAAGATTGAGTCATTTATTATCGGCAGCAAAAAGAATTTTAAAAAAGGACTTGCTATCATAAGTTCCTTAGAAAAGTCATTCTGGAAGGAGTATCATCTTGCTGTTCCTGTGAAGAACCGGCTTGTAGTTGAAAAGACGCCGAACATCGAACCTCTGCTTGACATACTTGATAACTATCAACGGTATGCTGTGCTTCTGGTCGACAAAGAATCTGCGCGCCTTTTTCTTCTGCATCTCGGAGAGATTGAAGAATACGGCGAGATACATACGCCCGGCATACCCGGAAGGCATAAGAGGGGAGGCTGGTTTTCACTCTCAGGGCATAGATTTGAAAGGCATATAGATTATCATGTTTCATTGCATCTGAAAGACGTTATGAAAAGGCTTGAGTCCTTTTTATCAGAAGAGAAAATAGAAAGGATAGTTATAGGAGGTTCTGAGGATGCAGTCTCAAAGGTAAAGGCGATGATTCCAAAGACATTGGGTGAAAAAATAATAGGAACCTTCCACACAGAGATGCTTGCAAATACCAATGAGATATTGGAAAAATTAAAGCCTGTGATAGAGGGATTTGAGATGAAAAAGCATAAAGAGACGATAGCTGAATTGCTCACAAGGGCAATGAAAAGAGAGAATGCAGTTGTCGGGATCGAGAATGTTCTGAGTGCAATTCAGGAAGGTAAGGTTATGAGGCTCTTATTTGTCAAGGACTTCAGTGACTCAGGATATGCGTGCAGAAACTGCAGGTATCTTTCAAAGCAGAAAATATCTTCCTGTCCTTATTGCAAGGGAGATGTAGAGGAGGTAAATTATCTCGTTGACCTTGCGAGCCAGAGGGCAGTAGAGAGCGGCGCAGTAATAGAAGTAGTAGCTAAGAATAAAGACTTGTCAGATGCAGGCGGAATAGGGGCTTTTTTAAGGTTTTAAAGGATGATTGTCTTTAGAGCTTAAGGCGAGGGCGAGATTTTTACGGGCATCCGCATAATCAGGTTGAAGTCTTAAGGCTATCTGAAAATTTTCTATTGCCTTATCAATCATCCCCTTGGCTCCGTAGATAAGACCAAGATAATTGTGTGTGTCAGGGTAATCAGGGTTCAGCTTTATAGCAATCTTTAGATGTTCTATTGCCTGATCCGACATGCCTTTCTTTTCATAAGCAACTCCTAAATTGTGATACATGACAAAATTATCAGGCATTAATTTAATAGCAATATTGAAATGTTCTATAGCCTGATCTATCATCCCTTTACTTATATAAGCAAGAGCAAGGTTGTGATAGGCCTCTGCATAATCAGGTTTTAATTGTATGGCAAGCCGACAATGTTCTATTGCCTTATCAAACATGCCTTTAGACCAGTAAGCAGCGCCGAGATTATTGTGTGTGACTGGAGAATCAGAGACAAGTGTTAATACAGTTAGATACTCTTCTATGGCTTCATCGATAAGTCCCTTTTCATAATATAATTTTCCGAGATTAGTGCGGACTTCAAAATATTCAGGGTCGAGGGCAATGGCCTTTTTATACGCATTCATGGCTTCATAAAAATAACCTTTTTCGTAATAAACATTGCCAAGATTATTATAAACAGAGGCATCATTGGGATCAGCGGCAAGTGCGCTGTTATACGCCTTGATTGCGTTTTCAAGTTGACCGTTTTCATCATAGGAAAGTCCAAGACTATTGTATCCTCTTGCTTTATTAGGAGACTTGCTTATGACATCCCCCCATAAGGTAATATTATCCTTCCATACACGGTTCCGCGCATATGTAGCTCCTGAAAAAGCAATCGTTATTAAAACAAGCACTGAAATAAATGCTTTCCATGTATTCGGCCATCTCTCCTCTAAAAATTTTGCGCCTATAAACACAGTTGTAGTTACTGCTATAAATGCCCCAACCGACGGCAGATAAACCCTGTGCTCGAATATCACATCTCTTATAGGAATAATACTTGATTCAACAGATAATGTAATAAAAAACCAGAAAATACCGAAGGATATAAGGCGGTAATAGGTGATAGGCATAAGGTTCAGGGCAACAGACTGTGAACTGTCGACTGTGAACCGTGATCTATATAAAAGATACACAGCTAAGCCAAATATTGACAACAAAAACAGAGAAGAAAAAAACACAGAAGGTGTGAATAATGAATGATATATAGGATAGTCATAGTCAAGATTCTGGTTTATCGGCAGGAATATTAGCCTTGTGTATGTTGTGATTACCCTAATCTGGGTAATAAGGTAGTCCCATCTGGATATATCCTTGGTGTCCTTTGCCTGTTCACTCAAGTCGGAAAGTAGCTCCCCGAGGGGTTTATCTGATGCAATGATACTTATAGGGATGATTACAAGAGTTAGAAGGATAGGCGAAAGAAAAAGAAGCCTTTTCTTCAAGTTGGAACTGAAGAACACAAATTCAAAAAGAACTATTATTATCGGCAGTGTGAATGCTATCTCCTTTGTCATCATGGCAAGCACAGCAGAGATAACAGAAGCGCAATAGAGCAATAGTGCAGTAATGTAGTAGTTTTTGTTTTCCTTCTGTTGGTCTGCTGCGCTGCTGTTCTGCTGCTCCCACTTCAATCTGCCTTTGATATAGAGAACAACTGAAAGAAGGTAAAACATTGTAGCAAGCGAGGCAAACCTTTGTACAATGTATGTCACTGCCTGAGTCTGTATGGGATGGGATATAAACAAAAGGGCTGAAAAAAGGGCGATGAAAGACTCGAATCGTGAACTGTGAATTGTGGCTGGCGATTCTGCCTCTTTTCCTCTTGACCTTTGAGTCTTGACCCCTGACCCTTGCAGCATAAAATACGGTGTTCTGAATGTAAGAAGGACAAGGAAATAGACCAGCATTGCATTGATAATATGTATTGCAAGGTTAATTATGTGATAGCCTGTTACATCAAGCCCTCCAAAATGATAGTTCAAAGCAAAGGTAAAATAACCGATAAAACGCCGGGGGTTAAATTCATATCCCTTTGAAGACGAAAAAAAGTTGTTAAGGTCTTTTATTAAAGGATTATCAATAATGCTGGGTTTATCGTCAAAAATAAATGGAGCAGTGAAGGTATTTGAATAGGCAATAATAGCAATTACTATTATGAGAAGAAAACTGAAAACCGGCTTGGTAATGATTTGAAATTTGTAAACTGTCTCTTTGATTTCTGAAAAATTGTTTACTGAGGTCTGCTTTAAATCTACATCTTTTTGCCTCTTTTTTCTTGAAGCTTTTCCCATGTAAAGATATTACTATTGTGTACAAAAATATGTCAATTTTACATAAGTTGCTATTCGCAAGTTGTATTGAAATTCATAATTGGTGTATTATCTGAAAACTTAGGAGGCAGAATTGAAAAACGAGATTTATCTTGAGACAACTTCCTTAACCGAGGCAATAGAGAAATGGCTGAGCAGACTTGGGTCTGAAGACGCCATTAAACCATTGCCTGCAGAGACCATTGCAGCCAAAGACTCCTTAGGCAGAATAACAGCAGAGCCATTAATGGCAAAAGTCTCATCCCCTTTTTATCATTCGTCGGCAATGGACGGCTATGCAGTCAGATTCCCCGATACTTTTGGAGCATCCGAGACATTCCCCAAGAAACTCAAGATGGGGGAACAGGCTGTATACGTAGATACAGGAGACCCGCTTACTGATGGATTCAATGCAGTGATAATGATAGAGGATGTGAATATAACCAGAAGCCGGAAGCCAGAAGACAGAAGCCAGAAGTCAGATGAAGAAATAGAACATATAGAAATAACAGAGCCTGCAACACCATGGCAGCATGTCAGAGTTATAGGCGAGGATATTGTTGCAACAGAACTGATACTCCCTGAGAATCACAGGATAAGGCCTGTTGATATAGGTGCAATGCTGGCAAGCGGTCATGTTGAGATAAAGGTAAGAAGAAAACCGAAGGTGGCAATCATCCCTACCGGCACTGAGATTGTTGAACCCGGGACTCATCTAAAGAGAGGAGATATTATTGAATATAATTCAAGGGTGCTCGGAAGTCTTGTTTCGGAATGGGGAGGAGATGTTGTAAGGCTTGGTATTGTGCCTGACAGGTTTGATGAGATAAAAGCCACGATACTTAAGGCTTGCGAGAGCGGGGATCTGGTTGTTGTTAATGCAGGTGCATCTGCCGGCTCAGAGGATTTTACAGCAAGGGCAATTGCAGATCTGGGTGAGATAATCCTTCATGGCGTGAATATAAAGCCGGGCAAGCCGGTAATTCTTGGCTGGGTTAAGAACAGGCCGGTGCTTGGTATTCCTGGATATCCTGTATCTGCATACATAACATTTAATATCTTTGCGGAGCCGGTGATTAGAAAATGGCAGGGGCTTGTATTAGAATCCGCAGAGATTTTAAAGGCAAAGCTTTCAAGACAGATTGCATCTCCATTGGGACAGGAAGAGTTTTTAAGGGTTAAGGTTGGAAAGGTGGGTAAAAATTTTATAGCCACGCCTGTATCTCGGGGTGCAGGCGTACTCATGTCGCTGGTGCGTGCTGACGGCTTTGTGAGAATACCGGCAATGTCTGAAGGCCTGGGCGCCGGTGCAGAGGTTGACGTTGAACTGCTGAGATCCAGAAAGGATATTGAGAATACCATAGTCTGCATAGGGAGCCATGACAATGCGCTCGACCTTCTTGCGAATTCATTGAAGAAGAAATATCCAAAGCTCTCCCTGTCGTCAGCCCATGTTGGTTCAATGGGCGGATTAGTCTCATTGAAAAGGGGAGAGGCCCATATTGCAGGCACTCATCTGCTTGATGAGGAGACAGGCGAATATAATATGTCTTTTATCAGGAGGCTTCTTCCTGATAAAAAAATAATACTCGTCAATTTAGTTTACAGGGAACAGGGTCTGCTCGTACTGAAAGGAAATCCTAAAAATATAAAGGACTTTAAAGATCTATTAAGAGATGACGTCGTCTTCATTAACAGGCAGGCCGGTGCAGGCACAAGATTATTGACAGATAAACATCTCAGGGAACTCGGTATGAATCCCAGTAATGTGAAGGGATATGAAAAAGAGGAATATACACATATGGGTATTGCATCTGCTGTTCTCACCGGTATAGCGGACACAGGACTTGCAATACTTGCAGCAGCAAAGGCCTTAGGACTGGATTTTATCCCCGTTGCTAAAGAGAGATATGACCTTGCGATTCCAGCTGAATTTTATACTACAGAAATGCTTCAGGCTATTCTGAGCATCATCAGGGAAGACAGTGAGTTCAGGAATATGGTAATAAACTTAGGCGGATATGATATAAGTGATATGGGCAATGTCGTATATGAAGGATGACTATCCTTCCGGCCGGATGTTTTCATCCTCTTTATCTTCAAAAAGCAGTCTTTTGGCTCCGATGAATCTTTTGAGATAATAAGGAGCGCTAAGGTTGTCGATACTGACTTTTTTATCCTTTGAGGATGCGTGTATGAAAAGATCATTGCCGAGATATATACCCACATGCGAAGGGAATGAGGCATAGGTTCTGAAAAATACAAGATCACCGATTGAGAGCGAGTCCTTGTTAATATATTCTCCCTCATTGAACTGGAGTCTTGCTGAACGGGGCAGATTTATTCCTATGAGACTGTAGACCTTTTGAACATAAGCCGAGCAGTCTATTCCCATGCTGCTGCTGCCGCCGAATTTATAAGGGATGTTCAGGAACTTTTTTGAAAATAGTATAAGTCTTTCTTGCATGTCGAGGCTGGTGAGTTCTTCTGACTCTGATATATTCTTTATCTCTTCATCAAGATTGGCCTTTGTTGTTTTAATCTGTTTTGTTTCTGCAGGCAATTCCTCGGCAACAAGCAGGAGTTTCTGTCCTTTCTTTAGCTTGTCGGAATCAAGAAGATTGATATCTTTAAGCTCGTCAACATCCATCTTAAATTTTTTTGCAATCTTGTAAATTGTGTCGCCTTTCCTGACAGTGTATGTTTGTGGCTGTATATTTTCTTTTTCTGCCTCGGTTCTTTTGACTATCAGGTTCTGTCCTGTCTTAAGTTTCGCTGATTTTCTTAGATGATTAAGCTTAAGGATTTCCTTGACGCTGACTTTGTGTCTCTTGGAAATGGCAGAGAACGTATCTCCTTTTTTAACTGTGTATGTAACATCTGCATTAGCATAAACTGGAAAAACTAATAATATTGCAGCAACAAGGCAAAATCTTTTCATATGAGAATCCCCCTCTTTGTCATGCTGGCTTGCCTGCCTGTCCGGTAGGCAGGTCCAGCATCCTTTTTCAAGAAAGATTCCCGACAAGCGGGAATGACATTTTCATTCCCACTTGTACCGATTTGTCGACATGAATGTTTCATATTGTCTCTCTTTATCATTATGCTGCCTCTTCCCTTTCTATATCCTTGAGGGTCGGCAGTTCAGTAAGATCTTTCAGTCCGAAGTACTGAAGGAATTCCTTTGTTGTTCCATAGAGCAGCGGTCTGCCGGGTGCTTCTTTTCTTCCCATTATCTTTATCAATCTTCTGTCGAGAAGCGTCTTGACGACACCGTCTGCATTTACGCCTCTGAGCTGTTCTATCTCAGCCTTGATGAGCGGCTGCTTGTAGGCAATTATTGAAAGAGTCTCAAGGGCAGGCAATGAAAGCTTGACTAAGGTGCTGGATGCCTTAAATTTTCTGAGCCACGCGGCATACTCAGGGTTTGTTATCATCTGATAGCCGTTTGCTATCTCTGCAATAAGGATTCCGCCATTTCTCTCTCTGTAATCAGATATGAGTTCTGACATTATTTTCTCGATTTCTGCATCTGGAATTTCTGTCGCTTCTTTGAGCGCTGAAACACCAAGAGGCTCTCCTGCGATAAGCAGGATTGCTTCAAGCAGATATTTTTTTTCTCTGTCTTCCATCACAAGTGCTAAAAATATACCAGAAAGTAATGATAAATTCAATCGATTATTAATTATCAAGAAGAAGTTCAGGATTCTGAAGAGATTCTTATTTTCTGTTGAGGAAAAAAAACGAATAAGTATAATAGAGCACAATTCTAATTTCAAAGGAGGTTTGCTTATGGTTGTAAGGTTTTTTACTGTCTGTATTTTCATCCTGTCTCTGATCTCACTATTACAAGTATCTGAGGGCAGATACATCAAAGATGCCTGAATTCTGTGCCATTTGCCATGCATCAAAAGCAGACCCCAGGCACTACTAAAGGATTAAAGATATTCAGCAGTATGGATGAGAGAAAAACAGCAGCGCCTGTCTCATTATCTCCAGTTCCTTCAGAGGCGCCTAAAAAGTAATAATGGACAAAATAACGGTTCTACTCTATGATTTATACAAAGACATAGGGTAGGGTATCAGCAATGAAACTTTTAAAAGATTTTCTTATTTATATCTCCGCAGAAAGAGGACTCTCCACAAATACAGTTGAGTCGTATTCAAGGGATATTGCGCTCTTTCAGAAATTTTTATCCTCACAGGATAAGACGCTTAATTCATTTTCAAAAAAAGATATCACAGGTTTTCTTGGCAGAATAAAGGATAAAGGATATTCCTTATCAAGCATGTGCAGGTTTATATCATCCATACGCGGGTTTTGCAAATATCTCCTGATAGAAAAGATTGTCAGTGAGGATCCTTCAGAAAATCTTCAGACCCCGAAGAAATGGGAAAGGCTTCCCAAGGCTTTAAATATTAAAGATGTTATGGCATTGCTTAACAGGAGAGGTGAAAAGGCTACTTTTTTACGGGATTCCGCAATGCTTGAACTTCTTTATTCCTCGGGTCTTCGTGTCAGCGAGCTTGTCTTGCTGAAACTTGGTGATATGAATTTTGAGGCAGGTTTTCTGAGGGTGATGGGAAAAGGATCAAAAGAGAGAGTGGTGCCTGCAAATTTGAGGGCGCTCGAAAAGGCAAAGAGATATATAAAAGAACTCAGGCCTGAACTCCTGAAAAAAAGGAGTTCAGACTATCTATTTGTGACAAACAGGGGAAAGCCAATGACAAGGCAGCGCTTCTGGCAGACAATAAAGGAATGCGGCAGGCAGGTCGGCGTGGAGCTTTCACCCCATACACTGAGACACTGTTTTGCAACGCATCTGCTTGAAGGGGGCGCTGATCTCAGGTCAGTGCAGAAGATGCTCGGCCATTCAGATATATCAACAACACAGATATATACAAAGGTATCGACAGAAAGGATCAGAAAGGTCTATTCTGAGCATCATCCGAGGGCATAGCTGCACTTTATTAATTTTTCTTTTTATGTTAAATTTTTTCTTAAATATAATAATCTTGTATATGGAGGAAGGGAATGCCTATCAAATTAAGCATTGAAGAGCTTTATAAGTGTTGTGACCTGAATATCTTCAAATTCAATACAACAGAAGAACTGCCTTCACTCGAGGGAACGATAGGGCAGGAGAGGGCGCTAAAGTCGCTGGACTTTGGCATAAGTCTTAACAACTCAGGATTCAATATATTTATCTTAGGGGAAAACGGCACAGGCAAAATGAGCACTATCAGGTCTATCCTCACAAAACAGTCTCTTAATGAACCTGTTCCGTCTGACTGGTGCTATGTCTATAATTTCAAAGACCCTGATGCTCCGATAGCAATATCTCTTGAGCCGGGCAGGGCTGTTGCCTTTCAGAAAGACATGGAGGAACTGATAAAGATACTCAGGGCAGAGATACCAAAGGTCTTTGAATCCAAGGAATACGAAAAACAGAAAAACCTTATTCTCGAGGAGTTCCAGAAAAAACAGAAAGATCTCTTTTCTGTTCTGGATGATGAGGCTCAAGCAAAGGGCTTTTCTGTCAGGAAGACTGTCAGTGGACTTATGATCGTGCCTATCAAAAAAACAGGAGAACCCTTGAATGAAGAGGAATTTGAGGCGCTCGATGCTAAGACAAAGAAGAAGATAGAGGATCTCGGCAAGGCGTTGCAGGAAAAACTCGATGACATTGTCAGAGCTTTGAGAGATGGAGAAAAACTTGTTAAGTATCTGCTCAGCAGGCTTGAGCGTGAGGCTGCGCTTTCTGTGGTCGGACATCTCATAGATGAAATCAAGAATAAATATATGGATAATGACAAGATCATAGTCTATCTTGAGACTGTTAAGGAAGACATACTCGGGCATATCGATGATTTTAAGACACAGGAAGAACAGGCGCCTGCCCTGACATTTATGAAGATGCCAAAGGCTGAACCAACATTTACGAGATATACAGTGAATGCCCTTGTAAATAACAAAGACTCTAAAGGCGCTCCTGTGGTATTCGAGAGCAATCCGACATATTTCAATCTTTTTGGGAGAATCGAGCATAAAATCCAGTACGGCATTGCAATAACTGATTTTTCGATGATAAAGGCAGGCTCTATGCACAAGGCTAACGGCGGATATATTGTTATCAATGTCCTGGACCTCTTGAGAAATATATTTGCCTATGATGCAATGAAACGGGCTATACGTAACAGAGAGATGCGAATAGAAGATGTATGGGAGCAGTACAGACTCGTATCTACCACTACGTTGAGACCCGAGGCGATACCTCTGAATGTTAAGGTGATACTTGTGGGCAGTCCGAATCTGTATTATCTGCTTTATAATCTCGATGAAGAATACAGAGAGCTTTTCAAAGTCAAGGCAGATTTTGACAGCAGGATGCCGAAGACCGAAGACAACATGAACAGGTATGCCTCTTTCATAGCTGCAAAATGCAGGGAAGAAAAACTCTTTCCATTTGACAGGACAGGGGTTGCAAAGATAGTTGAGTATGGCTCAAGGCTCGCTGAACATCAGGAGAAGCTGTCTTCAAAATTCAGCGAAATCACTGATGTTATCAGGGAATCTCATTACTGGGCGGCAAAATCTAACAGCAGAGTTGTAATGGACAAGCATGTTGAAGAAGCGATAAATGAAAGGATTTTCAGGAACAACAGGATAGAAGAAAGGCTTCGCGAGATGATAGCTGAAGGCACGCTTATCGTTGAGACTTCAGGTGATAAGGTGGGACAGGTTAATGGTCTTGCTGTTCTGGATCTCGGGGATTACAGCTTTGGAAAGCCTTCGAGGATAACTGCAAAGACTTATGCCGGGAAAGCAGGAGTTGTGAATATAGAACGGGAAATAAAGATGAGCGGCAAGATACATGAAAAAGCGATACTCATCATTACAAACTACCTCGGAAGCAAATATGCTACCAAGAAGCCGATAAGCCTTTCAGCATCCATCACGTTTGAACAGCTTTATGATATGGTGGAGGGAGACAGCGCATCATGCGCAGAATTGTATGCGCTGCTCAGCAGTATAGCGAATATCCCTCTTAAACAGAACATTGCAGTTACAGGCTCTATGGATCAGAATGGAGATGTCCAGCCAATAGGCGGCGTTAATGAAAAAATAGAAGGTTTTTTTGAATTATGCAGGCTGAGAGGACTTGATGGAAGCCACGGAGTAATGATACCTCGGAGAAATGTCAGGCATCTGATGATCAAGAAGGATGTGGTGGATGCTGTCAAAGAGGGCAAGTTTACAATATATCCTATTGATAAGATGGAGGAAGGACTTGAGATACTTACAGGCATGCCGGCCGGCGAGCTCAGAGACGACGAAACATATCCAGAGAACACTGTTAATCATCTCGTGACAAAACGACTTGCAGAGATATCAGCGGCGCTTAAGGAGAAAAAAGAAGAAGAGAAAGACAAAAACGAAAACAATAAATGAAAAGGCTGGCATGGCTTTTTGAGACAGGTTTATTTATTCTCCTATCCATACCATTAGCAATGCTGCCATTCAGGTTTTCGATAAAGGTCGGGGAGATTCTCGGCCTTTTTCTTTTTTATATATGGGGAAGCAGGAGGAAGATTGCGATTGAGAATATTATGCTATCAGCTATCAGTCCAGCCCCAGGCGGATCCGCCGAGGCGGACAGTCAGCCATCAGCTATAAATATTGCAAAGGAGACCTTTAAAAATCTCGGCAAATCCTTTATTGAGGTAATTAAAATTTACTACGGATTAGGGGAAAAAATAATAGATTCAGTGGAGATTAAGGGCATTGAGAATTTCAATCAGGCCAAGGCAAAAGGCAAGGGGGTTTTATTTATAACAGGGCACTGCGGAAACTGGGAACTCATGGCTATTGCTACATCTGTGAAACTTTCGAGAGTGGCTGGTGTTGCAAGGCCTTTTAATAATCTTTATATCAACAGATTTATAGAAAAGACAAGGGAGAGATACGGTAACAGCGTAATTTATAAAAAAGGGGCATTAAGGGAAATAATACAGAGACTCAGGCAAGGCGGTTGTGTCGGAATTCTCATGGATCAGGCAGTGTTGCCTAATGAAGGATATACAATAGATTTTATAGGGAGAAAGGCATGGACAACAAAGATGCCTGCGCTCATTGCAATGAAAACAGGCGCAGCAGTTCTGCCTACATTTATCCACAGAACTGATAAGGGGCATGTAATGAAGATACATCCTGAGGTGAAACTGTCAGAGATTTCTGATAAGGAAAAGGCAGTGGTTGAGGATACAAAAAGATTCTCAGGTTTTATAGAAGATTACATCAAAGCATACCCTTCAGAATGGCTCTGGATTCACAGGAGATGGAAGAGGGCTGGGTAGGCCTATCATGTCTTTCTAATCATTATATATAAAAGCAAAATGCCGGCTGCAACTTCAGTAACGCCAATCATAATAACCGGCCATCCTTCCCAAATGGGAGGCTTGCCAGCCATTATAATACGCCCGTGTATTTCTTGCACTATTATATGCCTGATACCAGAGCCAACAAGTACCAGCGATACAATAATCCATCCAAAGTTTGTTATGTCTCTGCTCATTTCATTTTTTATTTCGGCCTTTATCAGGCATTTATGATTTTCCCCTTTGCCCGCAATGAGCGTTTAACGTTATGGGCACAAAAGAAGCCCGACAGGTTTGGACGTAAGTCTTTTCCGCTATCTTATGTTCCGTTGGTCAACTGCATCAACAACTTTCAGCAAAATCAAAGACAGGAACTTCAAGTTTTTTAACAGGTTTAAATTTGTCTTTTGCGAACTTCAATAACTCATCAGTAACATTGGGAGAATAGGTTTTCTCCCCACATTGTTCGCAAACTTCAGCGGGCACATGTTCGACAAGAAAAAACTTGCCTTCCTCTTCATAACTGAAGGTAACCGACATTTTTTTAGTTTCTCCGCCACAAAAAACGCATTTCATTCCTTTGGCCTCCTAACCTTATAATCTATCCATTCCGATTTATCCGGATCATAAGCTGTAATAACCACCACTGCCGGTGGAAGTGAAAGCTGAACATGGAGATGTCTGCCAGATTTCGTTCTTCCATAAATGAGGCAGCTCGGTGAATATTTGTCATCGGGATATTCTTCTATAATCTCACCAGATAATACTGCATCTTCTATCTCTGCTCGATCAATAGACCGCTTGATCATCCTTTTCACAGCATGATCAGAAAACCTATACTCACCTATGTTTATTTTAACCTTTATTCCCTCTATTTCCATATATTTCTCTGAACATAATTACTTTGGTGACCAATGAGCGCACAACGTTTCCGCCACAAAAGAAGGGCGTAGCCTTTGGACAATCTATCTTTTGTGGCGTGTTAGCCAAAGCCCTATCTGCCTTTAAAAGCAAGAGCGGATATAGACTTCCCTAAAATTGTAATCAACTGCTCGTCATTATCATAATGTTCAGCTCTAATCCTGTTTATGTCAAAAGGTATTTGTGATATAGGCGCATTGCTAAGAATAATACAGTCCTTTTCGAGCATGTGTGCTAACCCCAACTCGTAAAAAACATTTGGATTCAACGTTGTGACTTCTGCGATTACAAATGCTGAGTGAAGAAGATAAGTATATATTTTGTTGTCAATACGATCAGGTAAATTGTCCTCATCAACTCTATAGCACTTGATTTTAAATTGGTCTTCAACAAAGGGTTTAATTACCTTTATATAAATTCTTTGCGGAAATTCATCCTCTTTGAATGGCATTATGACAAAACAAAATGGTTCTGTTGCTTCAATCCTAATTTCTTGATAATAGCGATTAGTTATTCTATCCAGAGAAAACACCCCCTTAGAAAAAAGGCGGTCATCGAAAATACTAGGTTTTATTTTATATAAATATTCTTCGGTTTCTTCAACATGTTTTAAGAATTTAAGAGAATTAATGCCGCGTTTTAATTGATCAATAGTCATATCAGTGGAGACATAGATATCACACAGTGATATACTCTTTTCAGGGAATACGCGTATCCACGACCCCAATACACTACGTAATATCTGATCAGATTCTTTTTCGGAGGGTTCATGACCCAAATAATCTTTGTAGTTTGTAGTTGTTAAAACCTGCCCATTATTACCGGAAAGAATACGAATAGAGTTTGTACGAACAAAATGACATAAAAACCTGAAAAGTATCCATTCAAGAGGTACGGCTTCTTTAAAGCTTGGAAAGTCTTCAACAAGTTCAGTGCTCATTCCAAGTCGAGTAGTCCATTTATCCGAGTCGGATAAGGGATTAATGCCCTTTACGGTGTAGTCGAGCAAGTCCCTATCAAAAGCTCTGCCTCCAGTCGCTTCTGAGGCAGTTAGCTCATATATTTTATCCGATAAGATAAGATGTCCTGGCAACTTTGTCATTTAATCCATTCTCCTAGTAGGGTTTCGGCTAACGTTGTAGGTTTGCGCCGTGTGGCTACTAAGGTCAATCTTAATCTCAAAAATAGAACGGGCACATGGAGCGCCCCCAACGTTACATCTGGAAATTGAAGCGTCGCAAACCCAGTTGTTAGCCGTCCGTTGCAGGAATTTATGTCCCATTTAAACTTTAGAAATCAATTTGACAATATAAAAACTATTTCATAAAAAAATAAAATATAGCTACTTAAACCTATACACACGATTATGAATAGGAGCAATAAATTTAATTTTCTCTTGGGTGATATGAAAAGAAAATTAGTAATTTTGTATAGGTATGAATCCTTTTCTTTTCTTACTAAATCAAATATACCCGGAATCGTCCCGATTTTTAGTTCTAGAACATACATTTCGATAGATGTCCTGTAAGTCAGGATACCAAAAGAGCCAATAAAAAGAAATAAGCAAAGAATGATTAATAAAAAACTACCTTTTAAAATCAATGAAGTATGAGTAAATTTAGAAATAGTATCAATGTTAAAGAAGACTTCTAAAAAAATAACAAAACTAGAGACAAAAGCAACTATATATGATAGAAATTTTTGTGCATATAGTTGAGCAGCGGAATTATATTCAATTTCCTTTTTCATATTAGTTCTAAAATTAAAAATACTTTAAAATGGGACATGTATTTTAATTTCATTTATGCAATGAACGGCTAACTTGTTCACATCCGCAATTAATTGCGTCTACACCGCTAAAATAGAGGGATAGACGCAATATGGATAATTCTATTGATAGTTTGATTTTATTGTCAAGAAGGAAATATTAGATTATTGAAAATTAACTTCTAACCAGTTTTTTTCCTGCCTCATACGCCTTTTTGAGGGCTGTCGGATGTTTAAGTATTGCGCCTTTGGCATCTATACCAAGAAAACTAAGAGTCTTATGTTCAGGAACGCTGATAGTTCTGAAAAATGCCTTTGCGGTTGTCTCTGAGCACTGAACCCCTATCTCTTTTTTCATCCCTCCTATAAGAAGTAAAAGCCCTTTCCTTCCATATCTGCCATCTGGGGTAGGTTTCTTAAGCAGGTATTTTTCACACCAGAACGCCTGACAGCGGTCTATCATCGCCTTTGTCTGTGCACTCAGTCCAAAGAAAAAGATGGGTGAAGCCAGTATTATTCTGTCCGCGTTCCGTATCGCATCATATATCTGAGCCATATCATCCTGTACTATGCATCTGCCTTCTTCTTCACACCCGCCACAGTTCTGGCATGGCGAGATCTTCATGCTGTTAAGGTTAAATGTATGAGCATTAAACCCTGAGTCATTGATCCCTTTTATTGTCTCCTGAAGCAAGAGTTCTGTATTGCCATCTTTTCTCGGACTTCCAAGAAATGCAATTATCTTCATACTGGTTTTATTCCTCAGTAAATGTTATTGCCTGAACAGGGCATAAGTCAGCAGCCTCCTGACAGTTGCACGTATTGCACTTATCCAGTCCTATAACCCATGCCTTATCATCTCTTAATTGAAAAACCTCAGGGCATACCTCTGTGCATGCACCACAGCCTACGCATGCATCCCAATCTATAACTGGTTTTAGCATATGAACACCTCCTGCTAATATATTTTAGTTTCTACTCATATCATAATGCCATAAGCCGGGCGAAATCTTACGGCAAAGGCATGTCTTGCCCCAGTGTCCCTTTAACCCTTTCAAATTCAACCACAGCCCTTGCATAATCAACCGCAGCCTTTTTCTCAGAAGACAATGACTTGGCGTATTCCTCTTGAAACTTAAGAATGTCATTTAAAGTTGCCATCCCAACCTTAAACCTTCCCTCCTCAGCTTCGAGTCTTTTTTCTGCTGCAATTCGTGTCTTTCGGACTGTTGTTATTGCCTCAGATGCAAGCTGGACTTCCCTGAAGGATGCTCTAACTTCGGCTGTGATATTTTGTTCTATAATCTTTAAGTTTAAATCAGATCTTTCTTCCTCATTTTTTGCCTCTAAAAATTTCCCTTCTGCCTCTCTATTCCCTATCGGTATTCTGAGGGAAAGACCGAACTGCCATGAATAGTAATCCTGCGAATTCAATCTGTCGATAGTATTATTGTATGTGCCATTCATTCCATTAAGTCCGAGAGCCCCGATAATTTCGAGATCAGGATATTTCTGGTTATCATAGTATTTTGTTAATATCTTTCTGTTTTTATTTTCGATAATGGCTTGTTTGTAGTCTGTTCTGTTTTTAATCGCTGTATCAATCGCGCTCTCCTCAGGCTGTATGTCTGAAGGGAAGGGCAGTTTTTCTATTGGTATAAGTTTGGTCTTCCAGTCTTTAAGGTTCATTACAACCCTGAGTTTGTCTTCTGCATCTGACACTGACTTTTGTGCCCTAAGCAGTGCCTCTTCTCTTAATGATGTCTCTGCCTCTGACTTATAGATCTCAACAGGGGCAAGCGTTCCAGACTCTATCCTTGCCTTTACCTCGTTGGACACATTATGTGCGAGTTTAAGCGAGATCTCAGCGACCTCAAGATTGTGTCTTTTGAATACAAGATCCCAGTATGCATTCGCAGTGTCAGCTATGATTCGTATTGATTTGTCATCCAGATTTAATCTCGATATCTCAAGCTTATTTTTTGACACATTCAGACTGGTTTCCTGAATATTTTTGCCGAGCCCTTTGAGTATCGGCTGGTTCAGAGTCAGCATCAATTCAGAGGTATAATAAGGATTAATTCTCAGATACCCTGAGTTATTTCTTATGCGCTCATTTGTCCATTTTATCTCATATTTTGTTCCTGTATTTATCTTTCCGCCAAGACTGATATCGGCATTTAATATTCTCTCTTCGGTGCCGGTAAGGAGAGACGCTGACGGATATTTTCTATAAGATTCTATAGCCTTTAATTCTACGGCAGGATCAAATTCGCCCTTTCTGAATTTTATATCTGCGTCGGCTATCTTGGAATTAATTCGCTCTGAAGCAAGAGACAGGTTCTCTTTAATAGATACACTAATCGCATCTTTTAAGGTGAGTTCAAGCCTCTCAGCAGCGAGAAGATCAGTGGCAGGCAGCAGGCAGCAGAAAATAAGAATTAGACAATAAAGACTATTAAAGGTATAAAATTTTATGCGAAGCAATTTTCCTATGCTATAAATTTTTGACTGTGAACTTTTAACTTTAAACTTTTTCACCATTTTTTAATGTAAGATACCCTGAAAAGATTATCATTGCTCCTCCGATGAACGAATTCCTTCCTGGCAATTCATTCAGTAAGAGCATACTAAAGATTATAGCACTAACAGGTTCGAGATAACCAAGAACTGCTGCTCTGTTGGCGGTAACAGAGCGGAGCCCTTTAAAATATAAAATAGGCGCGATGGTTGAATGGACTATGCCCATTACTATGAAACTCCACAAAGCATGGGAAGGGAAGTCTCTTATGAATGGCGCCAATAAAATTGCGATCATTGTGTTCGAAAAAAAAGAAAGAACAAGCGGTTTGAAATCTTTCGCATAAAATCTCACAAATATTATGATTACTGCATATGCAAGTCCTGATATTAGTCCTGCGATTAAACCTGCTGTGTGACTATCCGAGAAAGAGAAACCATTCAGCATTATCCATAATCCTGCTGATGCAATTATTATCACAATGGTTATTTTTTTTGTTATCCGCTCATTCAGAAAAATCGGAGCAAGAAAAGCCACTATTACAGGAGCAGTGTAGTGTGTGAGAACTGCATTTGCAATAGTCGTATATTTAAATGCATAGAAGTAGGTGAATGTGTTTATGAGGCTGAGAACCCCAAGAATTAAAGGGTACCTAAGCATTTTGAAAGGAGGGATCTTTTTTCTGTAATTGCTTTGTAACAGCATTATTCCCTGAACAATCAGAGATACAATGATTGAATAGAAGATCAGGGTGTGTACAGCAACGCCTGACAGCCTTACTACCACACCGAGAGAGCTCCAGAGAAATATTGCAAACAAGATATAGCTTGAAGCCATTATGTTTTTTTCCTGAGATAATATTATGGATTTGATTGATTATTTTAACATAAGAATTGCCTTATATTATCCCGAACGATGAGAAATGTTTTATAATAAAAAGATGGCAGTACTCGAGATTAAGAAATATCCTGAAAAGATATTAAAGGAAAAGGCGTTACCCATTGAATACATAGACGGTAACATACAGCGTCTTATGGATGACATGATAGAGACGATGTATGCTTTAGGCGGTATTGGTCTTGCAGCGAATCAGGTCGGCATCTCGAAAAGAATATGTGTTATAGACATAAGTGCAATTGAGGAAGAAATGCCTTTGATAGTACTCGTCAACCCAGAGATTATAGAAAAGAAAGGAAGCATTGAGTCTGAAGAGGGATGTCTTAGCTTGCCTGAGTACAAAACTAATGTGAAAAGGGCTGAGGAGGTCAGAGTTAAAGGGCTTGACAGGAAAGGCATGCCGATAGAGATAGAAGGCAAAGGTTTTTTGGCAAGGGCGCTCCAGCATGAAATAGACCACCTCGATGGCTTGCTTCTTATTGACAGGATAAGCCCGATTAAGAGAGAGTTTTTTAAGAAGCGGTATAAAAAAACAATGGCAGGCAACAAATGAGGGATACAGAATTGCTCTTTCGCTCATTCTCGGTCGCCTCAGGCGACCTCCGAGGCTTTTGCTTTTCTATTTATTTTTATACTTACTATCTGAATATCAGCAAAAGAAACCGCTCAAGAACAATCCTATATCCCTGTGTTTAAACTGAAATGCGTATAGTTTTTTTCGGCACACCTTCATTTGCAGTTTCGTCGCTTAATGCGCTTTTACAAAGCGGGGAAGATATATCTGCAGTCGTAACCCAGCCTGACAAGAGAAAGGGGAGAGGACATCTTATTTCCCAGTCTCCTGTAAAAGAACTTGCAGTTAGCAACGGCATACGCGTTCTTCAGCCTTTAGGCCTGAAAGACGAAGGATTTCTTAATGAGCTTTTTTTTATGAAACCCGAGCTTATAATTGTTGTCGCATATGGAAGAATACTGCCTGAGGCTATTCTTAATCTGCCTGCTTTGGGCTGCATAAATGTTCATGCATCACTGCTTCCCAAATACAGGGGTGCTGCGCCTATTGCATGGGCAATAATAAATGGCGAAAAAAAAACCGGTATTACAACAATGCTTATAGATAAAGGGCTTGATACAGGAGATATACTCCTTCAGCAGGAGATGGATATAACCGAAGATGATACATCAGAGACACTGTCGAGAAAGTTATCGGGACTCGGGGCATCCCTTCTGGTTAGTACGATAAATGGGATTAAGGAGGGTTCAGTAAAACCACGGCCCCAGACAGGCGAGGCTACGTATGTCCCTGTTATAAAAAAGGAAGATGGAAAGGTTATATGGTCAAAAACTGCAATCGAACTGTTCAATTTTGTGCGCGGGATGTATCCATGGCCTGCTGCATATTGTTATTTGAATAATGAAATGATTAAACTTATCAAGGTAAGGGCTGTTGAAGGTTCTGGCAAGCCGGGAAGAATAGAGAAGGCATTCAAGTCAGAATTTATAGCCGGAACAGGCAATGGGCTTCTTTCGATTGTTGAACTTCAGCCTGAAGGAAAAAAGATTATGTCAGCAAGGGCATTTCTACAAGGCAGAAATCTGAAAGAAGGGGCATATTTCGATGAAATATAGATGGATAAGAGGCATGGTTTTGAGATTTCTTTATCCTGCGCTCATGATAGTCGGTTCTTTTAAAAAGGATAAAAAGGAACAGCTCCAGATGTTTATCATCAATATAAATAATAGGCTTGTCCGAAAGGAGAAACTAAAAACGACCAAGCTATTGCTCCTTTTACCTCATTGCCTTCAGATAGATGAGTGCAACATACGGCTTACGCATAATATCTACAACTGTGAAGGATGCGGAAAATGCGAGATTAGCGACCTCATACAGATCGCAGAGGAGAATAAACTAAAGCTTTCTGTTGCAACCGGCGGGACGCTTGCCAGGAGAATTGTCAAAGATGTAATGCCTGATGCGATTATCGCAGTGGCGTGCGAAACAGACCTGAGCAGCGGCATAGTTGACACTTATCCTCTTCCAGTGCTTTGTGTTCCAAATGAGCGGCCATACGGTCCGTGCCTTAACACGCAGGTGAGCTTGGAAAAGGTCAAGGATGCCATAAGATTTTTTAGCGGGCGTTAAATTATTTCCTTGACAAAAAAGCTTTTTAAAACGTATATTTTAGAACGAATTAACTATATCAAATCGGAGGTATTATATGGCTGATATAAAACCTGATGTAAGCCTTGATTGTAAAGGTCTCAACTGCCCAATGCCTGTTATAAAGACTAAAAAGGCTCTTGATTCCATGTCGTCTGGACAGATACTTTTTATGCAGGCAACAGATCCCGGAACAAAGGCAGATATCGCCGCTCTATTGAAACGCACTGGCAATGAACTTGTTGAGATGAAGGAAGAGAAGGGCGAATTGCTTTATTATATAAAGAAGACCAGTTAGAATTTACATTCAGGGGCTTTTTTCAAAATATCTCAAGTATAATTTACAAATAGATAAGTAATTGTGATTTATAGATTAATTTTTTTTATTTGACCGATAAACAGTTAGTATATTACCCTTATATGTTTATTTTTGAATAAAGGTCTTCGAAGAAAAGCTCATAGCTTTTTAAATTCATAAATTTAAACACAAAGAAGGAGGAGTTTATGGCTGGCAAAAAGTACAATACGCCGTTAATTGACGAACTCGAAAAGGGTCCTTGGCCGAGTTTTGTCACGGAGATGAAGAAAGCTGCCAAGAACAATGAGATGGCAAACGATGCAGTCGGTCATCTTGAGAAATGTTACAGCACCAGGGTCGGGTACTGGAAACATGGAGGTATCGTTGGTGTTCTTGGTTATGGTGGCGGAGTTATCGGAAGATATTCAGAAATCGGTAATGAGTTCCCGGGGGTAGCCCATTTCCACACCGTTAGAATAAATCAGCCAAGCGGCTTTTTTTATACAAGCAAGGCATTAAGAGAGATATGCGATATCTGGGACAAGTATGGAAGCGGACTTACAAATGTGCATGGCTCAACAGGCGACCTCGTATTGCTCGGAACAAAGACAGACGCGCTTGAGCCGATATTCGCAGAATATTCATCACGCGGATGGGACCTTGGCGGTTCAGGTTCAGCGCTGAGGACCCCAAGCTGTTGTGTAGGCCCTGCAAGATGCGAGTGGTCCAACTATGACACCCTTGACCTTACATACGCGCTCACACAGGAGTTTCAGGATGAACTTCACAGACCCACATTTTCCTACAAATTCAAGATAAAGTCATCGGGTTGCGCATGTGACTGTGTTGCAGCCCTCGCCCGTGCAGACCTTTCCATAATCGGTACATGGAAGGGTGATATAAAGATCGACCAGTCTGAGGTTAAGAATTATGCAAAGACAATGGATATAAATGCCGAGATTATAAATATGTGTCCTACGGGGTGCATGAGCTATGACGGCAAAGAACTCAAAATAAACAATGCCGAATGTAACAGATGCATGCATTGCATAACAAGGATGACAAAGGCCCTGAAGCCGAGCGGCGAAAGGGGAGCGACTCTTTGCATGGGAAGTAAGGCTCCAATTGTTGTCGGGTCACTGCTTTCATGGGTTATCGTGCCATTTGTAAAACTTGAGCCTCCATATACTGAACTGAAAGCGCTAATCCGCAAGATATGGGATTGGTGGGATGAAAACGGAAAGCCGAGAGAGAGAATCGGCGAGGTTATAGAAATAAAGGGCATGAGGTCATTCCTCGAGGCAATAGGCGTACCGCCTCAGCCGCAGCAGATTAAGGAGCCGAGGAAGGATCCTTTCATGTTCTACACAGACGATGATATTGCTGCATACAAGGCCAAGGAAGCTGAAGAAAAGAAAACAAAAAAATATAAATTCTAATAAAATTTTAATAAGGAGGATTTTAACATGGCATTACCACAAAGAAAAACAGACATTGGCCCGCCTAATTATAAACAGTTCTTACCACCTGTAATCCAGAAGAATTACGGGAAATGGAAATATCATGAGGTAATAAACCCGGGTTCAATGGTTCATGTAGCTGAAAGCGGGGATAAGCTTTGGACAGTAAGAGTCGCATCCCCCAGGCTACTCGCAACAGATACAATCCGTGAGCATTGCGATATAGCAGATAAATATTGCGATGGATTCTTCCGCTATACTACAAGAAATAATGTCGAATTCCTTGTATCTGACGAAAAGAAACTCGAACCCTTAAAAAAAGAGCTTAAGGATAAAGGTTTCAAGATGGGCGGTATCGGCGCAGGAATTACAAATGTTGTTCATACACAGGGATGGGTGCACTGCCATAGCGCATGTACAGATGCATCAGGCATTGTTAAGGCGATGATGGATGAACTCTATGAATATTTTGAGTCAAAGAGGCTTCCAAACAAGGTCAGGCTTGCGGTTGCATGCTGCGTTAACATGTGCGGCGCTGTTCACTGCTCTGATATAGCTATTGTAGCAGTGCATACAAAAGTGCCTACAATTGCACATGAAAACTTCAAGAATATGTGCGAGCTTCCGACAGTTATCGGTTCGTGCCCAACCCGTGCTATCAGCCCTGATCCTGCTCAGAAGAGTGTTAAGATTAATCCTGAGAAATGCATGTACTGCGGCAACTGCTTTACTGTGTGTCCTCCTATCAGCATCAAGGATCCTGAAAGAGACGGCGTGGCAATTGTTGTAGGCGGCAAAATCAACAGTCTCAGGACCAATCCAAAATTCTCAAAGCTCGTAATTCCTTATATTTCTAATGAGCCTCCAAGATGGCCCAAGGTTGTCGCAGCAGTAAAGCACATTATTGAGGTATATGCCAAAAATGCAAGGAAGCATGAAAGGATTGGGGAATGGATAGAGAGAGTAGGATGGGAGAGGTTCTTTTCTCTCACAGGCATTGACTTTACATTCCAGGCAATCGACGACTTCACATTCATGCGTGATACACTGAGGACCGCATCAACATTTAAGTGGTAGATTAGATAAAGGTTGAGGCTGCAAATACAGCCTCAACCTTTTAAAAACCTTTAATGAAAGGGGAAATAGTATGGATATCAATGTTTTGAAGGATAAGATTTATGCATTTTCTGAAGCTGCAAAAGGAAAAAAGAAGCTTAAAGAAAAGGATATAATTAAAGGCATATCAGAGGCTGAAAGCGCTGATCCGGCTGAGGTCAAGAAGGCCCTCAGAGAAATGATTGATGTTGGAAAGCTTATGTATTCTTATGGCGGCGGCGCAAGCTCAGTTGAAATTCCCAGTGAAGAGTATCTGAGGGAAAAGGGACTCATTAAATAAGTTTTAAAAATTAATTCTGTCAGGTTTAAAACCAGAGTGGTTGTTTTCATCTACTACTCTGGTTTTTTGTTTATAATATTCAATACTCTCTCTTGCCAAGAATTTATGGATGATACAGGCTGATGACAACAGTGTTATCCGTGATGTATAATTTTGTCCATGAAAAGGATTGTTGTTAAGATCGGAAGCAACATTCTTGCTAATGAAAAAGATGGACTTGATGCAAAGCGCATCTCATCCATAGCAGGGGATGTAGCTGAACTGCAAAATATGGGATATGATGTAATCCTTGTTTCTTCAGGTGCTATTGCTGCTGGGATGAAAAAACTCGGCCTAAAGGAAAAGCCAAAGGACATACAGCTCAAGCAGGCTGCAGCAGCAGCAGGACAGAGCAATCTTATATGGGCGTATGAAAAAGGTTTTGGGGGGTATGGCAAACAAGTGGCACAAATTCTCCTCACCAGTGATGATTTCTCTGACAGGAAGAGATATATTAATTCCAAAAATACTTTGCTTACATTACTCTCCTACGGCATTATTCCGATAGTAAATGAGAATGACACTGTTGCAACCGATGAGATTAAGTTTGGTGATAACGATAACCTTGCATCGCTGGTTGCAGGGCTTATTGATGCTGAAAGGCTTATTATCCTCTCTGATGTTGACGGTCTTTATTCTTCTGATCCCAAGAAAGGGTATAAGGCAGTACTAATGGAAACTGTTGAGGAGATTACGCCTGAGATTGAGGCAATAGCTGGTGGAACTGGAAGCATTGTTGGCACCGGCGGAATGTATTCAAAGATCATTGCTGCGAAGAGGGCTGTAAGCAATGGGATTACAGTGAATATTATCAATGGCAAGAAGAGTGGGCTGATCACTGCTCTTTTAAAAGGAAAGCCTCATGGCACAGAATTCAAGTCCAAAAAAGAAAAGCTTTCGGCACGGAAAGGATGGATTGTGTATGGAAGTCGTGTAAAGGGGAGTCTTTATGTTGATGCAGGCGCTGTAAAGGCATTGATCCATGGAGGAAAGAGTCTCCTTCCTTCAGGCATTGTATCAGTGAGCGGTATCTTTGAGACAGGCGATGCTATCCATTGTGTTAATCCGGAAGGCAGGAAGATTGCAAAGGGGATCACGAACTATTCGTCCTCAGAGATAAATAAGATAAAAGGTAAAAATACAACTGAGGTAGAAAAGATTCTCGGCTATAAATATTCTGACGAGGTTATCCATAGGGATAACCTCGTGGTTTTAGATTAAGTTCATAGTAAGCCATAGTTTTTTGAAAGATTAATTACTTAGCTTTTTCCCCTTTTTTGCATACAATTTCATACAGGGTTTCTGCTGTTGATTCAGATGGAATGCTTGACCACTCAGAAGGTTTTTTGATGGTGTCTGATGTCTTATCCCTGTTTTTCATGTGTGCCTGGATTCCACGCATTGTTTTTTTTGAGCAGTCTATCTCCCACAGAAGTTTTGCCTCTTCTACTTTAGACTTTTGTTGTGAATAAAATTTTTTAATCCAGACCCGGACAATATTCTTCGTCATATGTTGTACATTTTTTGAATTGTAGAAATACGCGTTTCCTTCCTCGTCAACTGCATAATCATCCCACTTTTCGTTCTCTGATGGTGTTTTTAAAGCCAAGGATGAATTTGAACTTAAAAAAACCAGTGCAGCTAACATAAATAAAATAAAAAATGATTTAACAAATGATTTCATAACAAATCTCCTTTTTTAGTTTTTTTAAACATTTTCTACCATCTCCCACACTCCGCAGGGACATATGCCTGCGCAGAAACCGCAGCCAATGCATTTGTCCTCATCAACTATGTATTCATATGAACCGTCTTTATGCTCGACCCTGCTGATAGCTCCCCAATAGCAGGTTGCCTCGCACATACGGCAGTCACGGCATGCGGCACATGACATGCATTTGTTTGCCTCTTTTTCAGGTGTGAAATCTCCTGTGCATGCATCATAGTATTCTGTCCTTATTCTGTCGTATGGAATAACCTGTTTGACCTCAGACTGTCTTGGCGCATGCATGAGCTGATAGTGTATTATATCTGCAAGAACTCTTCCCTGTCCAATAGCATGTGTTACAAGGCCGGGCTGTGTTGCGTCTCCTATGGCAAAGACCTTAACATCAGATGTCTGTCCTATGTCATTTACCTCAATCCATCCTTTCTCTGTATGAATAGATGGGGACAGGAAATCAAGCAAAGGCACATCGCCTATTGAGATAACGACAATATCAGCGTCAAGCGAAGAACCATCCTTGAAATATATCTTCTTTTCCTTATGGTCATATCTTTCAGTGAATTTTGGCCACAGTATCTTTGTGCCTTTAGATGCGGCAAGCTCCATCTCTTTGCCGAATGCAGCCGGCTTCTGTATATCAACAGCTATAACTGATTCTGCGCCATACATATATGCCTCAGAAGCCACATCCATTCCGACATTGCCTGCGCCTATTACAACAACTTTTTTCCCCTTGAGAACAGGTTTTTTTCCGCTGTTTATATCCTTAAGAAAGTCATAGGCTGAGATTATATGCTCAGAGCCGTCGAACTTGACTGTTCTCGGTTGATGGGCGCCGCATGCAATAACTACAATCTCGTGATTTTTGTATATCTCATGGAATTTATAGCTGTCAACCCTTGTATTGAGATGCACATTCACTCCGATCTCACTGAATCTTGATAATTCTTTTTCAAGTATTTCATGTGGAAGACGCTCTCTCGGTATGCACAACTCCACCTTTCCGCCGAGTTTGTCGGCTGCTTCGTACAGGTCAACATTATGTCCCTTTAGAGCGAGCTGCCATGAGGCGCTTAATCCAGCGGGACCGCCTCCAATTACAGCTATCTTGTGTCCTGTTGGTTTTTCCTTTTTGGGTGATGGGAGTTCAAGCGCAAGGCTTCCGTACTTATTTATTGCGAGGGGCTTGTCAATCTGACCCCTTGTGCATGCATTCATGCATAGGTTAGGGCATATCTGTCCGCAGACAGTGGCAGGAAGAGGACTGTATTGCAAGACAAGTTCGAGTGCATCATGTATTTTCCCCTGCCTAATTAATGTTGCCCTCTTGTGCGATGGGATTCGTGTCGGACATGCATATGCGCATGGCGGGAGATATTTTTCATTTGCCCATACAGGCTTGTTCCTTCTCTCATTTCCTGTTGTGATGTATGGCAGGACCGTGAGTTCATGGCTGAGGTATTCAGCAAATATTCCTCCCTGCCCGACCTCTTTTTCCCACATATTTTTTCTGAAGTCTACAGCGGATATCTTAAACCATTTTCGTTCGCGCTTTTCCTGTGGCGTGTATGCAATTAGCTTCTTCCAGTCTTCTGTAGAGCGTGTAAGTTCTTTATAATAGGACTTTCTGTCTATTGCTTCAAGGAAATGCTTCATGTTTGTCCTGAGCCATTCCCAATCCTGCGGCGTGAGGTTAAGGAGTTTTACATCTTTTTCACTATACCCTTGGATAGGTCCTCTGAAATAGATTATGCCTCCGACCATTCCTATGCATGGGCGATAGCCAATTATATTTTTAGGATTCCTTGGATTTACTCCGCAGATAACAGAAATCCCGCCTGCCTTAAACTCAGCAAATGAATCTCCCACGTTTCTGAAATACCATGACTGGGGCGGGTTAAACCTAGGATTATGCTTTGTCATGGTATCGCAACGCGCGCCACCACTCCCTTGAATATAAAGGATTCCCTGAGCAGCAGCATTCCAGGCGCCATTTGTAGCATCGCCGAGAACCGTTATCTTTGCGCCGCAGTTAAGCCATCCCACATCATCCGAAACGCTGCCCTTAACGACAATTTCCGTGCCGGGCATTCCCATGCTTCCGAGCCTTTGACCAACAGGACCCTCGACAGTAATCTTTACTGTTTCCTTCCTTGGCCAGATTCTGCCTCCGATGCCATGCTGACCATCGGCCATGATATGGAGTTCCCGTGTGCCTTCCTGAACAGTATGTTGTGTCTGCTCTTCAAGAATCCTTGAAGGGACACGATTGCCCCTTACGTTTCCGTGTATGATAATAGTCCTGAAGCTCGGAAGCTCGGAAGTTTGCAAGTTCTGAAACTTTTTTTTCTTCTTCAGCACTTCCGCGCTTCTGCGCTTCTGCGCTTCTGTTCTTTTCTTAGCACGCATAACTTATATCCAGTCTTTCAGCCATTGCCTTGTCATCTGTGCTCAAGCCGTCTGACATACCTATCGGAAGCTCTGTGCTCCTGCCCATAGGTGCAAATATCTTCTTCAACTCAACATCAGCAGCTTTGAATGCCTCGACAACCCTCTCTGCAACCTTATCAGAATCAAGCCTTCTATAGAGCTTTGGGTCCTGAGTGGTAATGCCACGCGGGCATTTGCCTGTGTTGCATAGGTTACAGCGATTATATTCATCACCGAAACAGTCTGCTGCCGCCTGCATGATGTACTTTCCTATGGAGACAGCAGATGCACCCAGCATAATGAGGGCTGCTGCATTCGCTGCAAGATTTCCTTTTTTACCGATGCCGCCTGCTGCTATCAGGGGAAGCTCATTTTGTTTGCCCTGTTTCACAAGGTCAAGGTAACATTCCCTTAGATTCGATGCGATAGGATGCCCCATCTTATCCATAGAGACATTGTATGCAGCGCCTGTTCCACCGTCCTCGCCGTCTATTGAAAGTGCTGCAGCATAGGGGTTTCTTGCGAGATTATTTAAAACAGCACGTGCTGTTTTAGATCCGGAAATCTTGGGGTAAACAGGAACTCTGAAGCCCCATGCCATTGACATAGACTGGATCATCTTTGCAACTGCCTCTTCAATCGAGTACTTTGTCTGGTGTGTTGGAGGCGATGCAAGATCAACAAATTGAGGTACACCTCGGATATTTGCTATGAGCTTCAGAACCTTCTGTGCCATCAATAAGCCGCCATCTCCTGGTTTTGCGCCCTGACCATACTTGATCTCTATAGCAGCAGGGTCCTCGACCATATGGGGCAGGGCGTATATAATCTCATCCCATCCAAAATAGCCTGAGGCAATCTGGATGATGAAGTACTTCAGGTATTTTGATTTTAAAAGTCTTGGCGGCATTCCGCCTTCACCAGAACACATTACAACAGGCAGGCCTTCGACTTCATTGAGGTATGCAATGCCCATGGCAAGCCCCTCCCACATCGTGGGAGAGAGTGCGCCTACAGACATGCTTCCGATCATTATTGGGTATATCTCTCGTACAGGCGGTATGAATTTTTCAATTGTCTTATCAACAGCTAATATGCCGTTTTCATTTTTTAATGGCAATTCTTCTGGAGGCAGAATCCTGCCGAGCAGAGTTCTTATTCTAAATTCATGCCTTCCTGCATCAAGTGCAGGGTCTGTGAGCATTGATATTCTTGTGAATTTAAGTCTGTCGAGGTTTGAAATTGACGGGTCATTTCTTCTTCCGCCTCTTTTGTAACCCTCTCCGCCTTTGTTTTTATAGAACAGGAATTTATTCTGAGGATTGAACTCAGGCTCTATCGCCTCATTAGGACATACCAGCACACATGCTCCGCATCCTGTGCAGTATCTCTCCATATCAGCGACCTGTTCTACAATATGTGTAATCTTTCTCGTTGCCGCAGGTGTTGGGACAGGTCCTTCTGACTGTATAGTTCTCAGGATCTTTACTGTTGGCTCTATCGCCTTAACAGGACATGCTGCGGTGCATCTTCCGCATCTTTTGCACCTGTCGTCCCTCCAGCGTATTATATATGGAAACTCTCTTAATGAGAGCTTATGGTTGTGGTCTAACCTGTAAGCTGGTTCCATATCTTTACCTCCTGTGCCTGAGGTGAAATGATTACCATGTCATATTTCATCGGGAATATGTCTTTTGACTTATCCCTTTTGGGAATTGTTTTGTCAACGCCGCATTCCTCAGACATCAATGCATATTTGCCTTTAATGCCGCCAACGACTCCTGGCCTGAGTTTTTTCGAGTCCTGAACCATAAAACAGGTTCCGTCAGGCATAAATCCAATAACCATGTTCGGCCCATCTATGCATAATGGTCTTAATGACTGCTTGATAAGCTTAAGCGCTTCGCTGTCATCCCTTTTTTCTATCTCTGAAGGCTTTAAAGGTGTTATGACGTCTTTATAGTAAGTTAGAGGGAAGCCCAGATGTCTTAGGGTATAATGTAGTATATGCGTAAATACCTCGCTGTCGCTGTTATATCCGATATAGCCCCTGAAACCCCTGCTCATCAAGAATTCCCTTATGGGCACAAATGCTGTGTTTTCTCCGTTTGTCATCGAACAGTATCCCTGAATGAAGAACGGGTGGCATGCGTATAAGTTTATTGCATAGTTTGTATTCTGTCTTCCCTGCGCAAAGATTATCTTTGCACAGAGGTTTGATTTGTTGAGTGAAAAGAACTCTGCGAGCTCAAGCGGGTCGCCAACCTCTTTTAAAGCTATGACATCGGGATAAAATGAGAATACGAATATTGATTCATCCGACTCTCCCATCTTTCTCAATGTAATGCGCGTGTTCATCAGGAGGTCTTCTTTTTCCAGCATTGGTTTGTCTTTATATGATTTTGGATAATCATAGACCCTTGCAAAATAGTAATCACGCGGTGTTATGCCCTTTACATGTTTTATTTTAGGGGTCCATGCGTGTTGAAGATAGAAGCCGTGGTTTTCCATATAATCGTCAAGTATCTTTACACCACTTTTGGAACAGATTCCAGACATTATTGGATATTTTTTAAGTTCCTCGAATTCCCCACCCAAGTTTTTCAGAACAAGGCCCAGGCCTGAACCGTCATGCCCTTCCTTCATTGTCTCAAGGGCAAGGACATTTTCCAGTGGAGAGATATATTTATCCGAGGTTATTGCAGCAAGTCTGCACATTTTTTCCTCTCACAATATACATTCATTATAGCTTATAGTTTCTTTTCAGGCAAAAAAGCGTCTTTGCCATAGAGATGTTATCTGGTGGCAATAGACGCCCTAGACGGCAAACGATTACCGTTCGTTTTATAATAAGTGGTAACAGTGTCTTTTGTCAATGGAGGCATCGAAGCCTGGTGCGCCAATAAAAATCATTTGACAAATAATTCCCTGATTTTTTAAAGTTATACTATCATAGGGTAACCGTTTACCATGCAAAAAATATCGTCCGGCATAAAGAGTCTTGATGGTCTTATTGATTCCTTGCACATAGGTGACAATGTTGTCTGGGAAACTGAGGCAGGAACATCAGAAGAAATATTTATCCAAAACTTTATTCATAACTCTCTCATAGAGAATCGAGATGTTATTTATGTGAGTTTTAACAGGTCTCCGCAAAGTCTCCTCCTTTACATGAATATTAATAATCTTGTTAATACAGAGAAAGTCATCATGCTCGATTGCTTTACTACAGGAAAGGGCAAACGCGACAAGACATTCGTGAAATTCTATGAAACAGATCGGCCGGCATATCCAAACATAATAAAAGTAGAAAGACCGAACGATATATCGTTTTTTAATGAGACCATTAACTCTATCCAAGAAAAATTATCAGGAGGCGCTCTGTATATATTCGACAGCTTAACCGGAATACAGGACCTCTGGGGGGATGAAAGCAGCACATACAAATTCTTTACCTACATGTGCCCCAGGTTGTATGATCTCGGCACTGTTGCATACTGGATACTCGAAAAAGAAGCGCACAGCCAGACTTTCAAGGCAAACCTCAGACATATAACCCAGGTCGTGATCGAACTTTACAAAAGGAGAGACAAATTATTTCTGAAAGCCCTAAAGCTTGATGGCAGAACAGACAGAGAGGCATTCAAACCCCATTCCTATGAAATAGAAGACGGTAATATCCTAATACTGCCTGCAAAGAAAGAGCCTTCATACGATATCGGCAGCCGCGTTAAGGAAGCCCGGGGAAGACTGAATATGTCGCAGAAAGACCTTGCCGATAAGATAGGGCTTACGCCGAGTTTCATATCGCAGCTTGAAAATAATCAGATAAGCCCGTCATTAAATTCTTTTCTCCAGATAGCAGATACGCTTGGAATAAATCCTGCCATTTTTCTACAGCAGGGGCAAAAAAACAATGGGGCTGAATGGCTCATTGACAGTGATACTATGCGAGACAATCTGTTCGAAAAAGATCAAAGCTATTCAATATTCAATATAATATCCAAAAATAAAACATCTGCTTTTATAACAGTGCTGAATCCTTCCGCTGAATTGAATAGACATTTTCTTCAGCATAAAAGGGAAGAACTTATATATGTCATAAAAGGGAATATAACAGTGAAAATCGACAATAAAGAAAGGATGCTTAAACCCGGCGATTCAGTGTATATCACGGATTCGTTACCTTCTCTCTGGAAAAATAACGTAAATGAGGAGGCCGAGTTACTGGTCATGTGCATATGATACAAACTCTAATGAATGCAGCTTGAAAATCCCTTAGTGGATTTTTTTTGCCTGCTCGCTTTAGAAATACTTAATTTGTTAAGTATTTATTTAACTACACTTAAGAGGAGGTGAGAAATTTAATAACAAAAATTATCAGCAGTAAGCGCTAAAAGTTGTTATCACAAAAAAATGGACGTATTAACGGAGGAAAAAAATGAACCTGCAACAACCAAATTCTAATGAAGCAACCAGAACACACAACCGTTCTAAAAGTGTTTCCCCTATGAGTGGGATTTGCACCCGATGTATAGACGGGTGCAGAGGGAATTGTGAAGTTTTCAAGGCTACTTTCAGAGGCAGAGAGTTACTTTATCCGGGACCGTTTGGAGAAATAACTGCAGGCGGAGATAAAAATTATCCAATCGACTATTCCCATCTGAATATCCACGGGTATGCATTGGGAGCCAAAGGCCTACCAAAAGGTCAAAAGGGCGACCCGGATACCGCCAAATTCCCGAATGTTAACACTGAAACATCCTATGGCTGGAGCAAAAAGGTCTCGATGAAAGTGCCGATTTTCACCGGCGCCCTTGGATCAACTGAGATTGCCCGTAAGAACTGGGAGCATTTTGCGGTTGGAGCAGCAATTTCCGGCGTTACGATAGTCTGCGGTGAAAACGTATGCGGTATTGACCCTGCCCTTGAATTAAACAATAAAAACAAAGTCACAAAAGCTCCGGATATGGATCGCAGGATTGAAATATACCGCCGCAATCATCTGGGATTTGGAGAGATCCTTGTACAGATGAATGTCGA
Source organism: Nitrospirota bacterium (assembly GCA_016208915.1). GTDB lineage: Bacteria > Nitrospirota > Thermodesulfovibrionia > Thermodesulfovibrionales > UBA1546 > JACQXE01. The sequence goes on along the minus strand of JACQXE010000005.1, from coordinate 29,156 downwards.
AGACACCCGTTTGGGAGTTGCCGAATACATCATCGACAAGCACGGACTCGAAACAATAGAATTGAAATGGGGACAGGGCGCTAAATGTATTGGGGGTGAAATAAAAGTGCACTCTCTGGGACGCGCACTTGAATTGCAAAGGCGTGGATATATCGTTACTCCTGATCCTTCAGATCCTGTTGTTCAGGCAGCTTTCAAAGACAAAGCAATCAAAGAATTTGAGCGTCACAGCCGGCTTGGCTTTATTGAAGAAAAAGGTTTTTACACTGAAGTCAGCAGGCTCAGGAAGCTCGGCTTCAAGAGAGTTACTTTGAAGACAGGCGCATATGGTTTGCGTGAATTAGCAATGGCAATAAAATGGGGTTCCAATGCCAAGATTGATCTGTTGACGATCGACGGCGCTCCTGGCGGCACCGGCATGAGCCCATGGCGTATGATGGAAGAATGGGGTATGCCTTCGCTTTACTTGCATGCTGCAGCGGCAGAATTCTGCAAGATGCTGGATAAGAAAGGTGAGCGTGTTCCTGATATCGCCTTTGCAGGTGGTTTCAGCAGTGAAGACGGCATATTCAAGGCTTTAGCCTTAGGCGCCCCTTATACCAAGGCTGTTTGCATGGGCCGTGCGCTAATGATTCCGGGCATGGTGGGCAAGAATATCGCAAAATGGATAAAAGAAAATGATCTCCCGAAAAATGTAAGTGAATATGGCTCTACGGTTGAAGAGATTTTTATCAATTATGAAGAGGTAAAAAACCTTGTAGGCAGCAGTGAAATCAAAAACATTCCATTAGGAGCAATCGGTATCTACAGCTATTCTCAAAAAATCAAGGTTGGATTACAGCAATTAATGGCAGGCGCCCGCTGCTTTAATGTTGAGTCTATTACAAGAAATGAGCTGATGTCTCTTACCGAGGAATGCGCCAAGGTTACTGGTATACCCTACTTGATGGATTCTTACAGGAAGGAAGCACTGAAAATAATCAACTCCTGATGAACTTTTGCGCTCACAAACATAGTTTGGGATACATGGGAAAATGGTCCCGTGAAAGTTATATCATGGGAGCATTTCTAAAATATCAGTACGCTTATTTGACGGAGGCAGACAATGAACTACAGGACACCTAATGCGAGTTCAGCAATAGACACAAAAAACATGGTTCAGGATTTGGCATCTGGAATATGCTCGGTCTGTTTTGATGATTGTCTAGGCGCTTGTGAAGTAGGAAAGTCTTCTTATAGGGGCAGAGAGGTCCTTTATCCAATGCCGTTCGGGAAGGTGACGGCTGGTGCGACAAAAAAACATTCTGTAGATTATCAGCATCTGAATATCCAAGGCACATGTGTAGGCGCAATAGGTACAGAGACTGATTCTGATAAGGCTATATTCCCTAATGTCTCCACAGAGGTAGAACTCGGCAGTAAGCACAAGATTAAACTGAGCTTGCCTGTTTTTACAGGTACATTAGGCTCAACAGATATTGAAAAAGATAATTGGGAAGGCCTTGCTGTTGGCGCTGCCATTTCTGGGATTATGGTTGTTATAGGAGAAAATGTTGTCGGAATGGATACTGATGCAGAGTTTAAGAATGGCCGAGTTTTGAAATCTCCGGAACTTGAAAGAAGGATTGAGTGTTTCAAGAATTGGTACGAAGGCAAGGGAGAAATAATTCTTCAGCAGAATGTGGAGGATGCAAGGTGCGGCTCTGCTGAATATGCAGTAGAAAAACTCGGCGTTAACTGCATAGAGCTCAAATGGGGACAGGGCGCAAAAGATATCGGCGGGAAAGTTAAATTAAAAACACTTGACAGCGCTTTGGAATTAAAGAGCAGGGGATATATTGTTCTGCCGGACCCTGAAGATAAAACAGTGCAGAAACGATTTAAAGAGGGAGAGGTTAAGGAATTTGAGAGACATTCAAGACTTGGGATGTTTGAATACGACAGTTTTGTAAAGGCAGCGAAACACTACAGAAATGCAGGAGCAAAGTTTGTCTCTCTCAAAACTGGCGCTTATAGAATATCCGACCTTGCGAGGGCATTGAGATTTTCATCTGATGCTGAGATTGATCTACTGACAATAGACGGAGCTGGCGATGAAACAGGAATGAGCCCTTGGAGGATGATGAATGAATGGGGAATCCCGACAATTTATCTCGAGGCGATGACATACAAATTTGCATCACAGCTGAAGGCAAAAGGAAAATACGTCCCTGATCTTGCAATTGCAGGTGGTTTTTCTCTTGAAGACCATATATTTAAGGCACTTGCGCTTGGCGCCCCATTTTTCAAGGCAGTCTGTATGGGAAGATCTCTGATGATTCCTGCATTTGTAGGCAAGAACATTCAAAGATGGATTAAAGAAGATAAGGCGCCTCCTGAGATGAAAAAATATGGAGATACTGTTGAGAAAATATTTATAACCGCCGAAATCCTTAAGGCAAAATTTGGTAAGGATTTCAAAAAGCTGCCTGTCGGGGCAATGGCAATGTATACATTCTGCGACAGGCTCAAGATTGGGATTCAGCAGTTCATGGCTGGCGCAAGAAAATTTGCTGTCAAACATATAGACAGAAACGATATTGTTAGCCTTACTAAAGAATGTGCTGAGGTAACAGGAATTCCATATGTAATGGAGTCTGATATGAGGGAAGCAGAAAGGATTCTGTTAGGTTAAACAATAAAAAGGTTGAGTTTGAGAAGACTCTTAAACTCAACCTGATTTGATGGGGTTATGTTTATGAACAAACCGATGCTATCTATACTGAAGATACTGGATAAATATTCAGATGTAGTTGGTTCAAGGGAGATATCGAGGCAGCTGAGGTTGCATGGTATTGACCTCACAGAGAGGACTGTCCGTTATCACCTGAAGATTTTAGATGAACGTGGCTATACAGAGGTGTTTGGCAAGGAGGGAAGGAAGATTACAGAAAGAGGCAGAAAAGAACTTCAGTATTCTCTTGTCTCTGAAAAAGTTGGATTTGTTATCAGCAAGATAGAGGCGCTTTCATATCTGACGACGTTGAACCTTAAGAGCATGGTTGGGAATGTGATTCTAAATATTTCATGTTTTCCAACGGTCAAGCTTAAGGAGGCGATAAAGATATTAACCCCTATATTTGCATCACCTTATGTAATGAGTGACAGGGTGATTTTTGCGCACGGGGGCGCGAAGATAGGCGATGTTCTTATTCCTGAGAAATGTATTGGTCTTGGCACGGTGTGCAGCGTAACTATTAACGGCATATTCTTAAAGTCAGGCATTCCTGTTGCTTCAAGATTTGGAGGAGTGGTTGAGATCAATAATGGAAAGCCTGTGAGATTTATATCGCTCATAAGCTATGATGGGTCTTCTCTTGACCCTCTTGAGATATTTATCAGGGGGAAGATGACTGATGTATTGGGAGCGGTAAAGGGTTCTTCAGGGAAGATTCTTGCAAGTTTTCGTGAAATACCTGTTGTGTGTATGGAAGAGGCAAAGGGCCTTACAAAGGATATTGCAAAAAAGGGGATAGGTGGTATTTTATTTATAGGGGATCCCAACAAGTCGCTTTTAGAGGTTCCTGTTGGGATTGACAAGGCAGGCATGGTGATTGTTGGTGGATTGAACCCAATTGCTGCAATTGAGGAGTCTGGCATAGCAACACAGAGCAGGGCCATGTCAACCCTTTTTGAGTATTCAAAACTGTTAAGATTCAAAGATGCCTTGAAGGAGATAAGATGAAAAAGATCGAGGCTATTATAAAGCCTTTTAAGCTGGATGCTGTCAAAGAGGCTCTTAATAATCTTGGTGTTCAGGGCATGACAGTAACAGAAGTTAAGGGTTTTGGCAGGCAGAAGGGACATACCGAACTTTATCGCTCTTCAGAATATGCTGTGGATTTTATCCCTAAGCTTATGATAGAAATAATAGTGCCTGACAGTATTGAAGAAGAAGCAGTCAGGGTAATAGAAGAGACTGCAAAGACTGGAGAAATTGGGGATGGGAAAATCTTTGTAAGTACAATCAAAGATGCAGTAAGAATAAGAACAGGGCAGAAAGGAGAGAGTGCAATAACCTAATGAAGACAAAAGAGGTTTTAAACAAGGCAAAGGCAGATAAGGTAATTTTCGTCAATCTTCAGTTTACAGATATGCTTGGGTGTCTTAAGGAGGTAACTGCACCAGTTCAGTCGCTGTCAGACATAATGAAATATGGCGCGTGGTTTGACGGCTCTTCAGTAGAAGGATTTGCAAGGATCCACGAGAGCGACCTGTATTTAAAACCAGATCCAAATACTTATGCAATTATACCGTGGCTGAGTTCTCCAGAGGGGAATACCGCAAGACTAATCTGCGATATTTATAAGCCTGACGGCAGTCCATTTGAAGGGGATCCTCGTTTCATACTGAAGAGGACTTTGAAAAAAGCATATGAAATGGGTTTTGATTATAATGTTGGTCCTGAACTGGAGTTCTTTCTTTTCAATAATGATTCTCAGGGGCTTATGCCAATGGATAATGGAGGCTATTTTGATCTTGCCACTGATAAGGCGCACGAAGTTAGAAAAGAGATCACAACTGCCCTTGAGACGTTTGGTATAGATGTTGAAGCTTCTCATCATGAAGTTGCTCCTGGTCAGCATGAGATCGATTTTAAATACGGCGAGGCGCTTACCACTGCTGACAGGCTTTTAACATTACGAATAACAGTAAAGGCAATAGCACAAAGGCACGGCTTGAAGGCTTCTTTTATGCCAAAACCTGTTATGGGCATGGCTGGCTCAGGAATGCATGTGCATCAAAGCCTTTTTCATGCTAAAAAAAGGCAGAATTTATTTTATAACCTCAAAGATAAGTATAAGCTTTCAAAAACGGCATATAATTTTATTTCCGGACAACTACACCATATTAAGGGTATGATGGCAGTTTTGTGTCCTACGGTCAATTCATACAAGAGACTTGTGACAGGGTTTGAGGCTCCTGTTTATATTTCATGGGCAAGGATTAACAGGTCGGCACTTATAAGGGTTCCCCACTGGTTTGAGGATAAGCCTAATTCAGCGAGGATAGAGCTTAGATGTCCTGATCCCGCCTGCAATCCTTATCTTGCTTTTACAGTAATGCTTGCAGCCGGACTTTATGGCATAAAGAAAAATATTCAATTGTCTGAGCCTGTCGAGGAAAATTTGTATAAGTTTGACGAAGAAAAACTCGCAATGAAAAACATAGATACACTGCCGTCCTCACTTTACGAGGCTATTAATGAACTAAAGAACAACAAGCTTATGCATGAAGCATTGGGAGAACATCTTTATACAAAATATATCCATATAAAAACAAAAGAGTGGAATGAATTCAAGATGCAGGTAACTAAATGGGAACTCGAAAAGTATCTTGACATATAATAATTAAAAGGATAAATGGTCTGCTAAATTCCCTTAATAAAATCTGAGAGCTGGCAATTTATAGCGATAGCTCTCCTTTTCCCCTTAATGCTATTAGCTATAATGTATATCCACTTTCTTCATGCTGGCTTATATCGAGACCTGCGATCTCATCTTCCTCAGAAACCCTTATCCCTATTACTAGGTCTATTAATTTAAACAGGATAAGTGTTGCTAAGAAAGAATATACTGCGACAGAAATTATCGAGATGCCTTGTATATACAACTGATTGGGATTTCCAAAAAACAGGCCGTCGCTGCCTGACGGATTTATAAGTTTTTCTGCAAAAAACCCTACAGCGATTGTCCCTAATGTTCCGCCAACGCCATGAACACCAAAGGCATCCAATGAATCATCATATCCGAATTTTCCTTTAATATTTAAAGCTGTATAGCAAACTCCTCCTGCAAACAGACCGATGACAAGCGCTGGCATTGGACCAACAAAACCAGAGGCAGGTGTTATCGTGGCAAGTCCAGCTATTGCGCCTGTTACAGTGCCGAACATTGTCGGCTTGCCACGATGCAACCATTCGATTATAACCCAGATTAATGTTGCAGATACGGCTGCAGTGTGAGTGACAACAAATGTCATTGCGCTCAAGCCACCAGCTGAAAGTGTGCTCCCAGCATTAAAACCGAACCATCCAAACCATAGAAGCCCAGCGCCCAGGACTGTCATCGGAAGATTATGCGGTTGCATAGGCTCGCGCATGTAGCCTTTTCTTCTTCCTATAAATAAGGCGGCAGCCAATGCGGATATTCCTGATGTTATATGGACTACAATCCCTCCAGCAAAATCAAGTGTGCCCATTTTTTTGAGCCACCCCCCTGTTCCCCATACCCAGTGGGCAACTGGATCATAAACTAAAGTGGACCAAAGAATCGTGAATACAAGAAAGGCAGAAAATTTCATTCTTTCTGCAAAGGCCCCTGCAATCAGCGCGGGAGTTATGACCGCAAACATAGCCTGGTATATCATAAAGGCAATGTGCGGGACAGTTGCCGCATAATCAGGATTAGGTGAAAGCCCGACGCCCTTAAGCCCTATCCAGTCAAGCCCACCGATTATTCCATTTATATCAGGCCCAAACGAAAGGCTGTAGCCGAACAATATCCATTGGACACTTATAATGGCTATTGTGATAAAGCTCTGCATGATAGTGCCGAGTACATTTTTGCGCCTAACCATGCCTCCGTAAAAGAGCGCAAGCCCTGGTGTCATAAGCATAACAAGGGCAGTAGAGATTAATACCCATGCAGTATCCCCTGTATCCACCTTAGATGTGTTAACTACCTGCCCATTAGACGCTCCAACAGTTTCTGGAGTAGATTCGGCAAACACTGTGCAGGTCATTGCGATAACGCATAGTAAGACAACAAAACCTATTAATCTTTTCATAACATACCCCTCCCTTTGTATAGTCGTAAATTGTATTAATGCAAAAACTATACCATTGCTCAAGTCCTTGATTTATAAGGATAAAACTAAAAAATATAGGCTACAATTTTGTAGCTTCCTACAAAATTGTAGCCTATTGAAGGGCAAGGCAGGCTTTTGAAAAGCTATATCCTGCCTATATGTTAGGTTTTGTTCTAAATAGCTGCATCTCCTTTTTCTCCTGTCCTTATCCTGATAACTTCCTCAATTGTTGTTACAAAGATCTTTCCATCTCCGATCTTTTCAGTCTTAGCCTTTTCAATGATTGTAGCTATTGCTTTCTCTGCTAAGGCATCAGGGACGACTATCTCTATTTTTATTTTTGGTATAAATTTCACCTCAAACTCAGTTCCCCTGTAAACCTCAATATGACCCTTCTGCCTTCCAAATCCCTTTACCTCTGTTACAGTCATGCCCTGAACACCCATCTCATGAAGGGCATCTTTTACTTCATCAAGTTTAAATGGTTTGATTATTGCTTCTATTTTTTTCATATTTCTTCTCCTTTTTTAGTGAATAGTCGTTGGTGAATAGTATTTAGTTAAGAAATGTTTCACTATTTACTATCTACTGTTCACTATTCACTGTTTTATAATGTATATCCACTCTCTCCGTGCTGGCTGAGATCAAGACCATCAGACTCTTCTTCTTCGCTTACCCGCAGACCTAATGTCCAATCCAGGACTTTCAGGAGAATGAGCGTAACCATAAAGGAATAAACCCATGCCGCGCCTATGCTGATAAGCTGGTTCCAAAGGAGTGACACATTTCCGTAGAATAAGCCGTCATTTCCAGCGCTGTTAATGAGCTTTGATGCGAACAGTCCTGTTGCTATCGCACCCCATGTCCCGCCAACTCCATGAATACCTACTGTGTCAAGAGAGTCATCATATCCCAATTTTGCTTTTAGACTGACGGCTGCGTAACAGGCAACACCGGCTACAAGCCCTATGATTAATGCAGGCATAGGGCCTACAAAACCTGATGCAGGGGTTATTGCAACAAGTCCTGCAACTGCACCTGATGCTGCGCCAAGCACTGTTGGTTTGCTTCTATGCAGCCACTCGGCAACCATCCATGAAATTGTTGCTCCGGCAGTTGCAATGTGTGTGACCACAAAGGCAGAGGTTGCCAATGATCCTGATGCTACGGCGCTGCCTCCGTTAAACCCAAACCAGCCAAACCATAAAAGAGCTGCGCCAAGGAGTGTCATTGTAAGGTTATGCGGAGCCATCTGTTCAGTGCCGTGGTTTTTCCTCTTGCCGACAACAATGGCAGCAGCTAATGCCGAGACCCCTGAGCTTATGTGAACTACCAACCCTCCTGCAAAGTCAAGCGCGCCAAGCTCTCTTATCCATCCCCCAACACCCCATACCCAGTGTGCGAGCGGAAAATATACAAATGTTGCCCAGAGCACGAGGAATATAAGATAGGTTTTGAATTTGAATCTTTCTGCAAATGCGCCTGTTATCAGGGCAGGTGTGATAACTGCAAACATCATCTGGAATATCATGAACGCCTGATGAGGAATCGTTGCTGCATAATCAGGATTGGGATCAAGCCCGACACCCTTCAGCCCCATCCATTCCAATCCGCCGATGATATGCCACTTATCCGGCCCAAATGAAAGACTATAACCATACAATATCCATAGAACAGTAATGACGCCGAGGGCTATGAAGCTCTGCATGATAGTGCCGAGTACATTTTTGCGTCTGACCATACCTCCGTAAAAGAGTGCAAGCCCTGGTGTCATAAGCATAACAAGGGCCGCAGAGATTAAGACCCATGCAGTATCTCCTGTATCCACCTTAGGCGGTGTTGCTGGTGCGGGTGGTGCCTCGACTGCACCAGTCTCCTGTGCAGGTGCTTCTGCAGGAGGTGTTGGCTGAGCAGCGGGAGGCTGCTCAGCCACAGCAGGAGTAGGAGGGTTTTGCGCCTGCTCTTCAGCACATAAAATGCCTGCAGAACCCAGTAATCCAAATATTAGCAATATAAACAATAGCCGTTTCATAATTGTCTCCTTATTCCTCTTACGTTAAAAGTTATATGTCATATTCAATCCTGTTACAAAGGTGTCGTCGAGGTGTCCGTTGGGATTATACCCGTGCCTCTCTGCCTTGTCTGAAAGGGGGAACCAGTACTGAACAATAGGCTGGAGCGTAACGTTCTTGAGAACCGGTATGCTCAGCCCTGCCTTTACCATTCCGTCATGGAATGCCCTGTACTTTTTACCTGTACCAGTTTCAGTTTTGAACGCATCGTCATCACCTGCAAAGTATCCAGCAGATGCACCCAAGTCCAGTGTCATGTCTTTTCCGACTCCGATCGAATGTGCAATGGCAAGGTTAACATACGTGCCAGGGAATGAGGTAATATCACGGTATACTGATAGCGTTGGCTTCAGCAGCATATCGTATGCCAATATAGCGAACAGTTCCTCTGTCTCTGCAGCATACTTTGTGCCGTAATAAATGTAGCCGCCAGTGAGCGACAGCTTGCCGATAGGATAGGTGTAGCTCAAAGTGATGTCGGTCTCGTTAAAACTCTTTTTGTCAGGTCTGTCAGGCACAAAGGACTGGGTTGAAGTCTCATTGCTATCTATGTTGCCCCAGAAACCAACAGAAAAGCCTGAATATGATACACTCAGCGCAGGCTGTATTGCTACGCTGTTTGTGTTTAACTCATAGCCTCTAAAAATATACCTGTTAAACACACCCATTGATGCACTGCCTGTTACCTTTGCCTCCTCAGCAAATGCCATTGTTGCAAATGCAATGAGTATCGTTACCGCAAAATCGAACCTTAAAAACCTTTTCATTTTTATCCTCCTTAGAGATTTTTTTGAGATCTTAATTAAGAGACTTACTATTTACTGCTACAGTTGATTCCGCCTCGATAGACTCCACCTCCTTTTTAATCCCGTATTTTTTGATCTTGTAGCCGATCATCCGTTCTGTTATGCCAAGTTTCCTTGCAGCCTTGGCCATAATCCAGTTACATTCTCTGAGGGCGTTGATTATCTCCTCCCTCTCGATCTCTCCAATTCGTTCTTTTAAAGAGTCCATGACATATCACCTATCATTGGGAATTGCTAAAACCATGCCAACCCTTAACCCTCTGATTTTCAAGAGAACTGCGCAATGATATTTGCTACATTTTCGTATGGCGATACAATTTAGTATGTTTTTAAGGTTCGACAACCATCCAATGTTTTTAATATAATTAACTGTTATGGATAAGACTGAGAAGACTGAAGACAGTTATGCCTCAACGCGTATGAATTTCCCTGATGATGAATCAAAACTCAGGTGGCTTCCAATGCTGCTTGATGCATATGCCATAATTGACAAGGGCATAGCTTTGGCAATAAGAAATGAAGAACACAGGCTGGATAAAAAATTAGCCTGCAGAAGAGGCTGTTCTAACTGCTGTAGTACACACAGCGACATACCTGTTTATCCATTGGAACTTGTTGGTATTTACTGGTTTTGCATTGAAAAAATAACACAGCCGGTTCGCAATGTCATAATCGGGCATTTATCAGGTTTCGAAAAAAGTATGCCCTGTCCTTTTCTTGTAAACTCTTCCTGTTCTATCCATATGCTGCGTCCTGTCTCGTGCAGGCAGTTCAATGTCTTCGGCAAGACATGTGAGGAAGGCGAAGACCCTTACTATACAAGAAGGGATGACGTCTTAACGCCTCTTGAGGAATACACCAAACAGGCATTTTCAGTCATGCTTCCGTTCTATGGCATTACTGGTGAGACAGATAAGATATATGCCATAGAGAACGGTCTTATCCATGCACATGTAAGAATACTTCAGGCGTTAGACTGGAAGGAACTGGCTAAGCGGATGGAAGAGTTTGATTCGAAGAAAGCATCTTTTTAACAATATTGTAATTTTTCAGACACAATTGGTATATTTTAAAGATGCAGGAAGAACGCCTTTTAAAAAGAAAGAATGCAGAGCTCTCGGCGCTGTTAGAAGTGAGCAAGGCACTGAATTCTTCCTTCGAACTCGAAAAGAACCTGACCCATTCTATGAGGGTGCTCTCTGACTATCTTGAGATGAGTAGAGGAACCGTTACCCTTCTTGACCCTGTTACCAAAGAATTGAGAATTGTTGCAGCCTACGGACTTGCCAAGGAACAGATAACGAGGGGGAAATACAAGATAGGGGAGGGGATTGTAGGAAGGGCGGTAAAGACAGGTTTCCCTATGGTGATACCCAACATAGGTGATGAGCCTCTCTTCCTAAATAGGACACGCTCAAGAATTGATAAGGACAAGATTTCTTTTCTGTGCGTGCCGATAAAATTAAAAGGAGATGTTTTGGGTGTCCTGTCTGTGGACAGGATATTTGGTGACAAAATATCCTTTGAAGAGGATTTGAGGGTGCTGAAGATAGTTGCAGCCCTGATTGCACAGAGCGTAGGCTTGTATCAGTCTTTTTCAGAGGAGAGGCAGGAGAAGGAAAATCTCACCCTCGAACTTAAGGGTCGTTACAGTCTTCCTAATATCATAGGCTTATCAGATAAGATGCAGGAGGTTTTCAAGACAGTCCTGAAAGTATCGAAAAGCAAAGCTACTGTGCTTTTAAGGGGAGAAAGCGGCACAGGTAAGGAACTGATAGCAAGGGCTATTCATTACCAAAGCCCGAGGTCCAATGGTCCTTTTATAGCAATAAACTGTGCTGCGCTTCCGGAGAATCTCCTTGAGGCAGAACTTTTTGGTTTTGAAAAAGGGGCATTTACAGGAGCGATTGCATGCAAGAAAGGAAAATTCGAACTTGCTGAAAGAGGAACAATATTTTTAGATGAAATAGGAGACGTAAGTTTTTCTATTCAGGGAAAACTTCTCAGGGTATTGCAGGAGCACTCATTTGACAGGCTTGGCGGCACAAGGACGATCCATGTGGATGTAAGGATTATCGCTGCAACAAACAGGGACGTGGAAAAGATGCTGCATGAAGGCTCTTTCAGAGAGGATCTCTACTGGAGGCTCAACGTTGTTCCCGTATTCCTTCCTGCACTTCGCGAAAGAAAAGAAGATCTGAATATCCTTATTGAATATTTTCTGCAAAGATTTAATAAGGAATACAAAAAGAATGTTTCCCTTTCAAAGGATGCATTAAAAAGGCTTCTTGGATACAGTTATCCTGGTAATGTAAGGGAGATGGAAAACACGATAGAAAGACTGATTGTCTTATCTGACGGGGACAGGATAACTGAGGATGCTCTGCCTTTATATCTGCGTATGCAGGAAGCAGAGGTGAAGCTTGCAGGAACCATGATTAAGAATATAGAGGAAATTGAAAGAAAAAACATATCAAATGCGTTAAAGGAATGCGGATTTATTCAGGCAAAGGCAGCGAGAATGCTCGGTATTACACCGAGGCAGATGGGATATAAGGTAAAAAAGTATAAGATAGATGTCTTATAATGCCGACTTGCCTTTTTCCCCTGTTCTGATTCTTATAACATCCTCTACAGGATAAATAAATATCTTGCCGTCTCCAATTTTACATGTCTGGGCACTTTTCACTATTGTTTCAATTACCGTTTCGGCAAGTTCGTTGGATGTGACAATCTCTATCTTTACCTTCGGAATGAAATCAACGATGTGCTCAGATCCCTTGTAGAGTTCTGTATGCCCTTTCTGGCGTCCGAATCCTTTAACCTCTGTGACTGTCATTCCCTGAACTCCAATTTCATTCAATGCATCTTTCACCTCATCGAGTTTGAATGGTTTGATTATGGCCTCTATTTTTTTCATGATATGTTCAGCTTCTTTCAAAAAAGAATTTATAAAAGAGATTGGCCCTTAGCATACATCTTGGATAGAGCCTGCCTGTTTCATTTGATATTGCCATAAGGTCCATTGAATTTATATCAGAAAACCATTCTCTGATCATATCAGGCGTTACCTCGATGTGGAACTGAAGGGCATAGCAGTTATCACCATACCTGAATGCCTGATTCATATATAGCTTAGATGATGCAAGCCTTATTGCCCCCTGGGGAAGATCGAATGTGTCCCCGTGCCATTGAAATGCCGGAAAACATGAGCTTGCAGGTTCAGTGAGTGTTCTGAAGACATGGTCTCTTGCCCCATCGAGCGTTACATGCACATCATACCAGCCGATCTCTTTCTCAGTACCCGGATAGACCCTCGCACCTAAGACATGGGCAATCATCTGGGAACCGAGGCATATTCCAAGCACTCTGACGCCCCTGTTTATTGTCTTCTCTATAATCTTTGCTTCTTTTTTAAGAAAAGGATATTTTTCCATCTCATAGACACCCATTGGCCCTCCCATGATTATGAGGGAGTCAAAGCCTTCAATGTCAGGAGGCTGCTCTCCAGAGCCAATCTCTGATACTACAAAAGGGATCGATGCGGTCTTAAGAAAGCCCTCAATTGTTCCTGGCCCTTCGGTATGTGTGTTTTTAATAATTAACACAGCCATCTTTCATCTCATATGGTAAACGGTAACCATTTGCCGTATAATACTGAGGCCAGACGCTTTTTGTCAAGGCGTAATGCTTTTTATAAACCTGATGCACTATGTCGGGCAAAATTCAGTGACCGGAAGATTTACTTTATTCATAGAAGTGTTGTGTGATATCAAGGACCTTGTTTCTTGTGATCTCTATCTGTTTTATCAGCCTTTCCCTTGAATCCATGCCCATAAACTTAAAAATGATGTCTGTAAGCTCAGAATCAGGTTTGAGTGCATCCTCCTCATTGAGCCTGAGAAAGGTTTCGATGGTTCTCATGAATCTGTATGCAGACTGAAGAAACTCTCCTGTGGCATCCTGAAGGATGCCGTGCCGGACAAGTCGTTTTGTAGCAAGCATAGTGTTATGCACGATCAAATCCTGGAATCTATCGGCGTGTTTGAGTTGAAGATACTCGATCAGAAACTCTATTTCTCCTCTCCCGCCTCTGCCTATCTTTATGTCATAACCGATTGTGTCTTTGGATAGTTCGCTGAGGATCCGTTTCCTCATGTCTTTTATGTCAGATGCTGTAATCTCTTTTCCCCTCTCTGTTATTATCTGTTTTTTAAGGTTGTAGAATTCCCTCATGATATTACTATGGCCTGCGACAGGCCTTGCCTTCAGGAGCGCCTGAATCTCCCAGCGATGGGCAGATTGCATGTAATAGTTTTTGTATCCATCTATATCATTTACGAGTATTCCCTTTGACCCGTCGGGCCTTAATCTCATATCAATCCTGTAAACAATGCCTCTTGATGTATATTCGGTAATAAACTTCAGGAACTCCTCGGCAAGGTGTGTTGACTCCTCTCTGCCTGCGCTTATAAATATGAGATCGAGGTCAGAACCGATATTCAGTTCCCTTGAGCCAAATTTTCCGAGTGCCACAACTCCGATATCCTTATCTGCATTCAGATGTCTGAGCAATGACCTTAAAATGGTGTCTGCGATCATGCTGAGGGTATTCGACAGGCTATAAACATCAAAAGATCCCTTCAGAAAAAGCAGCCCGGTTTTCAGTTCCTCTATAATTCTGAACTCCCTTATTGCGTTCATCGGGTTTGGGTTATATTCCAAGATATTAAGGAGCCTTTCCCTTACAAATTTATAGTCCATTCTGATGTCAGGATATTCAAATAGACCCTCAAGGTTATCAAGACTGAGAATTGAACGGGTAAGATAGGTGCTTTTTACAAATGTATTAACTAATATCTCCCTTGTATCGCCTCTCTTTGATAGAAGGTCCAGATACGATTCATGCATGCCTATTTTTTCTATAAATGTTGTCAACATGCTCAACACCCTGTCTTTGTTCTCGGACCTCAGTATCTGATCCATAAATGAATTAATGACCTTCTTCAGCAGGCTTCTTTCACGCATTGTTTTTCCGACTGATGCATGTTCACTGAGCGCCCTGATGTTTTTAAGGCTGAATTCAGGATTTCTGAATCCCCTGAATGAAAGGTAGTCTCTGATTATGGAATCAGGCAGGTCTTCTTCAAAAAATACTGTAACCTCAGATTGTGCATCTGCACTGCCAAAAAGGGAGTTGTACATATCCCTTACCATAAGCCTTTTCAGCCTGAGTTCTGATGTGAATTCCTTTCCGGTTTTGAAACGCATTTTCCTTGCACAGAACTCCAGCTCAGGCTGATTGGAGGGGATTGTGTGGGTCTGCAGATCATCTTTCATCTGAAGTACATGTTCAAGCCTGCGCAGGAATATATAGCTTTCTGAAAGGATCTTTATATCACCGGCGGATAGAAAACCCTCTTTATGTAATTCATTCAGGGCATTTGAAAGAAAGCCTGTTCTGAGGTTTCTGAGTTCGCCTCCATAGAGAAGCTGAAACGTCTGTACAAAGAATTCTATCTCTCGTATCCCTCCGTAGCCTCGTTTTATGTCATTTACGTCAAAGATGGTATCTATCTTCTTTTTTAGTCCTTTTATCTCCTCTATGTCGCTGTAATCTATTGACCGTTTCCATACGAATGGTTCAACCCCTCTTGTAAACATCTCACCGAGTTGCATATCTCCTGCAACAGGTCTTGCCCGTATCAGTGTCATCCTTTCCCAAGTCTTTCCCCATGACTCATAATACGAGACGTATGAATTTAGTGAGAGCGAAAGATCGCCTTTCTGTCCATTAGGTCTTAATCTGAGGTCAACCCTGTATCCTATGCCATCTTCTGTCTGTGTATGCAGCAGATTTACGACTGTTTCTGTGAGCTTGCAAAAATACTCATGTGGTTCTATCCTTTTGGTCCTTACGCCTGAAGGAAGAAGTAGGCCTGAAGAAAGTCCTTCATCATGGTGATAGACAGAGAGCAGGTCTATGTCAGAACTGTAGTTCAGGTCGCCTGCCCCAAGTTTTCCAAGGGCTATGATAGAAAAGGGATTATTCTCAATATCTCCAAATTTTTCTTTCATCAGCGAGACTGAAACATTAAGGACTGCCTCTATTATCGCCTCTGCAAGAATGCTTAGTTCGCGCATGCACTGGCTGAGATCCATAGTCCCTGTTATATCCCTTAGTGTTATCCTTAAAAGGCAGCGTTTTTTAATTTCTCTTATATGTTTCATTGCGCTCTGCCTGTCATTGCGCTCTACTGATGAAAGTTCAGAGAGAATATCCTGTTTGTTTATGGGTATTTTGAGATTTTCTATAGCAATAGCCAGTGGTGTGGGGTCTTTTATGGTGAAATCACCAAGGAATTGGCTATAAGCAAATAATTGTGCAATATTACCTATTTCATTTATGTATTTTTCAAGAAATTCAGGTGAGTTTTGGAAAAATCTGTTAAGATTTTTAAAGGATCTATCAGGGTCAGGTGTGTGTTCTGATATATCTTTTATAATATTGTTTATATCCATTGAACTTTTTGATAGTAGGATTTATTATAACGCATCATAGGATGCAATTAAACAGCATTTTACTTAAGGAGGTATTGCGATATGAGGATGGTAGTGGCAGTAATCAAACACTTCAAACTCGATGAAGTAAAGGATGCGCTTACCAGTGCAGGCATTTATGGTATGACCGTAACCGAGGTAAAAGGCTTTGGCAGGCAGAAGGGACATATTGAGGTCTATAGGGGTTCTACGTATGAGGTGAGGTTTCTTCCAAAGATAAAGATTGAGGTGGCTGTTACTGATGAAAAACTGGAAGAGATAGTAGGTATCATCCAGAAGGCAGCCTATACAGGCGAGATAGGGGACGGAAAGATATTTGTTTATGATCTCAAGGATGTTATACGTATAAGGACAGGCGAGAGGGGAGAAGGGGCAGTATAAAGGCAGGATATAGCATTTTCGCTTAAATACCATATCCTGCCTTTTATTTTTTAAATATCAAAATACAGGTGAAATTCGTAAGGATGAGGTCTGAGCCTTAGCGCATCAACCTCTTTCGTTCTTTTATAATCAATCCATGTCTTAAGGGCGTCTTCGGTAAACACATTTCCTTTCATCATGAATTCATGGTCTTTCTCGAGATAGTCAAGAGCCTCCTCAAGGCTGCCGGGCATCGTAGGTACATTCGCAAGTTCCTCAGGACCAAGATCATAAATGTCTTTGTCAAGCGGTTCGCCGGGATGTATTTTGTTCTCTATTCCGTCGAGTCCTGCCATCAGCATTGCTGAAAAAGCAAGGTATGTGTTGCATGACGGGTCAGGGAATCTAACCTCAACCCTCTTTGCCTTTGGGCTTGCTGAGTATGTCGGGATTCTTATGGATGCCGAACGGTTTCTTGCAGAATATGCAAGGTTTACAGGCGCTTCAAATCCTGGCGTGAGTCTCTTGTAAGAGTTTGTTGTCGGGTTTGTAATTGCTGCGAGCGCCTTGGCATGCTTTAAGATACCGCCGACATAATAGAGGGCGAGTTCGCTCAAGCCTGCATAACCGTTGCCTGCAAACAGAGGTTTTCCACCTTTCCAGATGCTCTGATGTACGTGCATTCCGGAACCGTTGTCTCCGAATAATGGCTTAGGCATAAATGTTACAGTCTTTCCGTGTCTTCTCGCTACATTTTTAATTATGTATTTAAAAAGCATGTTCTTATCTGCCATCTTGACGAGCGAATCAAACCTCATGTCAATCTCTGCCTGTCCTGCTGTTGCAACCTCATGATGCTCCTTTTCCACATATATGCCGCACTTCAGCATTTCCATTACCATCTCTGTCCTCAGGTTCACGAGACTGTCTGTAGGCGGCACAGGGAAGTAACCTTCCTTGTGTCGTGGTTTATAGCCTAAGTTCGGATTTTCTTCGCGACCCGAATTCCAAATACCTTCAACAGAGTCAATAAAGTAATAGCCGCTATGTGAATTCTGATCAAACCTTATGCCGTCAAAAACAAAGAACTCAGCCTCAGGACCAAAATATGCGGTGTCGCCTATCCCTGTTGATTTGAGATAAGCCTCTGCCTTCTGAGCTATATACCTCGGGTCTCTCGAATAGAACTCTTTTGTTATTGGGTCTACAATGTTGCAGATAAGGCTTACGGTCGGGTACTCCATAAATGGATCCATAAATGCTGTGGTAGGGTCAGGGATTATAAGCATATCCGATGTATGGATAGCCTGCCATCCTCTGATAGAAGAGCCGTCAAAGCCAAGTCCCTCCTCGAATATTTCTTCCTTCAACTCTGCAATCGGCGCTGCAAAGTGCTGCCACGTCCCAGGAAAATCAAGGAACTTAAAGTTAACCATAACAGCCTTGTTTTCCTGAGCCATTTTGATTACGTCCTTCGGTGTCATATCTCCTCCTCCTGAATGTTTAAGAAGGCTATGCCTTCAGTATTTATAACTAAAATCATTCCTTGCCAAATATCATAAAAATCATAGCAGGTAAGGCCACAAGTATCAAATACCGATTAAATTGCAGATATGGTACACGGTAACCATTTACCGTATAATACTAAACGCCGGAAGTTTTGTCAAGGCAACATTTTGTAGTATGAAATGTATGAAATTCTTGTTGACAAGCATTACTTCATGATGTAAATATATGACAGAAGGTAACCGTTTACCGAGTAAAAAGCAGGTGTTTTAACAGGAATCTTAGGAGAGATTAAGACCATGAACAAGACAGTGCTTGCAATACTAGAGATCCTCGATAAATACTCTGATATTGTTGGTTCCAGGGAAATATCACGTCGACTAAAGATACACGGAATTGACCTTACAGAGAGGGCAGTTCGTTATCATCTTAAGATCCTTGACGCGCATGGCTATACAGAGGTCTTTGGTAAAGAGGGCAGAAGGATTATGGATAAAGGGAGGCAGGAACTGAAACATGCCATGATATCTCAGAAGGTCGGGTTTGTTATCAGCAGGATAGAGACCCTCTCATATCTTACAACCCTGAATCTCGATACCATGGCAGGAAAGGTGATTTTAAATATTTCCTGTTTTCCTGAAAAAAGGCTTAATGAGGTTTTAAAGATTCTGAAACCTATATTTTCTTCGCCATACCTGATGAGTGACAAAATTGCGATTGCACGAGGGGGCGAGAGCATAGGCGATGTTAGTATTCCTCATGGCAAGATAGGCGTTGGAACTGTATGCAGCGTAACCATTAACGGGATGTTTCTTAAAGCAGGCATACCTGTTACATCAAGATTTGGAGGTGTCGTCGAGATAAGCGATGGCAGGCTACTAAGGTTTATATCGCTGGTAAGCTATGAAGGTTCCTCTCTGGATCCGCATGATATCTTCATAAGAAGCAAGATGACTGATGTGCTGGGCGCGGTAAAAAAGCGGAATGGAAAGATACTTGCAAGTTTCAGAGAGATACCTGTTGTGTGTATGGATGAGGCAAAAAAACTTGCCAAGAGGATGGAGGAAAGGGGTATCGGAGGTATTTTGCTTATAGGCAGTCCGAACAAACCGCTTCTTGAGATGCCTGTTGCAATAGACAGGGCTGGAATGGTGATTGTAGGAGGGCTTAATCCAATCTCTGCCCTTGAAGAGTCAGGCATACCTACCGAAAGCACAGCAATGTCAACCCTTTATAAGTATGCAGGAATGAAGGGTTTTAGAGATGCTGTAAAAGAGTTAGATAAATATTAAGGCTTACACAATTAATGTATATATTTTGATAATACTATATAATAATATTCATGAAAGGACTAAACCTTTCTGAAAAAATCTGGGCAAAAAATTACCTGATTATTTTTTTGGTTCTATGGGCAGTATTAGTTTCTGTCTCTGCCATCTGGAATATCTATCGAAATCGTGATGAAACAGTTGAAAGAGCGCTTATTGAGGCAAGGACTATTTTTCAGCATAATCTTGCTTATAGACGATGGAATACACAGCATGGTGGTGTATATGTAAAGGTTGACGAAGAGAGCCGGCCCAACCCATATTTAGTTGTTCCGGACAGAGATATTATAACAAAAGATGGCGGTATTCTTACGCTTGTTAATCCTTTTCGGATGACCAAGCAGGCCTATGAATTGCTATTAAAGCAGACACCTTTAGCTCCGATAAATCGTGTAGTCAGCCAAACCCCGTTAAATCCAGATAATGAACCAAATGAATGGGAGAGGAAAGCACTTATGGCGTTTAAGGAGAAAGGCATAGTTGAGGTTAGCGAACTTACGAAGATAAAAGGGGACTTATATATGCGTCTTATAAAGCCATATGTAGTAGAGGAAGGGTGCTTAAAATGTCATGGTATTCAGGGATATAAGGTAGGGGATATTCGCGGAGGAATGAGCATATCTGTGCCTATGCAGCCTTATTATGAAGCAGCCATATTAACCCAAAAGATTATTGTTTTGACACACTTTTTTTTGTGGCTATTAGGTACTCTTACGATTATTTTATTCTCAAGGGGGCTTAGAAAGTATCAAAATGCCAAGAAAAGACTTGAAGAGCAGCTATTCCAGTCTCAGAAGATGGAATCCCTTGGACATTTTGCTTGCGGGATAGCACATGATTTCAACAATGTATTATCAGCGATAAACGGTTTTGCATTTTTATTATACAGGGCATTGAAAATTAAGGATGAAGGCTTGGCTGAATATGTCAAACATATAGATATATCTGCAAAACTTGGGAAGAATCTTACGGCTAATCTTCTTGCCTTTGGCCGCAAGCAGATTGTGAAACCCAAGGCTATAAAATTGAGTGTAATAATTAACAACCTTTCTGAAATTCTAAAAACATTAGTTTCAGAGGATATCGAATTAAAGCTTTTGCTTTCAGATGAAGATTTTTATATCTTTGCAGATCAACATCAGATAGAGCAGGTAATAATAAATCTCTGCACTAATGCAAAGTCTGCTATGCCGGCAGGCGGCGAACTCACAATACAGACAAATCTGAAAGTGTTTGACAAAGAGTATCAGGGGAGGTTCTCTACTATCCCTCCCGGCTATTATATGTCTCTTTCTATTGGTGATACAGGAACCGGTATTGATTCAAAATATATGGAGCATATCTTTGAACCATTTTTTACGACAAAAGAGCCTGGCAGGGGAACAGGTCTCGGACTTGCTATTGTTTATACCATTGTCAGTCAGTACAATGGCTTCATTGATATTATTAGTGAGTCGAATAAAGGGACAACTTTCAGTCTCTATTTCCCTACTTATAGAGAGCATATTACAGAAGCTACTTTAGAGGATTTGCAAGATATCCCTGAAGTTACAGGCAGGGGAGAAACTATTTTAATTGCAGAGGACGAGGAAAAAACAAGAAGATTTCTCGGAATCTTTCTTCAGCAAAGAGGATACAATACAATTCTCGCTGAAGACGGCGAAGATGCTGTCAAAAAATATATAGACAAAAAAGAGTTAATAACTATGGTTATCCTTGATGTTGTATTGCCTAAAAAGAATGGCAAAGAAGTATATAACATCATCAAGGCGTATAATCCTGAAATTCATGCGCTCTTTATCAGTGGTTACACTGACGATATACTTACAGCAAAGGGCATTTTTGATGAAGGCCTGAATTTCCTTCCCAAGCCATTAGACGCACAAACCTTTCTAACAAAGGTTCAGAGTATTCTTTATAAATCCTAATCTGTTTTTTATGACCTAACTGGTCTTAACAACCCCAGGGGTTTCAGCCGCCACCTGTAAATTCGAACATGCCTGCGTGTTTCTTTTTTACCACGTCAGTGCTGTCGCAATTAGGACACTTTTTATGGTCCAGGCTTTCTGTTGCTGGTGACATCGTAAGATAGCTGTACCCACATGCAATACAGATACATTCATAAGTTGACATTTCTAACCTCCTTTTTTTATCTCTATGCTGCTTTTTGAAATCCTTCATCAAAATTGAGAGCCTTCTTAGGGCATGCAATAACGCATGTCGAACATTTAATGCAGTCATTATCTCCCATTACGCCTTGATCCTTAAAGAAATATATGATGTCGTCTTTAGACAGAATCTGTTCGGAATTGTCCTCTTTTCGTTTAGCCTAAATTTTTGTCTAATCAAGTTTTTTGAGAAAGCCCTCATTAATGGGCACATTTTCCATCAACTCTATGCCCACTGCAGCAGGATTGTAATGCAAATTCCGGCAGGCTACGATTCAAAAACTGCGCAAGATTTTCTCTTACGTTTCCTGAATTCGCCTGATAAACCTTGATGCCTGTCTGCAGTAGTTTGCTCAGTGCACCTGTTCCTATTCCTCCAACAATGACAACATCTATACTGCTGTTGCTGAGTGCCTGCAGGGGATTGCATGCTCCATGTTCGTGGTGCTGGTTCCTGTTGTTTATAACTGATGTGTTGTTCGTCTCGGTATCTACAACGACAAACATCGGTGCAGAACCAAAGTGATTAAAGACGCTGCTTTCCATCCCGTCATTTTTCTGAATCGGAAAACATAATTTCATAGTGATCCTCCTTACGCATAATGTGCATATGCACATTATGTAAGAGACAGAAATAAATGTCAAGAAAAATTTTCGATTCTATTTTTTGCAGATAGTTTTTTCTAAGACGATAGCCTTGCACTCAGAGAGGGCTTGGGCAGTCTTTCTGCGGGCACTGGACAGAATACGCTGGACGGTCCCTCTTGATATGCCCATCTTTTTTCCTGCTTCTTCCTGAGTGAGGTCATCAGCGTCGCATAGTTTTAAGGCCTCGAGTTCATCGCGGTAAAGAGCAATCTGTTCTATTTCAGACATAGGAATCCCGGTAGGCTTAAATGCCTTTCCCTTCATGTGTAGCGGGCATTCGCAGTGTCTCGGTTTTTTATATCTCGGCGACATATCATATCCCCGTATTGTGCATATGCATATTATCTGGGAAGAAGGTGAGAATTATCAAGTGGAGCTTCTCTGACGGAGGTATTTACGCTACTGACATGTTGCTCCCCTTGCATACAGCATTGATATGATGTATCTTCAATCTATGTTGAATTTTGTTGTTCATGAGCACCATGCGAGCCACCTCCACTTTGATTTTAGGCTTGAGATGGATGGCGTTCTCAAGTCATGGGCAGTTCCGAAAGGGCCTTCCATGAATCCTGCTGAAAAGAGGCTTGCTGTTCAGGTAGAAGACCACCCGCTTGAGTATGGCACGTTTGAAGGTATAATACCAGAAGGACAGTATGGCGCTGGCAGGGTTGTTATTTGGGACAGCGGAACATATCGGTTGGTTGCTGGCGATATCCATGCGGGAAGGCTCGAGTTTTATCTGAAGGGTAAGAAGCTAAAAGGCACATTTTTACTTGTCAGAATGAAGGGAAAAGAAAAGGAATGGCTTTTGATAAAGGAAAGGGATGAATTAGCAGACACTCATTTTAAACTAAAAACAATTTTGAAATGATCGAAAATTGGAAAAACTACAGATACTCATATTCACCATCACCATGACATCTCAATTTTGAAATTGAAGTTGACTTTCTCCCCAAAAGATTTTATAACATTTGCAGTTGCGATGAAAATCTGAGATAATTGGCTTATACGACAGAAAACTCTCATGATTTTACATCGAGATTGAGGGTTGGTAAGAAGGAGGTGATAGCTGAATATTTATAGCGGAAGAGTATCGAAATCTAATCCAAACGTATTCCTTAAGAAAGGAGGGGTTATGAGAGTTTACAAGGCAATTCTGGTCTTTTTTTGTATTGTTTTTCCGGTGATTGCTTTTGCCGAGAAGGCAAAGACAATCGATGAACTCGCCAAGATGTATGACTCATCACGCTGCAAGTCATGTCATGCAGAGATCTACGCACAGTGGGAAAAGTCACACCATGCCAGACCACTCATGGGTGTCGCTGATGGTTTAATGCTTGTGCCTGTTGTGAAGGCAAGCGCCTTTACACCAAAAGATCCTAAGCAGGCAACTTTGAAAAATTTTCCCTGTGTTAAATGTCATCTGCCCCAGGCCTTAATCTCAGCAGAGGATTCTGTTGCAGCAGAACTGTCCGAGGCATTATTGGCAGGAGATAAAGTAAAAGTGGGCAAGCTCCAGATCACCTGCATCGTCTGTCATAACGAAAAGGCTATAGTGCACAGGCTTCAGGAAGGCAACCCTGAGAAGAACGTAATCTATGGGACGAAGAATATAGATTCCCATCCGGATAAGACATTTACAAAGGTGAAGAAGAGCGTAATCATGACACAGGCAATATACTGTGGCCAGTGCCATGGAACAGGACCGAATTTTGAATTTGAAAATCCCGTTCAGTGTGCAACACTCTATGGAAGCTACCAGCATTCCTATATTCCTCAGGGAGGTTTTCAGACGTGTCAGGAGTGTCATATGCCGATGGTTAATGGCAAGGCAGACCATCTCATAGCTCCGAACTGGAACGACAAAAACGATTCCTCTGCACGGCTTAGTAAGGCAATCAACCTTGATGTGCAGACACTCGGTTATCAGTGGCTTCGGAAGGCAGGCGCTTTGACGCCAATGGTTGTGGTGAACACAAAAATTTCTCATACTGCCGGACACAGAATCCCTGACGGCTGACCATCGCATAACAGGGTGGTCATGGAAGTGACCGCAAAGACAATAGACGGCAAGGAGATATTCAGGGACGAAAGGCACTATCATACCCAGGCTACTACATGCAGAGATGAAAAGATGGCCTATGGAGCCCAGAACAAGGCATCCTATGTCCGTGATACGAGCCTTCAGCCATATGCTGCAAAGAAAGAGACCTTTGAGATAAAGCTTCCTGAAGGTGTAAGGACTGTGGATGTGACAGTAGAACTCAACTATGAACTTCAGGTCCCGGAAAACAAAGTTCCTATCCATAAAGTAACGAAAAGGGTGACGCTCGACCGATAAAGGTTTTTTAGAATCTGGAATAAGGGGATGCCTGCTTTTTGCAGGCATCCCCTTTGAATTCCTAAACCTTGACAGTCTACTTTTATTGCTCTTATAATCTTGCAAAATGCGTAAAGGGAAGTTCAGAAGAACAATTGTGAAAGAACCCAAAAGACAAGATAAAATCAAGGAATATTCGAATATTTTATTGAACAGCTCAAAAATTCAGATAAAGTCTTTAAGAAATATCTGGAACTAAACTTGCTAAACAGACAGGAAAGCAGATGAAGATGACCAACGGAGTGCTCTCATCTGATTTATGGTAAAATATTTCTGAGTTGGTCGCTGTACCAGAGAATTTTTTAGCACAGAGGCAAAAATGACAAAAAAGATTGCTGTGCTTATAAGAACAAGGCAGCAAAAAGCATTGAGGACAGCTCTCGGCCTTACACTCGCAGACGACAAAGTTACTATATTTATTATGGATAATAAACTCGAAAAGGATGAGATGATCGACCTTAGTATCGAAGCGCTTTGTGAGATGAACGTCATAATATATTCAAATAACCATGAGGATAAATTTCAGCATATGAGCACCGAGGAAATTGCCCGTGCCTTGGTGGAATACGATGTAGTGATACCGTATTAGGATTGGTTTACGAGATTTAAAGACATAGATAAAATTAGAAGTAGTTTTTTGAATGGATATTTCTCGCGTGAAACGCCCTTTATTTTTCAATTTTTTTGTCGTAGCAAAAGGAGGCATTAGAATCTATTCAAAAACCATTTCTGTGCCATAAATAGTAATGATTTTTATTGTAGGAAACATTGTTTTTATATGGTTATCTTAATGGTGGATTTTTGGTCAAAGGTGGTATAAACTGTATTTAATATTAAGGGGGCGTTGGCTATGGAAGAAGACATAAAACCTGATAAGAAGATTAGTATAAAAGGGCTTGTATGCCCGTATACATTTGTCAAGGCAAAACTTGCTGTTGAAGACATGAAGGTTGGCCAGGTTCTTGAGATCCTCCTTGATTTTGAGGAGGCGTCAAAGAGCATACCGAAATCAATGGAGGACCACGGACAGAAAGTACTTAAAGTCGAAAAGGTTAATGATACTGACTGGATAATCCAGATAAGGAAAGAAAAAGAGTGAGTGAATTCACAGAAGAACAACTTCAAAAATACAGTCGTCAGATAATCCTTCCTGAGGTTGGAGGGAAGGGGCAGAAGAAACTGCTTAATGCAAAGGTCTTTATAGTTGGTGCCGGGGGTCTGGGCTGTCCTGTGGGTTATTATCTTACAGGAGCAGGCATCGGTAGGATTACAATAATAGACAATGATACTGTTGAACTTAGCAATCTGCAGAGACAGATAGCGCATAGCGTTAAATCACTTGGAAAACTGAAGGTTGACTCTGTAAGTGAAACATTTAAAAACCTGAATCCTGATGTCAATATAGTAGGGATTCCGCAGAAGATAACTAAAGATAACATCATGGACTTGATAAAGAACCATGATATTGTGGTTGATGGAAGTGATAATTTTCCTACGAGATATCTTGTTAACGATGCATGTGTGATGCTCAAAAAACCATTGGTAAGCGGAGCAATACTGAAATTTGAAGGTCATGTTACTACAATCATCCCGGGACAAGGGCACTGCTACAGGTGTCTGTTTGAAGAAATGCCTCCTCCTGGTCTTGTTCCGTCATGTCAGGAGGCAGGTGTTATAGGAGCCATACCAGGAGTTATAGGGTCATTGCAGGCTATTGAGGTTATCAAGCTTATACTTGGCAAAGGCGATGTCCTTAAGAACACACTTTTGATATATGATGCATTAAAGACCACATTCAGGAAGGTTAAGATTCCCAAGAATCCTGACTGCCCTGTATGTGGGTCTAATCCTACGATAACAGAACTTCTTGATTATGACGCAGAATACTGCGCTGCACATTAATACATTTCATTTTTAAAAATGAAAGGAGGAGATGTCCCAAAACAAGAGGAACGCTCTAAACCTAAGGGCGAATAGCATAAACAATTAGTACGAAAGGAGAACAACATGCAAATTCAGAAGATTAAGGCGATTGCAAAGGCAAAAGGCATTAAGGCAGGAAATCTGAAAAAGCCTGAACTTATTCATGCGATTCAACTTGTAGAAGGTAATTTTGACTGTTATGGCACTGCAATATTGGGTGTATGTGAGCAGACCAATTGCGTTTGGCGCGAAGACTGTCTGGAATGTTCAATAAATAAAGTGCACTGAGAGGAATGAAAGATATTCAGGGATGACGCAATGATCGAAGAAAGTATTGAAAAGATTCATGAAAGAGTGAAGAGGATTGATCTGCCAATAACAGGAATGTCCTGTGCAGCTTGTGTGAAGGGAGTGGAAAATGCCCTTACCAGTCTCGATGGTGTAATCTCGGTTTCTGTCAACATTGCGGGCTATTCCTCTGTTGATGACAAGAATATCCTCTTAGGGAATGAAAGTTTTATGAAAGACGAGTCAGTGATTGTAGAAACTCTTAGATGCGCCTGCGCTTGCACAGGCTGATGTCGGCATACTCCTAAGTCCTATCTTCGCGGCTGGCGCCATGGGAATTTCATCGGTAACTGTGGTGACAAATGCCTTAAGGCTCAGGAGGTTCAAGCTGTCTCATTCAAAAGTATCGTATTGAGAAAGAATCGAATTCATTCGTAAACTTTTCCCATTTTACATCTATTGAATTGACCTTAGAAGCAGGAGGCCCTTTATGGCAAAGAATTATTGCTTTCTCTATGTCCTCTTTTTTGCCCTCAAAGACAGCCTCTACCATTCCGTCACTGCAGTTTTTCACCCATCCTTTTAGCCCGAGTGAAAGGGCAACATCTTCTGTGAATGACCTGTAGAATACTCCCTGCACCCTCCCTGAGATTAATAAATGCGCCTGCGCTTTTTCCATAGGAAGATTATAGCACAGTTATTCTTGCTTGTAGCTCCTTCACTCTCACAATTTTCATTGACAGAACCATTCAACTATATTCATAATGTCTGCAACCTTCACAGTCGAGGTTAAAATGGTAAATATTACCCAAAATGGCTCTTGCAGAATCAACCTAACTTTCCTGTATAGCCCTACGCTCATCAAGAATCAGAATATCCGCACTTCAAGTGCTGATATGAACAAGTTAAACAAAATTATGCCCGCTTTTTGACGAATTGTTTTATAATGCCTTATAAGGATATTGAGGAGGTGATTTAAATGGCAGAAGTTAAGCAGCAGGTTATTCGGATGATTCAATCTCTCCCAGAAGAGGTCTCGATTGATGACATTATGGCAGAGTTATATTTCAAACTTCAGGTTGATGCTGGATTGAAAGAATTGGATGAGGGGAAGGGGATCCCTCATGAAGAAATTGAAAAGCGGATGTCCAAATGGCTTACCGCATAAAATGGTCACCGCGTGCAGCTTCCCATTTTGAGGGAATTTGTGACTATATCGCAAAGAATTCAAAATATTATGCTGTTCTTTTTGCCAAACGAATTATTTCAATTATTAAAACCATTCCTCAGTTTCCAAGAGCAGGCCGCATTGTTCCAGAATATAACGATGAAAACTTGAGAGAAAAGATTTATGAGAATTATAGAATCGTTTATCGAATCAAAGAAGAAGTTATTGAAATAGTTGCAATATGTCATGGATCACGACTTTTAGAGAATATTATATAAGCGGGCATAACTTCGTTTAACAACAGCATTTGCGTTGCTAAGGTTATTGGATTGACAAAGGAAAACGCTCCATGCCACCCGTTCATTATTGAGATTAATAGGTGCGCCCTTGCTTTTTCCATAGGAAGATTATAGCACAGTTATTTTTTGCTTGTAGCTCCACCACTCTCACAATTTTCATTGACAGAGCTATTCAGCATATTCATAATATCCGTAACCTTTACGGTCTAGGTTTTAAATGGGATAAATGTTACCAAAAATGGCTCTTGCAGAATCAACTTAACTTTTCTGTATAGCCCTGCGCTCATCAAGAATCAGAATATCCGCACTTCAAGTGCTGATATGAACAAGTTAAACGCTACTTGAAGGCATGGTAAATTTTATGAGATTAATAAAACCATCCCATTTTTTAAAAAAGCCAGAATATGAGTAAAGTTCCAAAACGTATAATCCAAGAGCTTAAGCTTGAGCCATTTTATCAAGGGGTTGACGAGTTTTGTAAAAAAAATCTTCCACCTAAAAATGAAATAATTGGGGATGAATTAAATTCACCCAAAGTTTTTTCAGACCCAATTGAAAGATATGTAAGTCTTCATCAATGGGAAGTTGCTCTTATTGATACGTTACTTTTCCAAAGATTACGTTCAATCAAACAATTAGGACTTGCTTATTTAGTTTATCTGATCTTCCCCCGTTTTTACGGACACTAAGTTAAGTTAGGCTGCCATAGCCTCCAGCTCAAATGATACCGGTGAACGGTATCCCAGGGCTGAATGCCTCCTCTGCCGATTATAGAACATTTCAATATATTCGAAAACACT